>JBKPHT010000182.1:0-3078 GCA_046730015.1 Actinomycetota bacterium
AGGCCAGGAGGGCGGCGACCGGGAAGACCACGGCCCACGAGCCGAGCCGGGATGCCGCCAGCGCGAGGTCGTCGAGCCACGGGGTGCGGTGCGCGACCGCGGCATCGGTGATCGGTGCGTCCCAGATCAGCAGGCGTCCGCCGTCGACCATCGCGGCGATGCCGAGCACCACGGGAACCAGCGCCACCGCCGGCGTCAGTGCCGGCCAGCGGCGGCGGAGACGCGCGAACGACCCGGCCGGCCGATGATGTCCCGCGGTGCCCTGCCGGACGCGTCTCCCGGCCTCGACGTCGGCGAGCTCGTCCGCTCTCGCCGGCTCGGTCGGCGGTCGCACCTGCGTCACTCGTGGTCTCCTCCGGGTCCGGACCCAGTCAGGATCGCACCACCTGGCTGAAAGAACGCTGAAGCCCCCCGGCCTGAACTGACCGTGCGCTGAACGCACCGGTGCGGGCGGCGGTCGCACGCGGCCGACCGAGGTATTAGCGTTGCTTAATGTATGGGGACATCCCTGCTGATCATGGTGCGTGAAGGCTTCGAGGCCGCGCTCGTGGTCGCCATCGTCTTCGCCTACCTCCGCCGTATCCGTCGCCTCGACCTCGGCCGTGCGGTCTGGCAGGGCGTCGTCATCGCGGCCGCCATCTCGGTCGTCGTCGGGGTGGTCGTGCACGTCACGATCGGGAACCTGGAGGGCGCGGCCCGGCTGCGGTCCTTCGCGGCCATCTCGCTCCTGGCCCTGTCCGTGCTGACGTGGATGGTGTTCTGGATGCGACGCCAGAGCCGCGCGATCAAGGGCGATCTGGAGGCCAGGGTCGACGCCGCGATCGCCAGCACGAGCGTCCAGCGGGCGGTGACGGCGGTCGCGCTGCTGGCGGTGCTGCGGGAGGGGATCGAGGCTGCGCTGTTCCTGATCGCGGCGGCCACGGAGGAGGCCGGGTGGGACGTCCTCGTGGGCGCGCTGATCGGGCTGGCGATCGCCAGCGCCCTCGCCGCTCTCGTCTACGCCGGCGGCAGGAGCCTGCCGCTCAAGGCGTTCTTCCGTGTGACCGGCGTCGTCCTGATCGTCTTCGCGGCAGGTCTCGTCTCCCGTACGGTCCTGTACCTGCAGATTGCGGGCGATCTCGGATCGGCCAACCTCAACGGCGTGTACGACCTGACCGGTCACGGGTGGCTGACCCAGTCGACCGAGACCGGAAGGTTCCTCGCCGCGATGTTCGGCTGGGACCCCCGACCCTCCGTCGAGCAGGTGGTGGCCTACCTCGCCTACCTCGTGCCCGTGCTCGTGCTGTTCCTGCGGGAGCCGAGGTCGGCGCCTGCCGCCCGGCGGCCCGAGCCCGTGGCGACCGGGGCGGCGTCGATCTGACAGTGCGCTGAACCGCCGGCGCTGCGGAGTCTCCGGAGAAGTCCCTAGCGTCGAGGGCGTGCGAGTTCTGGTCGTCGAGGACGAGAGGCGGCTGGCGGAAGGGATCAGAGCCGGGCTCGAGGCCGAGGGCTACGCAGTGGACCTGGCCCATGACGGGCTGGACGGGCTGTGGCGGGCCCGCGAGCAGGCCTACGACGCCATCGTCCTCGACCTGATGCTGCCGGGCATGAACGGCTACCGGGTGTGCTCCGCCCTGCGGGACGAGGGCGTGTGGACGCCGATCCTGGTGCTCACGGCCAAGGAGGGCGAGTGGGACGAGGTCGAGGCGCTCGACACCGGGGCCGACGACTTCCTGTCCAAGCCGTTCTCCCACGCGGTGCTCGTCGCCCGCCTGCGGGCGATGATGCGGCGCCGCCAGCGCACCCGCCCGGTGACCCTCGATGCCGGTGACCTGCGCGTCGACCTCGCCCAGCGCCGGGCCTGGCGGGGCGGGCAGCCGGTCGAGCTCACCCCGAACGAGCTGGCGATACTCGAGTACCTGCTGCGCCGGAAGGACGAGGTGGTGTCCAAGCGCGAGGTGCTCGACCACGTCTGGGACGACAGCTTCGAGGGCGACCCCAACATCGTCGAGGTCTACGTGGGCCGGCTGCGGAACAAGATCGACCGGCCCTTCGGGCGCCAGGCCATCGAGACCGTGCGCGGCGCCGGCTACCGGCTGGCCGGCGATGGAGGCTGAGCGCCCGACCGGCGGCCGGCGGCGGGCCCGGGGGCGAGCCCGGCTCGGCACCGTGCGCGTCCGGACCACGCTCATCGCGACGCTGGTGGTGGGCGTCACCCTGGTGATCGGGGCAGTGATCCTCGTGGCCACCCTGCGCGCCGCGCTGACCCGCGGCGTGGAGCGCTCGGTCCGCCAGCAGGCCGACGCAGCAGCCGACGTGCTGGAGGCGGGCGAGACGCCAGATGTCGTCACCAACGACGACGACGACACCGCCGCCCAGGTCCTCGACGCCGACGGCCGGGTGATCGCGGCGAACCCCACCGCCCGCGCCGCGGGGGACGATCCGCTCGTCGACGACCCGTCACCGGGCGAATCGACCGTCGTCGACGTGCCCGGCGCCGACGAGCGCTTCCTCGCCGTCAGCGCCCGGGCCGACGCGCCCGGCGGCCCCCGCACCGTCATCGTGGCCTCCACGCTCGAGGTCGCCGAGGAGTCCTCGACCGTGGTGACCGGCCTGCTCGCCATCGGCCTGCCGCTGCTGGTGGCGGTCGTCGCGATCATCACGTGGCGCGTGGTGGGTCGGTCGCTCGCCCCTGTGGAGGAGATCCGGGCGACCGCGGACGCCGTCTCGGCGACCGACCTCGGCCGGCGGGTGCCCCTCCCCCGCTCCGACGACGAGATCACGCGCCTGGCCGACACGATGAACCGCATGCTCGACCGCCTGGAGCGATCCCAGGACCGGCAACGGCGGTTCGTCTCCGACGCCTCTCACGAGCTCCGTTCGCCCATCGCCACCATCCGGCAGCACGCCGAGGTCGCCCGCGGCCACCCGGGGTCGACCACCACGGACGCGCTGGCCGCCACCGTGCTGGCCGAGGCCCTGCGCCTCCAACGGCTCGTCGACGACCTCCTGGTCCTCGCCCGCGCCGACGAGCACGGTCTCGCCCTCCGCCGCCAGCCCGTCGACCTCGACGACCTGGTGCTCGACGAGGCTCGCCGC
>JBKPHT010000183.1:0-2808 GCA_046730015.1 Actinomycetota bacterium
GAGACCAAGAGAGAGGGCACGAGATGACCATCCGAGTGGGGATCAACGGCTTCGGCCGCATCGGGCGCAACTTCTTCCGGGCGGCGAAGAAGGCGGGGGCAGACATCGACTTCGTCGCCGTCAACGACATCGCCTCGGTCGAGACGATGGCCCACCTGCTCAAGTACGACTCGGTCCTCGGCCGGCTCGACTACGACATCGCGCCCACCCTCGACGGCATCGAGGTCGACGGCGACCTGCTCAAGGTCTTCGCAGTGCGCGACCCCAAGGAGCTGCCGTGGGGCGAGCTCGAGGTCGACGTCGCGGTCGAGTCGACCGGCATCTTCACCAGCCGCGACCAGGCCGCCCTCCACCTCGACGCCGGGGCACCGGTCGTCGTCGTGTCGGCGCCGTCGTCGGGCGCCGACGCCACGTTCGTCGTCGGCGTCAACGACCACACCTTCGACGCCGCCACCCACAAGGTCGTCTCGGGCGCGTCGTGCACCACCAACTGCTTCGTCCCGATGGTCAAGGTGCTCGACGACGCCTTCGGCGTCGAGACGGGGCTCATGACCACCATCCACGCCTACACCGGGGACCAGATGCTGGTGGACGGCCCCCACAAGGACCCGCGCCGGGCCCGGGCCGCGGCGATCAACCTGGTCCCGACCTCCACCGGCGCCGCCCGGGCGACGGGCCTGGTGCTCGAGGCCATGAAGGGCCGCCTCGACGGCCAGTCCATCCGGGTGCCGGTGGCCGACGGCTCGCTCACCGACTTCACCGGGGTGCTGGCCCGGGAGGTCACGGTGGACGAGGTCAACGAGGCGTTCCGGGCAGCGTCCGAGTCCGGCCCCCTGGCCGCGGTGGTCGACTACTCCGAAGAGCCGCTGGTCTCCACCGACATCGTAGGCTCCGCCGCCTCCTGCACGTTCGACAGCAAGCTCACCCAGTCGATCGGCAACCTGGTCAAGGTGTTCGGCTGGTACGACAACGAGTGGGGCTATTCCAACCGGCTCGTCGACATCGTGCAGATGGTCGGCGCCGCCGACCAGGGCTGACGTGCCCGGTCGCGTCCCGGTCCTCGAGGACCTGCCGCCCCTCGCCGGCAAGCGGGTGCTCCTGCGCGCCGACTTCAATGTCCCGCTGCGCGACGGCGAGATCGTCGACGACCTCCGCATCCGGGCCGCGCTGCCCACCATCGGGTGGCTCACCGGCCAGGGCGCCGCGGTGGTGGCCTGCACCCACCTCGGCCGACCCAAGGGCAGACCCGACCCGCGGTATTCGGTCCAGCCGGTCCGGGAGCGGCTGGCCGAGCTGGCCCCCGGCGTCGAGCTGCTCGAGAACCTGCGCTACGACCCGGGCGAGGAGGCGAACTCGCCGGATTTCGTGGCCAAGCTGGTCGACGGCTTCGACGCGTACGTCAACGACGCGTTCGGCGCCTCCCACCGAGCCCATGCCTCGATCGTCGGGCCGCCGCAGTTCCTGCCGTCGGCCGCGGGGCGGCTGCTGGCCCGGGAGGTCGAGGTGTTGCTCGGCCTGCGGACCGACCCGCGGCGCCCGTTCGTGGCCATCCTCGGCGGGTCGAAGGTGAGCGACAAGCTCAAGGTCATCGAGGCCCTGCTGGGCGTGGCCGATCAGCTGCTCATCGGCGGGGGGATGTGCTTCACGTTCCTGGCCGCTCTGGGCAACGGCACCGGTGCCAGCCTGCGGGAGGACGACATGGTCGACGCCTGCCGGAGGCTGCTCGACGAGCACGGCGACCGCCTGGTGCTGCCCAGCGACATCACCGCGCTGGGGTCGGGTGGCAAGCTCATGGACCCGGCCGCCGGCGGCGAGGTCCGCCAGGTCGGCACGTCCGTGCCCGACGGCTGGACCGGGGTCGACATCGGCCCGGGCACCGCGGCCGACTTCGGCGACCGTATCGCCGAGGCCCGGACCGTGTTCTGGAACGGGCCGATGGGCGTGTTCGAGGACCCGCGGTTCGAGTCCGGCACCCGGGCGGTGGCCAAGGCCGTGGCCGAGACGAGCGGGTTCACGGTGGTCGGCGGCGGCGACAGCGCCGCCGCGCTGGCCCAGTTCGGCCTGGCCGACCGGGTGGACCACGTGTCGACCGGCGGCGGCGCCTCGCTGGAGCTGCTGGAGCAGGGCGACCTGCCGGGCCTCGCCGCCCTCCGTGGCGAGTGGGAGGGCTGACGATGGCCGACCGCAAGCCGCTGATCAGCGGCAACTGGAAGATGAACCTCAACCACTTCGAGGCCACGGCGCTGGTGCAGAAGCTGGTGTACGAGCTGGGCGAGGAGGACTACGCGTCCACCGACGTGTCGATCCACCCGCCGTTCAGCGACATTCGCACGGTGCAGGTGTACTTCCTGGCCGAGAACGAGCCGGTGCCGATGGCCATCGGCGCCCAGGACTGCCACTGGGAGGACCAGGGACCGTTCACGGGCGAGATCTCGCCCGCCATGCTGGCCAAGCTCGACGTGCGCTACGTGATCGTCGGGCACTCCGAGCGGCGGGAGCTGTTCCGCGAGACCGACGAGACCGTCAACCGCAAGGTGCACGCGGTGCTGCGGTGGGAGATGACGCCGATCCTGTGCGTCGGGGAGACCCTCGACGAGCGGGAGGGGGGCACCACCGAGGCCAAGGTCACCGGCCAGGTGCGGGCCGGGCTGGCCGGCGTGTCGCCCGAGCGGGTCGGCGGGCTGGTGATCGCCTACGAGCCGATCTGGGCCATCGGCACGGGCCGCACCGCGACGCCGGAGGACGCCCAGGCGGTCTGCGCCACGATCCGCCGCACGGTCGCCGAGCTGGCGGGCGCCGCCGCGGCCG
>JBKPHT010000184.1:0-11576 GCA_046730015.1 Actinomycetota bacterium
TCGACCAGCGCCCCGATGTCCATCGGCGTGTCGCCGCCGAACAGGACGTCGGTGGCGCGGTTGGTCGCCATCGTGCCGCCGGTCAGCTCCATGTCGACCCACGGCGACAGCGGCATCAGCGCCGCCGCCAGCGGCAGCCCCAGCTGGCGGGCCCGCAGCATCGTCGTGATCGTCAGGCCGCCGCCCGCCGAGTCGCCGGTGACGGCGATGTGGTCGGGCGGCACGCCCTGGTCCAGCAGCCACCGGTAGGCCGCCGCCGCGTCGTCGAGCGGGGCCGGGTACCGGTGCTCGGGGGTGCGGCGGTAGTCGATGACGAGCGCGCGGACCCCGGCCGCGCGGGCCAGGTGGGCGAACATCTTGCGGTGGGTGTACATCGAGCCGCTGACGAAGCCGCCTCCGTGGAGGCAGAGGAGGGCGCGGCTCGGGTCGGCCTCGTGGGGCACCGCCCACATGGCCGGGACGCCGCCGGCGTCCAGCTCGAGGTAGTCGACGCCGCCGGGTTCGGCGGTCACGTCGCCCCAGTGCTCGCCGAGGTCGCGTGCCTCGTCCAGGGGCAGCGGCGGGACCCTGGCGGCCCGCTGGTTGCTGAGCCGGTAGTGGTCGATCAGCGGTTGCGACTGCTTGCTCGGCATCGGTCCGTGGTGCCTCCGTCGTCGGCGTGTCCGGTCACGTATGCAGACCGGCGCCGGCGGGAAAGGAATCGCGACCTGGCCCTTATGGGCCCTACGACTTGTGGGTCGGGGCCATCGGCGGCCGGTGCGGCCGCAGGTCGGGCCCGGCGCCGGCGGTGAGGTCGGGGCCGGGACCGGCGGTGAGGTCGGGCGCGGGGCCGGGCGTCCGGGACCGGGCTGCCGGCGCGGCCCATGCGGCCGCCGAGCCGGGGGGCGGCGGGGCAGGGTGCGGACCCACGGCCTCGGCGACGAGGTGGGGCGGCAGGTCGACCATCGCGATCACGCCGGAGCCCGGCATCGACTCGAGCCAGACCCGGATCCCGTGCCGGGCCGCGAGCCGGCCGGCGACGTAGTGGCCCAGGTACTTCGACGGCGCGACCGTGAAGCTCTCGGACCCGCCGAGGCGGCGGTTGGCGGCGTCGACGACGTCCGGCGGCAGCCCTCCGCCGGTGTCGGCCACGGCCAGGCGGTACCCGCCGTCGAACGTGCTGCCGTGGATGTCGACGTTCGCGCCGGCGGGCGAGAACACCAGCGCGTTCTCCACCAGCTCGGCCAGCATGTGGGCCAGGTCGGCCGCGGCCGAGCCGGTCACCGCGATCGGGTCGGCGGTGCGCACCCGGACCCGCTGGTAGTCCTCGACCTCGCCCAGCGTCGCCCGGATGACCTCGGTCAGCCCGACCGGTGCCGCCCACTGGCGGGGTGGGTCGATCCCGGCCAGGACCAGGAGCGACTCCGCGTTGCGGCGCATCCGGGTGGCGAGGTGGTCGAGCAGGAACAGGTTCTGGAGGGTGGTCGGGTCGGTCTCGCTGCTCTCGAGCTCCGTGATGAAGTCGAGCTGGCGGCTCAGCAGGTTCTGGTTCCGGCGCCCGAGGTTGACGAAGCTGTCGGCGAGGTTGCGGCGCAGCACCGCCTGCTCGACCGCCAGGTCGAGCGCCGTGTCCTGCACGGTGTTGAGCGCGGCGGCCACGTCGGCCACCTCGTCGCCGGTGTCGACCTGCACCGGCTCGACCGTCGGGAGCGTGACGTCCTCGCCGGGCGGCGTCCCGAGCACCTGGGCGACGGCGTCGGGCAGCCGCCGGCCGGCCAGGGCCTTGGCCTGCGCGGTCAGCGACCGTAGTGGCCCGGTGATCGAGCGGGACACGCCCCAGGTGAGGGCCAGCGCGGCGGCGAGGACGACGACGGCCAGCGCGACGATCCACCGCTGGCGGGCCTCCGCGCCGCTGCTCAGCTCGTCAGCCCGGCGGGTGATCTCGTCGCTGACCGCCTGCTGGAGCGCGTCGTAGCCCTTGCCCTCGGACGCGGAGAAGGCGGCCCCGATGCCGCGGACGTCCTCGATCGGCCCGGCTCCCACCGCCCGGTCGACCTGGGCGATCACGTTGTCGGTGAGCTCCTGCGGGAAATGGTCGGCGACGATCCGGGCGTACGGCCCGGACGCCGACCGCAGCACGCCGGCGTTGCGGACGAACCCGGCCTTGAGGGTGGCGACCCGGGCGATCTCGGGCCCGGTGGTGATGCCGTCGAAGCCGGCGTCGGTGACGACCGTGTTGAGCAGCTGGGCCATCACCTCCATCTGGCGGGTCGTGGTGTCGGCCAGGTCGGCGCCCGCGCGGAACTCGTCGTCGCTCACCCCCAGCGACAGGCCGGCGGTGGCGTCGAGGAACCCCTCGATCAGCGTCGAGTACCGGGCGAAGATCAGGTCGCCGAACACCAGGCTCCGGCGGTCGCGGGGCAGCGCGTTGGCGTCGACGTCGGCCCGGAGCTGGCCCAACCCGTCGAGGCCGGCCAGCGCCTCGTCGTAGGCCTCGGCCACGACGGCGGACTTGGACGCCAGCTCGCCCCGCAGCGCCTCGACCGCCTCGTCGGTGGCCGCCCGGACGGCGTCGTAGCCCTCGACCGGCACCGCCACCTGGTCGGCCAGTCCGACGATCTCGACCGCGGTCCACACGCGCTCGTTCTGCAGCGCCGTGATGAGCCCGGTCGGGCCGACCGTCGACGTGGCCAGCTCGGTCTGCTTGCGCACGTCGCCCAGCTCGGAGGACGTCGCGTACACCTCGGCGAACGTGACCGCCACCAGCGCCGCGAGCGGCAACAGGAGGGCTCCGGTCAGCTTGAGGCGGATCGGTACGCGGCGCATCGTCGCTCCTCGGGCGTCCGCCCCTCAGCCGGCCCGCATCTCCGCCGCGGACACCCCCGCGGTCGAGTCGATGATCCGGATCGTGGCCCGGGTGAGCGCCTCGAGGTTGTCGTGGTCGATCTTGTCGAGCGTGTCCATCTCGTCGAACAGGTAGAAGGGCGCGGTGAGAAAGTTCATCACCGGCACACCCTCCGTGTAATAGAACGCGCCATCCGTGGGGGGCTGGGTGCCGAAGGCGTCGGGCGCCAGGATCATCGAGCGCCCGAGCCCCTCGGTCGTCAGCGCCTCGGACACGGCCGCCTCCAGCGGCGCCAGGCGGCTGGTGAAGAACCATCGGGGCACCGGCTCGCCGGTCGGGGCCAGCTCGCCCGACGTGTCGGCGAACTCCAGGGCGGCGTGCTCGAGGTGGACCTCGAGGACGACGCTGTCGAGCTCGTCGCGGTGCTCCTCGATGTACGCGTGCAGCCCGGCGCCGCCCGACATGTGCCCGGCCTGGAGCAGGAACACCATCCGGTGGGGCCGCCGCTCGGCGGCCAGCGCCGCCCAGTAGGTGGCCTGGGCCAGCACCAGGGAGATGCCGCTGCCGTCCTCCACCGCGGACGCCCAGGGCCCGTCGTGGTGCGACCCGACGATCAGCATCTCGTCGTCGGCGCCCGGCAGCTCGCCGACCACGTTGTGGGACTCGTGGTCGCGGGTCTCGGTCTCGACGGTGAGCGTGACCTGCACCGGCCCCGCGGCCAGCCGCTCGCGCAGCCAGGCACCGTCGCTGCCGCTGACCCACACGCCGGGCAGCGGCCGGCTGATGCCGTCGTAGGGCACGAAGTACTTGTGGGAGTCGCCCGGGTAGTTGGTGAGGGTGCCGATGAACAGTGCGGCGCCCGCCTCGATCGACGGCTCCAGGACGTCCTGGAAGTCCGCTCCGAAGGGGATGACGTGCTCGGCGCCCACCAGCGTGCCTTCGGGGTCGATGAGACGGCCGGTGGTGTCGTCCGGTGCGCTGCCGGCGGTGAGCAGGAGGTCGGCCGGGAGCCGGAGCAGCGGCACGTCGTAGAGCGACGCCTTGCCCGCCACCGCCTCGGGGTGGGCGGCGTCGAACGCCGCCAGCTCGGCCTGGAGGCCGGCGGCGGGCGCCGCGTACGGCACGGGGTAGCAGTCCAGCTCACGGGACTCGCCCCCGGCGGTCACCTCCAGCGACCACGACGTCGGCTCCCAGCGGGTGACCGCCACCGGTTCGAGCCGCACGTTCTCCAACCCGATCTCGCGGAAGCGGTCGGCGATCCACTCCTCGGCCCACTCGTCGGCCGGGTAGCCGGGGCGGCGAACGCCCTGGTCGAACACCTCGCCGATCCAGTCGTAGATGGTGTCGTCCGACGGGACCTGGCCGTCTGCGATCTCCCCGGGGGCCGGCGTGGCCCCACCCGACCCGGCGCCGCCGCCGGAGCCGCCTCCGCCTCCGCCGTCGTCGTCGCCCGAGCACGCCAGGGCGCTGGTCCCGCCCACGGTCAGCAGCCCTGCGGCTGCGCCCGACCGGACCAGGAAGTGGCGTCTCGTCCAGCGTTCGGGCATGGCATCGTTCTCCTGTCGTCGGCCCACGATCCTCCCACGGCACCTACGCGGCCCGGCATGCCGCCGGCCGCTGGGCGATCTCGGCGGCGTGGGTGACCATGTCGTCGCCGGGGACCGGCGCCGTCCCGGTCGCCGCAGCCCCCGTACCGAGCGTGTGGACCTCCTCGGACGGGACCGCCGTCTTGAACGCGAACGCCTTGTCCTCGTTGTCGGTGTACGCCGCATCGACGGTGGCGCCCTCCGCGGCCAGGCGCTCCAGCTCGTTGGCGATGCCCTCCATCGGGGTGTAGTTGCCGTCCCACACCCACACGGCCGTGCCCGGGCCCGTCGGGAACCCGTTCTCGGTGAGCCAGCCGGTGACCGCGTCGCCGATCGGGACGCCGCCGGCCGTGACGCCGGTCGGCACCGTCGTGATGTAGAGGATCTCGTACCCCCGGGCGCGGTAGGCCGCGGCCACGTCCGGCACCCCCGGGCGGGCGGGCGGCGGCGTGGCCTCCTCGCCCACCCACGCGGCCACATCGGCGTCGGCGAGGCTGATCGTCCCGAAGAAGTCGAACGCCACGACGTGGCGCTCCTCGCTGCACGGCGGCAGCGTCGACGGGGTGGCGGCGGTGGCGTCGTCCCCGGCGTCACCGCCGCCGCACGCCGCCAGGGCGACGGCCACCACCGCGAGCGCGGCCGCGGCACGGCCGCGCGAACGAAGTCTGGACCTTCCCGTACCGTTCACGAACGTCTCCCCAGCGTCACGGCCGCTCCTGCCCGAGCGGGACCACCGGACGCCTCCGGTCGTCATCCGCTCGCAACGGCCTGAGCGCGAACCGTAGCCGAACGCAGACGCCCCGCGCTGCAACGTCCGCCCTGACGAGGTGAGACGTACGTCACGCCTCCGCATTCCTCCGGACCGTGCCGGATCGACTACGGTCCCGCCCGCAACTCGTCCGCCCCGGGGATCCGCCACGGGGCCACCCCGTGCCGCGACGGGAGCGTTGGGGCCGTCGCCGCGGGCACGACAAAGGGGGAACCTTGCGACTCCGTCGTCTCTCGGGCGCGCTCGCGCTCGTCGTCACCACCGGACTGGTCGGGGTTGTCGACGTCGCCCCGGCCGCCGCCGCCACCTACCCGATCGAGAGCACCTACGCCGTCAACGGGTCGTGGGCCGTCACCACCGGCAGCATCACCGACGCCGGCGGCGTGACCTACAGCGTGTACCGCCCGACCGACCTCGGGGCCGGCGGGTTCCGCCACCCCATCGTCTCGTGGGGCAACGGCACCAACGCCGTGCCCAGCCAGTACTCCGGGCTGCTCACCCGGCTCGCCTCCTGGGGCTTCGTCGTCGTCGCCTCGAACAGCACCGCGACCGGCTACGGCACCGAGATCACGGCCGCCGCCCAGGCCATGGTCGCCGCCAACGGGCAGCCCGCCAGCCCCTACTACCAGAAGCTCGACGCCGGGAAGATCGCCGCGGTCGGGCACTCCCAGGGCGCCGGCGGCTCGACCCGGGCGGTGATCGCCAACCCCGGCCTGTTCACCACCCTGGTGCCCATCGCGCTGCCGGCCCAGATCTGGGTCAGCCCCGGCCACGAGTACGACACCGCTCAGATCACGCGGCCCGTGTTCTTCGTGGGCGGCTCGAACGACCGGTTCATCGCGTCGCCGTCGACGCTCACCGGTTACTACAACCGGGTGCCTGGCGCGGCCGCCCTAGGCGTGCTCAGGAACGCCGGGCACAACACCATCCAGGGCACGGGCGGCGGCTTCCCCGCGTACATCACGGCCTGGCTGCTGTACCAGCTCCGGGGCGACACCCACGCCAAGGGCGCCTTCGTCGACACCCGTGAGCTGCTCTCCAACACCAACTGGCAGAACCAGGCGGTCAAGAACCTGACCTGAGCCACCCCGCGGTCGCGGACCAGGTCAGGTCCGGTGTCGCCCGGCCCAGTCGCGCCAGGCCCGCTCGGCCCGGTCGTGGTCCCACGCGCCGTCGTGTACGACGACCCGGTAGCGCAGCCGCAGCTCTCCGCCGGCGGGCACGGTCCTCGGTCCGTCCCAGAGGAACGCCGGGTACACCGTGTTGGCCCAGCCGTCGCCGTAGCCGGCGCCGGCCCGGGTGGTGGCGTAGTAGGGCACCGGATGGGCGGGGTTGGCGGGGTGGTCGAGGATGCACGCGCCCACCGGCCGGCCCTCCGCGGTGCCCGACAGGTCGCACCAGCGGGAGCGGTGGGGGGCGACCCGGGCCCGGGCGACGCCGTCGTCGAGCAACAGCCGGGTGTCGCGCCAGTCGGCCCGGCCCCGGAGCGCCAGGCCCGAGTAGCCGCCCCAGGTGCCGGTGAACGGCGTCCGGTCGAAGACGGTGCGGGCCGGGGGGACGAGCCGGACGTCCCAGTCGACCGCGTACGCGTCCGGGCCGAGAGGCACGTGGGTGAGGCGCCGGTGCTCGCGCACGGCCACGGTCCGGCGGTCGGGCCGGATCCAGTCCAGGTCGCCGGCGAGCGTGGCGTCGCCGACCTCCCGGGCCGGGGCGCCATCGTGGCGCAGGACCCCGTAGCCCGGAGGGTCGAGCTCCTCCCAGAAGTTGTCGCCGTCGACGTACTTGACCGCGAACCACAGGCCCCGCTGCCACGGGTGGTCGGGCGGCTCGACCCGGGTCAGTACCACCCCCGCGGGCGTGGCCAGCGGGTGGACGTGGGGCTTGCGCCGGTGGTCCCAGGCGTAGGTCCAGCCGCCCCGCCCCGCGGCGACCGTGGCGGTCACTGGTGCACCCTTCGGGCGCACCACTGACCGCGTCGCCACTTCGTGGCGACAGGGCGACTGTGCTTCCGGACCTCGCTCCGCTCGGTCATCCGCGGGCGGCCGCGACGGCGTCGTCGAGCCGCCGGAGCAGGGTCGCCACCAGGTCAGCCTCGCCGTCGGGCCGGGTCGGTCCGCCGGGGTGGACGCGGTCGGTCGCCGCCCAGCCGCGGTGGCACCAGGCGAGCGCGGCGTCGTGGCGGTACGCGGGCACCGGATCGCGGAAGGCCACGGCGCCGATCGCCTGCAGCGCGTCCTCCACCTCCAGGCCGCCGGCGTCACCGGCGGCCCACAGCCGGTCGCGCCGGGCGAAGGCGTCGGGCGCGAAGGTCGACAGCCCGAGGAGATAGTCGCTGCCCCACCGGACCATGTCGATCGCCAGGTCGTTGCCGGTGAGCACCAGGAACCCGCGGCGCCGCTCGTCGCGCACGGCGAGCCGCGCCCACTCCGGTCCCCGCCGCAGCGACGAGTGCTTGGCCCCGACCACCCGGGGGATCTCGAGCACGGCGGCATACGTCGCCAGGCTCCAGATCCGGCCGAGAGGGTGGAACTGGCGACCGAGCTCGAACGCCAGCATCCGGTCGACGGCTCCGGCCGCCGCGGCATGGGCGCCGGCGACCTCGCCGTCGGGCAGGCCCGCCAACCCGGCCGAGGGGAACAGGATCGGCACCCCGCCGGCCGCGGCGACCTCGGCGAGGGCGGCGCGATGGGCGCCCGGGTCGAACGACGGCGCCGGGTCGTCGACGTGGGCGCCGCCGACGAACGGCCAGCCGGGCACCGCCTCGGTCCCGGCCAGCACCGAGGCGGTGACCCGGAGCACCTCGGCCCGGGTCGCCGGGTCGAGGGAGGGGCCGTAGCCGGTGTCCATGTTGACCGCGGGGACGAGGCCGGCGGCCGCCGTCCGCTCCACCCCGGCGGCGAAGGCCGGCCAGTCGACATCCCCGGCGGCGTCGAACGGGAGGAGGACGGCCGACATGCCGGTGATCCGCCGGCCCGGTCGTTGGGGCGGGATCCCGGTCACGCGGTGCGCTCCGTGTCGTCGGTCACGCGATGCGCTCCGTGTCGTCGGCCACCACCGGGTGGAGCGGCGGCTCGCCCGCCGCGAACCGGCGGATCTCCTCGATCACCAGCTCGGCCTGGCGGGACATCTCGCTGCCCTGGGAGCCCGCGAGGTGGGGCGTGACCACACAGGTGGGCAGGTGGAGCAGCGGGTGGTCCGGGGGCAGCGGCTCGGGGTCGGTGACGTCGAGCACCGCGGTCAGCCGCCCGCTCGCCACCTCCGGCACCAGCGCGTCGTGGTCGACCAGCACCCCGCGGGCGGTGTTGACGAGCGTCGCGCCGTCCATCATCCGGGCCAGCTCGGCGGCGCCGATCATCTCCTCGGTCTCCGGCAGAGCGGGGGCGTGGAGGCTGACGACGTCGCTGGTCGCCAGCAGCTCGTCCAGGCCCACCCGGGTCACCCCGAGCGCGGCCGCGCCGTCATCGGTGAGCCACGGGTCGGCGACAGCCACTGACAACCGGTAGGGCCGCAGCAGCTCCACCACCGCCCGGCCGACGTGGGACGCCCCCACCAGGCCGATCCGCTTCCCCCAGTTGCCGACCGGGTGGCGCCGGAGCAGCGCCGGGACCTCCGCGCCCCGCAGCCGCTCGCGCTCGACGAACGCCGCCTTGTTCGACCACAGGATGGCGCCGACCGTGTACTCGGCGACCGGCACCGCGTTGGCGGCGGCCCCCGAGGTCACCAGCAGCCCGCGGGCGAACGTCGTTGGGGTCACCGTCCCGCGCAGGGTCCCGGCGGCGTAGGCGAGCATCCGCAGCCGGGGGGCGCGGGCGAGCAGGTCGTCGTCGACGGCGAGGCAGCCCCAGTGGCCCAGCAGCACGTCGGCCCGGGCCAGCACCGCGTCGGCCCGCTCGGCCGGCAGGGCCTGGAGGGCGGTGGGGTCGAGCAGGTCGGCCACCTCGGCGAGGGCGTCGAGGTGCTCGGGCCGCAGCGCGTAGGGCTCGAGCCCCGGGTGCATCGACAGGGCGACCGCCGGCCGCTCGGTCACGACGGCGTCCGGGCGGTGACGGTGACCCGCCGCTTGGCCGCCACGAGCACGTCCCGCTCGGGCAGCGCCTTGTAGAACGGGTCATACGGGTAGCACCCCGAGACCAACCCCTGGCGGGGGGCGGTGGTGCAGTCGCTGAGCGTCCGGCAGATCCGGTTGCGGGCGAGCGGCCGGCCGGCGAGGGCGTCGCGGGGCAGGTCCGGGTAGCTCAACGCCATCCGCCCGTAGCCGACCGCTGCCGCCCCTCCGGCGCGCACCAGCGCCTGTCCGGCCTGCGGGAGCCACTGCTGCAGGTAGCTCAGGCCCGACGCCACCACCGTCACGTCGGGGTGGGCGGCGGCCAGGTCGGCCGTCGCCGCGACCAGCCGGGCCACGTCGGCCAGCGGGTCGCGGGGCGGCAGGTAGCCGTCCGACGGCGGGAAGTACGCCGGCCGCTGGGCGTGGGGGCAGTAGTAGGGGCTGCCGGCGGTGACCGAGACCAGGTCGACGCCCCAGCCCCGGGCCCGGCGGAGCAGCTCGTGGACCTCGGTGAGATCCACGCCGAGCCCGGTCCCGTCGCCGCCGAACGCGTAGCGGTAGGGGCCCCGCTGCTCGGGCGCGCCCCGCCCGTCGCCCGCCGCCGCGTGGGGCACCAGGTCGAAGACCGACAAGCGGAGCGCCAGGCCGAGGCCGGGCGCCTTGGCGCGGACGCCGTCGGCCACCCGCCGGAGGAACCGGGTGCGGCCCTCCAGGTCGCCGCCGTACGGCCCGGGCCGGTCCACCGCCGACAGCAGCTCGTGGAGCAGGTAGCCGTGGCAGTGCTTGACGTCCACGAAGGCGAAGCCGGCCCGCCGGGCCAGCACCGCCGCCCGGACGTAGTCGTCGACCAGGTCGTCGAGCTCGGCGTCGGACAGCACGGCGGCGTCCCCGGCCCCGTCACCCTCAACCGCGCTGCCGGCCAGCCCGACGCGGCGGTCGAGGAGCGGGTGGCGGTAGGCGACCCGGGGCCGGGGGTCGCCGGTGGGCCGGCTCCAGCGGCCGGAGTGGGTGAGCTGCAGCCCGACGACCGGCCCGGGACCGTCCCCGCAGGCGTCGGCATGGGCCTCGACGAGATCGCGCCGGAGGGCCGCCAGGTCGTCGACGGTGCCGTCGCCGATCACCAGCTGGCGGGCGTTGGCCCGCCCGTCTGGCCGGACCGCCGTGGCCTCCGCCCACACAATGCCCGCGCCGCCCGCCCCGAACCGCCTCCACCGGCGCCGGACCAGGTCGGACGGTCGGCCGTCGGCCTCGCCGTCCCATCCCTCCATGGGCAGGACGCAGAACCGGTTCGGGGCCTCCCGGCCGGCGACGGCGAGCCGTGCGGCCAGCGGCCCGGCCGGGTCGACGTCGGGGTCGACGGCCAGGTCGAGGCCTAGTGCGGCGATCCGTCCGGTCACGTCGTCGTGGCTGCGAAGGGTCCGGACCTGGACGATGTCGGGAGCCTCGGCCACGGCCAGTGACTCTAGGGGCGCCCGAGGCGATGGGGTCGGAGGGGCCCGCCCGCTACGGTCCCGCGCCGTGGCGGCGATCGCCGACGATCTGGTGGACCTGGCAGCGTCCGTCCTGGCCGACCTGGGCGACCGGCATCATGGCATCGCGCCCGGGCTGGCGCTGCCGGCGACGCTGGCCGGTCATCGGGTCGACGCCGACGCCCACGCCGACCTGGTGTTCACCCTCGGCCTGCTGCGGGAGGCCGGCGTCGCCCGGGTCGGGGATCTCGACGTCGAGGAGGTGATCCACGGGCGCCTGGCCGCCACCGTCGCCCACCGCACCCACACGTTCTTCTCGTACCGCATCGCGGAGACCGTGGTCCGGCTCGGCGGCCTGACCGCACTCGACCCGGCGACGCGGGCGGTGGTGGTCGAGGCGGTGGACAGCCGGGACTGGATCCCGCTGCTCGACGAGGGCGTGCTCCCCCGCAACTACGCGGTGGTGCTGGCCCGCTGCGAGCTCGGCCGGGCGGCCCTCGGGCTCGACGTCGACGCGGAGGTGCTCGATGGCCTGGTCGCCCGGGTGGCCGCCCTGCTCGGCGAGCACCCGGAGGGCTGGCTCGACGACTCGACCTCCGGCCGGGGCCAGGTCGACATGTACACGGTCGACGCCTACCTGTTCGCCGAGCCGTTCGCCGACCGGCTCGGCCCGGTGTGGGACCGGGGGCTCGACTCGGCCGCCCGCCTGGTCGCCGCGGTCGCCACGCCCGGCGGGGCGGCCCTGCCCTGGGGCCGGTCGATCGGGGCGCTGGCCGTCTGCCACTGCGCGGAGCTGGCTGCCCTCGTGATGCGGCGGGCCGCCGCCGCCCCCGGCGGCGACCGGACCGGCGGCGACGCACCCGGGCGCTGGTGGGCGCTGGCC
>JBKPHT010000185.1:0-7186 GCA_046730015.1 Actinomycetota bacterium
AGGCCCCGAAGGGGTACGGCCTCGCGAGCTTTATCGGCCGGTCGCCCGATGCCGGACGGGCACGCTCCGAACCCGGATCCGGCGGTCGGGGCGCGGGGCGCTACCGGGCCGGCGACATCACCTGGATGTTGTTGCCCCGTCGGTGATCACGGCAGGTCATGGACAGTCGGCGCTGAGCGGGCAGACAGTGGCCACGATGACCTCTAGCACCCCCAACGCTCTCTCGGAGACCTGACGGTGCCCGCCATCGGGTTGGTGCTGCTGTGACCTCACGCACGGTCGTCGTCACGGGTGCGAACCGCGGCATCGGCCTCGAGGTGGCCCGCCAGCTCGCTGCCCGCGGGGACACGGTCGTCGTCGGTGGCCGGGACCTCGACGCCGGCCAACGGGCCGCGGCGCCCCTGGTCGCGGCCGGCGGCGACGTACGCGCCCGCCGACTCGACGTCACCGACCCGGCCAGCATCGACGCCGTCGCGGCCGAGCTGGCCGGCGCCGGCGGGTCCGGTCACCTCGACGTGCTCGTGAACAACGCCGCCATCCACTACGACACGTGGCAGAACGCCGCCGAGGCGGACCTCGGCGTGGTCGCCGAGGCGCTCGACACCAATCTGCTGGGCGCCTGGCGCTGCATCAACGCCTTCCTGCCCCTGCTCCGGGCCAGCGGCCATGGGCGCATCGTCAACGTGTCGAGCGAGAGCGGCTCGCTGACGTCGATGGTGGGCGGCGTCCCCGCCTATCGCGCTTCCAAGGCCGGGCTCAACGCCCTGACCCGCATGCTCGCCGCGGAGCTGCGGTCCGACGGCGTCCTCGTCAACTCCGTGTGCCCAGGGTGGGTGGCAACCGACATGGGTGGTCCGGGCGGACGGCCCGTGGCCGAGGGCGCGGCCAGCGTCGTGTGGGCCGTCGACCTCCCCGACGACGGCCCGACCGGCGGTTTCTTCCGCGACGGCCAAGCCCTGCCCTGGTAGGAGCCGCCGGTTGCCAACGCGGTGGTCACCGGGGCGACGGGGGCCTGGCCAGCGGTTTACGGCTGGTCGCCGTCCCCGGGGACGGCAGCGAGGACGCTGCGCACTGTCTGGGCGGCTCCGAGCAGCCCGGCGCTCTCGAACGGGACGACGATCTTGGCGTTGTCGCTCTCCGCGAACTTCGCCAGCGCGTCGAGCTGGAGGATCGCTACGAGCGTCGGGTCAGGCTCCCCCTTCTTGATGGCGGAGTACACCGTGGTGATCGCCTGCGAACGGCCCTCTGCTTCGAGGATCGCCGCCTGCCGGTTGCCCTCGGCCAGCAGGATCGCCGCCTGCCGATTGCCCTCGGCCTCACGGACGGCCGCTTGCGCGGCGCCGTCGGCGACGTTGATGGCCGACTGCCGCTGACCCTCCGATTGGAGGATCTTCGCCCGCTTCTCCTGGTCCGCCTGCTTCTCCAGGGCGAGCGCCTCGAGGATCTTGGGTGGCGGAGTGATCGCGATGATCTCGATGCGGCTGATCCGGATGCCCCACTTGTCGGTGACCACCTCCATCTGCTGTTGAACGTCGGTGTTGATGCGCTCACGTTCGGAGAGAGCCTCGTCGAGGGTCATCGTGCCGATGACCGACCGCAGAGCGGTGCGTGCGAGTGCATCGATGGCCACATCGAAGCTGGCGATGCTGAACAGGGCCTGCTGGGCGTCGACCACCTGGGTGAAGATGGTGGCGTTGACCGTGACGACCACGTTGTCCTTGGTGATCACATCCTGACGGTCGCCGGGCCGGGGGATCTCCCGCATGTCGACACGCTGGAGGGATTCGATGAACGGCTGGATGATCACCAGTCCCGGCTCGTGCGTCTTGCGGTACTCGCCGAAGTGCTTCACCACCCCGACTTCGCCCTGCTGGACGATGTTGACCATCTGGCGCAGCGCCAGAAGCAACACGACCACCACGAGGCCGACGATGACGAGGCCGATGACACCCGCGGCACTGATGTCTGCAATCACGGCGGCTCCTCCTTTCCGTTGCCCGGGCTGGAATCCTCACCCGCCTCTGACTCACCCGACGGGAGGTGACCGCCGACCGGCCACACCGTGAGCGTCGTACCCCGCACGGCCGTCACCAGGACCGTCGTGCCGGGAGGAATAGGGACGTCGGCCCCGCTGACGGCGCGCCAGCGCTCGCCGGCGAGCCGGACGTGGCCGACCTGGTCCAACCCCCCGACGCGATCGAGCGTCACCACCTCCTGCCCGACCAGGCCCCCGTGGACACCCGGGACATGCCGGCCCTCATGGTGGTGCGCGAAGGCTGCGCTCACGCGGCTGCGGACCAACAGGATCCCGGCAGCGGCGACGATCACGGCAGTTGCAACCTGCACGGCGACGGCCCCCGGCCAGACCGAGGCCACAGCTGCGGCGGCGAAGGACCCCAGGGCCGCGAACAGGGCATAGAACGCCAAGTGGTGGAGCTCCACGGCGATCAGCACCACGCCTACGGCGATCCACGCAATGGTCAATCCGACCTCTTCTCCGTCTAGAAGTCTACGGTCCCCAAACCGCTGCCGGAGGCGCGCCAGGCGGCGCAATCTTGGCGTGTCCTTGCCGAGGCCGCCGGGATCAGTGCGAGCGTCAGCCTGCGAGGTCGTTGCTGACGCAGTTGACCGTCACCGCGAATCAGCTCGGAGCGTGAGGGGCGAGGAGGGCACGCACGTCCGCGGCCGAGTGCTGGTCGAGGGCAAGGTCGGCGAGGGCCGCGGCCCCGGTCGCCGGGAGCGAGCGCACGGCGTCCTTGACCGCGGGAATGGCGGGAGAGCTCATGCTGAGCTCCCGCACGCCGAGCCCGACGAGGAGCGGGGCAGCCGCGGCGTCGCCGGCGATCTCGCCACACACAGCGACCCGCACTCGCGACCCGGCCGCCTCGGTGACTCCGGCGATCAGCCGGAGCACGGCGGGATGGAGCGGATCGGCGAGGTGGGCGACGGCGGCGTTGCCTCGCTCGGCGGCCAACGTGTACTGGGTGAGGTCGTTGCTGCCGATGCTGAAGAAGTCGACATGCGGTGCGACGGCCCGAGCCTGGAGGGCGATGGCCGGGACCTCGACCATCACACCCACCTCGAAGCCGAGGGGCAGGTCGCCGAGCGGGCTTCCGACCTCGGCTGCCGCCTCGCTGAGCAGGCGCCGGGCCGCACGGAGCTCGTCCAGCGTGCTGACCATGGGGAACAGGACGCTCACCGGGTGCTCCATGCCGGCGCGGACGAGCGCACGCAGCTGCTGCTTGAACAGCGCGGTCTGCTGCAGGCTGAGCCGGATGCCGCGGCGGCCCAGGAATGGGTTGGCCTCGGTTGTCCGCGGCAGGTAGCGGACCGGCTTGTCACCGCCGGCATCGAGGGTCCGGATCGTGAGGCGGCGACCCTCGAGGGCGTTGGCGACAGCCAGGTAGGCGGCGACCTGCTCGTCCTCTCCGGGTGGCTCGCTCCGGTCGAGGAACAGGAACTCGGTGCGGAGGAGCCCGACGCCGTCGGCGCCATTTCGCACCGCGACGACGGCGTCGTCGCGCGACGAGATGTTGGCGGTCACCTCGATCGCCACACCGTCGGCGGTGACCGCCGGCCGCGTCGCGGCGGCGACCAGCGTCTCGGCGTCGCGCCGTTGGGCGGTGGCGCGGTCGAGGTAGTCGGCGAGGACCTGGGGGGGAGGATCGACGACGACGGCGCCTGCGGAGCCGTCGACGACGAGCAGCGTCCCGTCCGGGATCGCCAGGACCTCTTCGCCGGCCGCTGCCACCGCGGGGATGCCGAGCGATCTGGCGAGGATGGCACCATGCGACAACGGGCTGCCGAAGGCGGTCACGATTCCATCGACGTGCGCCGGGTCGAGGCGCGCCGCCTGGGCCGGGGTCAGGTCGGCGGTCACCACGATGCCCTTCGCGGCGTCGCCCACGTCGAGCTCGATGCCGAGGAGGTGAGCCAGCACCTGGTCTCCGACGCTGCGAACGTCCTCGGATCGAGCCCGCAGGTACGGATCGGCGAGCGCCCCGAATCGCTCGGCAAGTGCGTCGACCGCCCGCCGCCAGGCGCGATCCGCCGCGACCTCGTCCTCGTCGATCAGGCCCAGGGCCGAGCCGAGGAGATCGTCGTCCTCGAGCAACAGCACGTGGGCGTCGAAGATGGCGGCATCGTGCTCGCCCACTGCCCGTGCCACCTGGTCGCGGGTTGCGACGAGCTCCTTGCGTGTGCGTGTGACCGCCGCGATGAGCCGGTCTCGCTCCACGTCTGGCTCGCCGGCGGCACGATCGGCGATCTCGAGCTCCGTCGTGGCCAACGAGAGCTTCGGCCCGACGCCGATCCCGGGGGCGGCGGCGAGCGGTCCGGGAACGCCGGCGGGAGCAGGAGCAGTCTCCGGACGAGCGGGCCGAACGTCCTCATCGAAGTTGCGTCCGACGATCGCCGCGACGGCAGCGAGAACCTCACGTGCGTGCCGGCCCGATGCCTGCACCTCGATGTGATGGCCGGTTAGCGCCCCGAGGGTCGACAGCGCGCTCACGCTGCGGCCGCTCACCGGCGGGCCGCCGGAGGTGACGTTGCGCACGCTCACCTCGGCGTCGAACCGGCGGATCGTGTCGACGAAGCGGGCTGCCGGACGGGCGTGCAGGCCGTGCTGGTTGTGAAGGGCGAGCTCGATGGTGGCCGAGGGCCCGCGTCCGCCAACCGCGGGCGATTGGTCTCCGATGGTCGACGGGCGGGGGCCCAGCAGCGCGGCCTTGATCTCGCCCGCCCGCCGGGCGTCTGCGGCCACTTCGTCCAGCCCGGCGCCGGCGGCAGCGAGGACGACCGCCGCGACCAGCCCTTCCACCAGCGGCGCATCCGACAGCACGACCGCCGTGTCGGAGGCGTTGTCGCCGAGGTCGAGAGCCAGCTCGGCGCTCAGGACAGCGCTGCCGAGATCCATGAGGACGAGCACACCCTCAGCGGAGGCCACCCGGTCGATGGCCTCGCGCACCCTGACGGCGTCGGTGCCGAGCACGCCGTCGTCGAGTCCGGCGGCGACCGCGATCGGCGGCGGCGTGCCCCGGACCATCTGCAGCGCCAGCTCGACGGCCGAGTCGGCCAGCCGGTGGCTGTGAGAGACGACGACGATCCCCACCATGTCGCTCCCTGTGCCCGGGCGGGGGTTGTCGTCGGGCGTCACGGCGTGGCGGCGAACGCCGCCGCCGCGGACTGGAGCAGCAACGCCGCCGACGTCGCCCCGGGGTCCTGGTGGCCGGCGCTGCGTTCACCCAGGTAGCTGGCCCTGCCCTTGCGCGCCACCATCGGGATGGTGGCGTCGCGACCCTGGGCCGCCGCCGCCGACGCCGCGTCGAACGCGCCGGCGGTGCGCTCGCCCGCACCGAGCGCCTGGTCCAGAGCCTCTAGCGCCGGGTGCAGGGCATCGAACATGGTCTTGTCGCCCAGTTCGGGTCTGCCGCGCGCCACGAGGCCCTCGTTGCCGGCGCGCAGCGCCTTGGCGAAGTCCTGCGGCGCGAGCTCGGCGACCGGGCCACAGGCCGCACCGAGGCGCAGGAAGAACGTCCCGTACAGCGGGCCGCTCGCGCCGCCGACGCTGCTCACCAGGGTCATGCCGACCAGCTTGAACAGCTCGTCCGCCGCACTTGGTCTCGTGCGCTCGAGCGCCTCCACCACGGCCCCCATCCCCCGGTCCATGTTGATGCCGTGGTCGGCGTCGCCGATGGCGGCGTCGAGGTCGGTGAGGTGCGCCTTGTGCCGCGCCACCTGCTCGGCGAAGGTCCGCATCCAGCCCTCCATCTGTCCGAGCGTCACGACGTCGACGGTCATCGGTTCACACTCCCCACCGCAGCGCAGGGGTCTTGACGGGCGCGTCCCACAGCCTGATCAGCTCGTCGTCGAGCTTCAAGAGGGTGATCGAGCAGCCCGCCATCTCCAGCGACGTGATGTAGGGACCCACGAGCGAGCGGGCGATCGTGATGCCGTGGCCGTCGAGGATCCGGCGCAGCTCGGCGAACATGACGTACAGCTCGATCAACGGCGTACCGCCCATCCCGTTCACGAAGGCCAGGACGGCGTCCCCGGAGCGGAACGGCAGATCCCTCACGATCGGGTCGACGAGACGCTCGGCGATCTCGGCCGCCGAACCCAGCGGCTCGCGGTACCTGCCCGGCTCGCCGTGGATCCCGATGCCGATCTCCATCTCGGTGTCACGCAGCGCGAATGTGGGCTTCCCGGCGGCCGGCACGGTGCAGGAGGTGAGCGCCATGCCCATGCTGCGTCCCCACCCGTTGACCCTGCGGCCGACGGCGGCGACGGCGGCCAGGTCCTGGCCCGCCTCCGCGGCCGCGCCGCAGATCTTCTCGACGAGGACCGTCACGCCGACGCCCCGGCGGCCCGCCGTGTACAGGCTGTCCTCGACGGCGACGTCGTCGTTGGTCACGATCGACTCGACCTTCGCACCGGCAGCGTCAGCCGCCATCTCGGCGGCCATCTCGAAGTTCATCACGTCGCCCGTGTAGTTCTTGACGATGTGGATGACGCCGGTGCCGCCGTCGACGTTCCTGGTCGCGTCGAGCATCTGGTCAGGGGTCGGAGACGTGAACACCTCACCGGGGCACGCCGCGTCCAACATCCCGTAGCCCACGAACCCGCCGTGGAGCGGCTCGTGGCCCGATCCGCCCCCGGAGATCAGCCCGACCTTCCCGCTGACCGGGGCGTCGGCCCGGTAGATGACCTTGTGTTCGTGGTCGACCCGCAGCTCCGGGTGGGCCGCCTCGACGCCCACCAGGGCGTCGGCGACGACGGTGGCGGCGTCGTTGATCAGCTTCTTCATGGTGGACGTCCTCCTGTCCGAGGTCCGGGCGCTCACGCCACCGGCTCGGCCGCTCGAGGAGCCCGGACGATGCTGTCTGCCGTGATGTCGACCGGCCGGGTGGGCCGGCTGCGGGAGACCAGTGTGTAGGTGAGCCCGGCGGCCACGCCGGCGGCAAGCTCGGCCAGGACATAGGTGGGCAGCTGTGCCCAGTGCACGGTGCCGCCGAATGCTTGCAGCACGACCATCGGCCCCACCACACGCGCCGGGTTGATGGCCGCCGCGGTGGCCGGGGCGACGGGGATGATCGCCGCGAAGACGACCAGGCCGATGGCGACGCCGGCGAACCCCGGAGCGGCCTTGGTGTGGATCACCCCGAAGATCACGAAGACCAGGATGAAC
>JBKPHT010000186.1:0-27152 GCA_046730015.1 Actinomycetota bacterium
GCGCGCACAGTGCAGGGGCACCGGCGGGCGCGCCGCCGGCCGAGGGAGGCCATCGTGGCATCACGCATCCGTCACCGCTGGCGGACCCTGCCGCTCGCGCTCACGCTGCTGGCCGGGCCGGCCGGGCTGGTGGCCTGCGGCGACGACGATTCGACCGACCGCGCCGACACGGGCGGCACGGCGGCCGCCACCACCACCGCCGTCATCGACCCCGGCGACGGCGGCGATTACCGGCCGGCCATCGACCCGGCCGACTTCGGCGGCCCGGTCGACAATCCGTTCATGCCGCTGCGCCCCGGGGCCCGGTGGGTGTACGAGGGCCGGGCGGACGGCGAGCTCGAACGCACCGAGGTCGTCGTGACCGGCGAGACGCGCCGGGTGATGGGCATCGACGCCGTCGTGGTCCGCGACACCGTCTCGGTGGAGGGCGAGGTGCTCGAGGACACCTACGACTGGTTCGCCCAGGACGCCGAGGGCAACGTCTGGTACCTGGGCGAGGACACCAAGGAGTACGAGGGCGGCGAGGTCACCAGCACCGAGGGCTCGTGGGAGGCGGGCGTCGACGGCGCCCTGCCCGGCATCGTGATGCCCGCCGCCCCCGCGGTCGGCCAGTCCTACCGGCAGGAGTGGTATCCGGGCGAGGCCGAGGACCTGGCCGAGGTGCTGCGCCTCGACGGCAGCGCCACCGTGGCCGGCACCCGCTACGACAGCCTGCTGGTGACCGAGGAGTGGAACCCGCTCGAGCCGGATGTGGTGGAGGAGAAGTCCTACGCCCGGGACGTCGGGCTGGTCCTCGAAGTGGCGACCGCCGGCGGCGACGAGCGGGCCGAGCTGATCGAGTTCACGCCTGGCGCGTGATCACGGCGGGGAAAGGGCGGGCACCCGGGCGGCTCACGCGATCGCGGGGTGCGCGGCGTGCGTCCGGGTGCAAGGCTCCGCGGTGCCGGCGAGCCGGGCCGCTTCCGGCTGCGCCATCGACGAAGGAGCAGGACGTGGGAACGGAGACCGCACAGGTACGGGTCGTCGACGATCGGGAGCTGCCTCCGGTCGGCCGCTGGACGATCGATGCCACGCACTCGGACGTGCAGTTCGTGGCGCGGCACATGATGATCGCGAAGGTACGGGGGCACTTCCGTGAGTTCGAGGGCTGGATCGACGTCGCCGAGAGGCCGGAGGACTCGCGCGTCGAGGTGGTGATCGCGGCGAGCATCGACACCGGCGACCCCACCCGCGACGCCCACCTGCGGTCGCCGGACTTCCTCGACGTCGAGCGCTACCCCCACATCACCTACCGGAGCACGGCTGTGCGGCCCGCCGAGGGCGACCGCTGGCGGGTCGAGGGCGACCTCACGATCCGGGACGTCACCCGGCCGGTGGCCCTCGACGTCGAGTTCGAGGGCGTGGCGCTCGACCCCTGGGGCAACCTCCGGGCGGGGTTCGTGGCCTCCGCACAGATCGACCGCGAGGAGTTCGCGGTCACCTGGAACCAGGCGCTCGAGACCGGCGGCTTCCTGGTCGGGAAGGGCATCCGGGTCGAGCTCGACATCGAGGCCGTGCTGCAGGGCGGGTCCTGAGCGCGTCAGTCCAGCCAGACGCTCTGCCCCGCGGCGCGGAGCTGGTCGAGGGTCTCATGTCGCCCCGGCCTACTCGTGCTCGTCGGCGGTGCCGCCGGCGTGCGGCGGGACGGTCCCCTCCAGCCGGGCCCACCAGCGGGCCAGCTCGTCCCGCGGCGGCACGTCCTCGACGCCGATGTCGTGCTCGGCCGTGTCGGCCAGCCACTGGCTCCGCTCCGCGTCGCGGACGATCCCGCGCAGCCAAAACGCCCGCCACGGCACGAACGACTCCGGCGCCGTGCCGTCGTAGCCGAGCAGCGCACGACCCACGTCGAAGTCGGCCACCAGCGGGGCCCGGCCGGCCCGTCCCGCCCGCCTCACCGCGAGCGTGGCGGCCGCCCAGTGGGCGTCCTCCCGGTCCTCCTCCGGGCTGACGACCAGGCACCCGGCGAGTTGGTGGCCGAGCAGGTAGCCGTAGCCGGCGTCGGGGCAGGGCGCGCCGAACCCGGACTCCCGGGGCGGCTCCAGCATGTCGACCGGCCGGGGTGGGAGGCGACGCGGCGGGGGGATGCCGACGAAGTCCTTCAGCCTCACGTCGACGAGCGGTGGTACCGGGACGTACTCGGGCGTGGCCATCGACCTCCCTCTCCTGCGGTCGTCGCGACCGGCGAGCCTGCGGTCTCGGGTGACTCCACCTTGGGCGGTCGGGCGGGGCGACGGCACCCCGCGATCGCGTGGTCCTGCCAGGGCCGCGAGGCGGGCACCAGCAGCACGAATACCCGCCCCGGGACTGCGGGGAAGCCGCTAGTGTGTCCCGAGGTCGGCCTGTCACTTTCTGTGGCGCCCAGGGAGGTGGGGCCGTGCCAGACCGTCACGTCCGCGCGGAACAAGGTTGTCTTGTCGCCTACCACGTCTCTCGAGGCGACGAGGGGAGGCTCGGCCGACGTGACGGGAGTGCCGGGGTGAGCGAGCGGCGGCGGCGACGTGGCTCCCCGCCATCAGGCTCGACGACCGGAGGAAGGGCGAGACGGCCTCGCGACGCCCGCACCGGCCGGGCGGTCAACCCGGCGTCGGACCGGCTGACCGCGTTCGCCGTGCGCATCGACGGCGAGGACGTCTCGGTCGACGTGGAGCGGTCGCCGTGACGTCCTCTCTGCTCACCGCGCCGAGACAGATCGACGTCGGGCCGTGAACCGGCCCGGCGCAGGCGGGCAGATGGCCAACGCCTCGCTGCGGGACCAGCTGTCCTCGCTGCGCGCCCTGCTCGCCCTGTCGATGGTCATGACCTCCGGCACCGACGAGGCGGAGATCGTCCGCATGGCCACCACGGCGGTGCCCTCCCTCGGTGACGCCCGGACCGCGGTGGTCCGGCTCGACCGCGGCTGGATGCCGGCGTCGTCGGAGCTCCCCGACGCCGAGGCGGTCGCCGAAGAGCTGGACGCACTCGGTCGGGCCGGAGGACCGGTCAGCCACGAGGGCGCCGGCTGGGCGTGGGCGTTCCCGCTCTTGGGGCTCGGGAGGACCCTCGGTCACCTGGTCGTGGAGAGCGACACCGAGCCCGCCGAGTACGAGTCGTTCCTGCTGAGCCTGCTCGCCCAGCACACCGCGAGTGCGCTGGTCAACGCGCGCCTGCACCGCCAGGAGCGGCAGGCCACGGCCAGGGAGCGGGCGCTGGCCGAGGAGCTGAGCGCGACCAACCTCGCTCTGGAGCGGTTGGCGCACGACGCCGAGCAGGCCAGGGAGGCGGCCCAGCGCCGCCTCGACATCCACGAGCGGCTGACCCAGGTCGTTGCCAATGGCGCGGGCGAGGAGGGGATCGCGCTCGCCGTGCACCAGCTCACCGGGCGGCCTGTGGCCATCGAGGACTTCTTCGGCACGCTCATCGCCTGGGCCGGTCCCGACCGGCCCGAACCGTATCCCAAGCCGCCCCCGCCCGAGCGGCAGGAGCTGATAGACGCGGCTCTGAGCAACGGCCACCCGGTGCTGCACGGAGGCCGGCTCCTCGCGCTGGCGCAGGCGCGGGGCGAGGCGCTGGGCGTCGTGGCGCTCGTCGATCCCGACCACGTCGGAACGGAGCTCGACGAGGTGGCGCTGGAGCACGCCGCGACGGTGCTGGCGCTCGAGCTGGCCCACCGGCGCAGCGTGGCCGAGACCGAGCTGCGGCTCGGCGGCGACCTGGTCGACGAGCTGCTCACCGCCAGGGACCTGGAGGGCGTGGTCGACCGCTGCCGGGCGCTCGGTTACGACCTGGGCCGCCCCCACCGGGTCGTCGTCGTCGACTGCCCGGACTGGGACGTGGAGCGAGACGCTCTGTGCCAGGCCGTGCGCCGAGCCGCCCGCGACCTGGCCGTCGGCTCGCTGCTGGTGGCGCACGGGACCCGGGTCGACCTCCTGGCGTCGGGCGAGGCCGACTGGTCGGCCTTCCGCGACGCCGTGCGCGCCGAGATGGGTGGCGGCGCGGCCTGCCGGGTCGGCGTCGGGGGACGGTACCCGGGGCCGCCCGACTTCGCGCGCTCCCACCGCGAAGCGCTGCTCGCGCTCAGCGTGCAGGCCAGTGTCGGCGCTCCCCGCCAGGTGGTCGCCTTCGACGACCTCGGGGTGTACCGCCTGCTGTCGGTGGGCGCCGACGTCGACTCGATGGAGGGCTTCGTCCGCCGGTGGCTGGGCGAGTTGCTCGATTACGACCGGGCCAGGGGGGCTGACCTCGTGAGCACGCTGCGTGGCTATCTGGCTGCCGGCGGCAACTACGAGAACGCCGCCGCCCTGCTCTCCATCCATCGCAGCACCTTCCGATACCGCCTCAACCGCATCCGAGAGATCTCCGGTCACGACCTCGCCGACCCCGAGACCCGGTTCAACCTGCAGCTCGCGACCCACGCCCAGTCGACGATCGAGGCCCTGCGCGGCGCGCAGTGACCCGCTGTCGAAGCGTTGGCACTGACAGGTCGAGATCGGGTCACGAATTCGTCACGGCAGGTGGGTGAACCACCGCCCACCGTTCTGGGAGGGTGGGGCCGGACACCCGAAACAGGGAGTATCGATGACACGTCGCACCGTCGGCGAAGCCGCGTCGCCGACCACCGACGGGCCGAGCGCCGCAGGCCGCACCCCCGACACGGCGCAGGCGGCGGAAGCCGTGGAGGGAGCGGACCCCGACGGCGCTGACGTCGCCCGGCGCCTGCGCGACCTGTCGGCGCCGGCCCGCCGCCTCGTCGAGGTCGGCGCGGTCTTCGGGTCGTCGTTCGCGGTCACCGACGTGGCCGAGGTCATCGGGAAACCGGCCGGCGGGCTGCTCGACCTAGTCCAGGAAGCGGTGGACGCCGGTGCCCTGGTGGCGGGGTCTGACGTCCTCGCGTTCCGCCACGACGCGATCCGGCGTGGCGCGTACGAGACCGTGCCGGCCGCCGTCCGCCTGGCGCTGCACCGCCAGATCGGCGAGCTGCACCTCCGGCGCCGGAACTGGCCGTCGGCCGCGGAGCACCTGGTCTGCGGGGTGGCCAAGGGGGACCGGGTCGCGGCCGCCGGCCTCGAGCAGGCAGCCCGCGAGGTCCAGCCCTCGGCCCCGGCGTGGGCCTGCGAGCTGGCGCTGCGCGCCCTGGACATCACCGACCCGGACGACGCCGACCGGTTCGGTCGGGCCGCCACCGCGGTCGAGGCGCTCGTGGCCGCCGGGCGGCTGGAGGAGGCGGACTACCTGGCCCGCCGGGCCCTCGGGTCCCACGGCGTGCCGGCACCGACCGCGGCGCGGCTGCGGCTCGCCCTCGCCGAGCTCGCGCTCGTCACCGGTCGACCCCGGGCGGCCCTCGACGACATCGAGTCCGTGGCGTCGGACCCCGCGGTCCCGGTGGCCTTCCACGCCCCGGCGGAGGTCTCGGCGCTGTGGGCGACGCTGGCGCTGGACGACGTGCCGGCCGCCCGTCGGCAGGTGGAGCTGATCCTGTCCGGCGGCGCCGGCCGCGACCAGTTCCTCCCCACCGCCATGGCCGCGCTCGCCGTCCTCGCCTGGCGGGACGGCCGGGTGGCAGACGCTCTGGCGCTGGCCCGGGCGGCGGTGGCACGCGGCGACCGGCGGCAGACCCCGAACGCGACCGATCCGTTCCAGCGCCTGTGCCTGGGGTGGATGCTCGCGGCGCTCGGCGACCTCGACGGGGCAGTCGAGATCGTGGACGCCCTCAGCGACGAGGTCGGCCTCGCCGCCCACGCGCTGTGGTCGCCCGCCCCGGCGGCGCTGGCCGCCCGGGTCGAGCTGGCGGCGGGCCGGCTCGAGGACGCTTCGGCGGCGGCGCGCGCCGCCATCGACCTGGCCACGGAGCTGGGGTCGCCGTACTTCCTGGCCGGGGGGTCGGTGGTGCTGGCAGAGCTCGCCGTCATGAACGGGGAGCTGACCGACGCCGCCTCACGCATCGACTGCACCCAGACCGACGTCGCGTGGCCGCCATGGGGCGCGAGCTCGTGCCGCCTGGCCGCCGCGAGGCTGTGCGAGGCCACCGGCGGTCCGGGCCGGGTGCTGGAGCAGGCCGCCGACGTGTACGACGGCGTGGACGTGGACGCCCGGTTGCTCCTCGACGACCCGCTCGCCGGCGCATGGCTCGTGCGGACCGCGCTGGAGGCGGGTGACCAGGAGCGGGCGGACCGGGTGGTGGCGCAGGCCGAGCGGCTGGAGCTCGGGAACCCCTCGTTCCCGACGGTGGTGGCCTCGTGCCGGCACGCCCAGGGCCTCGTCCGGGACGACCCCACTCTGGTGCGGGAGGCGGGCGAGCTGCACCGCCATCCCCGCGCCCGGGCGACGGCCTGGGAGGACGCCGGCGTGCTCTCGACGCCCACCGATCGGAAGGCCGCCCGCGAGCTCCTCGAGCGGGCGGTGTCCGCCTACGAGGAGCTGGGGGCTGAGCGTGACGCCGCCAGGGTGCGGTCACGGCTGCGGGCGATCGGGGTGCGCTGGCGGCACGGACGGCGGGCGGACCGGCCGGTGTCCGGCTGGGACAGCCTCACCGACACCGAGCGCGAGGTGGCCGAGCTGGTGGCCGAGGGGATCACCAACGCCCAGGTCGCCGAGCGGATGTACGTCTCCCGCCACACCATCGACTTCTACCTGCGTCAGATCTTCCGCAAGCTCGGCATCGAGTCGCGTGTCGCCCTCGCCCGGCTCCACCTCGAACGCGTGCACGACGACGACGCGAACGACTACGCGTCCGTGTGAACCCGGGGTGACGCGCGGGCAGCTTCCCAGGCTCCCGTCCCTGACGATCGGGGGCGGCGCCCGTCAGGTAGTCGGGACCTGGGCCCGGGACGGCGAGATTCCGGGCGGGGGGACGGCGGCACCCACCTCGGCGCCGTAGAGGTCCGGCGTCTCCTTTGTCGGATGGGTGGTCTGATCGGCGGTCATGGCTCGGCATGCCCGCCGGCGCGCTCGCGGAGCGTGTCGAGGGCCCGGTCGAGCCACTGGCGCAGCACCGACTCGGGAGCCGCGCCAGTCTGGCGGGCCACCACCGTCCCCTTGTCGAGCACGAGCAGGGTGGGGATGCCCTGCACCCCGAAGCGGCCCGCGATCACCGGGGATTCGTCCACGTTGACCTTGACGAGCTTGATCTCGCCGGCGCGGTCGCGGGCCAGGTTCTCGAGCGCGGGGCTGACCGCCCGGCACGGCCCGCACCACGGCGCCCACAGGTCGACCAGGACCGGCAACTGAGCCTTCTCCGTGACCTGCGCGAACGACCGGTCGTCGGCCTCGGCCACCCAGGGGAGGGGCTGGTGGCAGTGACCGCACCGGGGTCGCCCCGCGGCGGCCGCCGGGACCCGGTTCTTGCGGCCGCAGTTCGGGCAGACGACGATCGTCGACGCCGCGGCCGTCATCGTTCCGCTCCCGCGTCCTCGCGGGGGACGACCAGCACCGGCGACTCGCTGTGGCGGACGATGCTCGACGCCACGCTCCCGAACACCAGCCGGGGCACGCCGGTCCTGGCCCGGGTGCCGGCGACCAGCAACGTCGCCGGGCGGTCCATCAGATAGCGGTACAGGCCGCCCCAGACGCTGACGGCGTCGAAGCGGACGGTGGCGTCGGCGGCGTGACCGGCGGCCCGAAGCGGCTCGACCAGGCGGTCCAGGAACGCAGGGACGTCGCCGTCGGGACCGAACCGTCGGCGGGTGGGGCCCCCGGTCACCGGCTCGGGCACGTCCTCGGCCACGTCCTCGGCCACCGTGAGCACGGTGCAGCTCTCGCCGAGCAGGCCCGCCCAGCCGAGGGCGATGCGCGCGAGGGCCGGGGCCGCCGGGTCGTCGTCCACACAGGCGACAACCCCGGCCGTGCGCCGCGCCACGTCGGCGTAGGGGCACACCAGGATCAGGGGATCTCTGCCCCGCGCCACGACCTCGGTCGCGACCGAGCCCACGAGGGCCGCCGAGCGGGCCCGCCCGTGCGTGGCCATGCACGCCACCCCGTTGTCGAGCTTCCGCAGCGCCTCGTGGATGGCCCCCGCTGGGTCGGCGTCGACCACCACCGCGCGGTGCACGGCGTGGCCGGGGATGACCACGCCGGCGAGCTCCTGGTCCCGGGCCTCGACCTCCTCGGCGGTCCGGACGGCGCTGAACAGGTGGATCTCCGCGTCCAGCCGGGCCGCCAGCCGGGCGGCGACGGGCACCGCCGCCTGGGAGAAGCCGGACCCGTCCAGGGGCACCAGCACGTCGACCTGCTCGGGGACCCTCGACTCACCTCGCGTCGGGCGCGCCACGGTGGAACCCGTCATGTTCCGATCGTCGCGCCGCCCGCACGGCCCCGGAACCCGCGATCGCGTGGTTCCCCTGCGGGCCGCCGCTGCCGTCATGGGCGGGGCACCGGGAAGCGCAGCAGCGCGGCAACGAGGTGGTCGCGCAGCGGGGTGTCGGCGTGTGGGACCAGCGGGCGCCGCTCCTGCGCCCCTACCACACGATCAAGGCGGCCTCGTGGCCACGATCGGCGACTGGGCCTCCCCGGCCTGGCGTCTCCCACCGCGCGATTGCGCAGTGAGGGACGCCAATCCCCGAGGTGCCGCCACGGATCGCTGGGACTACGTGGTCGGGTGGTGCAGGCCGGCGCCGGGGCGGCGATGCTGGGACGGTCGGGGAAGGGATCGTCACCGGGTCAGTGCAAGTACCACGACATCGAGCTCGCGGTGTCCGACCTCCACGGGATGCTCGACGCGTTGAGATAGCAGCGGCCGGGAGGACGTGATGGACGACATCGAGCAGACGATGCAGATCCCCGTCGCGGGCGTCGTGCTCGAGGCAGACGTGGTCGTGCCGCAGCCGGCCCAGGGGGTGGTCCTGTTCGCCCACGGGAGCGGCAGCAGCCGCAACAGCCCCCGGAACGTCCATGTGGCGGAGGAGCTGCAGGCCGCCGGACTGGCGACGGTGCTGGTCGACCTGCTCACCCCCGACGAGGAGCGGATCGACGCCGTCACCGGCGAGATGCGGTTCGACATCGGTCTGCTCGCCGACCGCCTGACCGCACTGTGCGACTGGATCGTGGAGCACGACCTCACCTCCGGGTCGGGCCTCGGCCTGTTCGGCGCCAGCACTGGGGCGGCCGCCGCCCTCGTCGCCGCCGCCGCCCGCCCCGACGCGGTCGCCGCGGTCGTGTCCCGCGGCGGCCGTCCCGACCTCGCCGGCCCGGTGCTGCCCGCGGTCCGCCAACCCACCCTGCTCATCGTGGGGGATCGCGATCCCGTCGTGCTCGACCTCAACCGGCGGGCCCTGCGCGAGCTGGGCGGCGAGGCCCGGCTCGAGGTCGTTCCCGGGGCCACCCACCTGTTCGAGGAGCCCGGCGCGCTGGAGCAGGTGGCGCGGCTGGCCCGCGACTGGTTCGTCCGTCGCCTCCGGCCCGTGTCCCCGTCCGGGGGCTCGAGTACGAGCCGGTAGGCCCGGTCGGGGTCGTTGTCCCATTCCCGAGGCGATAGGGGTCGGGGGCCGACCCCATCGCCTCGACAACGGTGGATCGCGCAACCAAGACGCCACCGCCCCTCGCTTCCCGAACTGCGAATGCGGTCAGCCGGTCGAACGGAGGACGGAGAGCGCCTGGGGCAGGTCGTCGGCGCCGAAGACGGTGAGGTCGTCCTCGGCGTCGTCGGCCTCGTCCAGCTCGTCGGTCGGGACGATGAACACGTCGGCGCCGGCCCGGGCGGCGGCCACGGCCTTCTCGGGGACGCCGCCCACCTCGCCCACCAGCCCCTCGGCGTCGATCGTGCCGGTCGCCGCCACCGCCCGGCCCCGGGCGTCGTCGGGTGTGTCGATCATGTCCGCGATCACGAGCGCGTAGGCGAGGCCGGCCGACGGTCCGCCGATGTCGGGCCGGTCGCGGAACTCGACCTGGAACGGGAGGACGGCACGGAGATCACGGGTGTCGACCAGCACGCCCAGGCCGGTCCCGCCCGAGACCTGCGGCAGCTCCGCGCTGCGGACCGTGACCTCGTCGGTGGCCCCGTCGCGCTCGACGGTGAGCGTGAACCGGGTGCCGGCCGGGCGGGCGCGGACGAGGTGCGGCAGCTCGGACGCGGTCGTGATCGGCTGGCCGTCGACCGCGACGATCGTGTCGCCCGGCTCCAGCACGTCGGCCGCCGGCGCCGAGTCCACGACGCCGATCACCCCGGCCCCGCTGCCGGTCACCGTCGCCTCGAGCCCCGCGGCGCGGGCCGCCGCCACCGCCGCGAGCTGCCGGCTGTCGGCGAACATGTCCTCCTGCCACTCCCCGTAGGTCGCCGCGTCGACCCCCTCGGGGAGCACATCGTCGACGGCGACCACCTCCCGGTCGCCCCGCAGAGCCGCCGACAGGGTGCCGAACGCGTTCGACTGGCCGAGCCGCACCGACGTGAGGAGGTATGGGCCGCTCGGGTCCTCGGTGCTGACGCCCGTGATCGCCACGTCCCCGCTGATGTCGAACGACTCGCCCGGCATGATGACGACGTACGGCGGGTGGTACAGGAAGCCCCCGGCGACGACCGCCGCCGCCCCCGCCACCAGCCAGCTCGTGAGGCGGCGGGCCGGCCGCTCCACCGCCCCGGGCCGCAGCCTCTGCAGCTCGACCGCGCGCAGCACGTCGTCGCTGGACAGCAGCCCGACCTCCCGACCGGCGTCGTCCAGCACCACGGCCACCCGCCCCGGCTCGTCGGTGACGTCGGACAGGACGTCCAGTAGCCGGTCGTCCTGCCGGACCGTCGGACCGCGGCCCAGGCTGCCGGTCGGGAGGGCCGGGACCGTCATCGGGACCGGCATCATCAGGTCGCGGACCCGCACACCACCGAGGGCGTGCTCGACCAGTGCGTACGTCGCCTCGTCCTGCGCGGCCTGGACGATGAACAACCCGAGGAACACCAGCCACGCCCCGCTCGCCCCGCCGCCGGTGAGCAGCTCGACGCCGCCGATGGCGGCCAGCAGCACCCCGAACACCCGGCCCGCCCGGGCCGCGACCAGCGTCGCCGCCGTGTGGCTGTCGCGCCGTCGCCACAGCCAGGCGTGCAGCATGCGGCCGCCGTCGAGCGGCAGCACCGGCACCAGGTTGAACAGGAAGAGCACGAGGTTGATGCGGGCCAGGTAGTCGGCGACCCCCACGACCGCCTCGGGAGCGTCGGCGGCCGCCGCTCCGGCCGAGACGGCCGCGAAGCCGAGCGCCAGCCCGGCGGACACCAGGGGGCCGGCGATCGCGGTCTTGAACTCGGCGGCGGGCGAGCTGAACCGGGACTCCGCGTGGGCGACGCCGCCGAACAGCCAGAGGCTGATGCCCCGGATCCGCATGCCCTCGGCCAGCGCCACGAATGTGTGGCCCAGCTCGTGCAGCACGACCGCCCCGAAGAAGAGGACCGAGGCGGCCAAGCCCATGAACAGATAGGTCGAGCCGTCCAGCCCCGGGTAGGTGGCGGGGAACAGCGAGGTCGACAGCGACCACACCACCAGGGCGAACACGAACAGCCAGGACCAGTGGGCGCCTACCGGGATCCCCCGGACCCTGAAGAAGCGAACGGTCGACTCCACCGGCAATCACCCCTCGGGGAGCGGCGCCTCGCCGAGCACGACCTCGACCGTCTGCTCCTCCCCGCTCCGGATCAGCGTCAGCTCGACGCGCTCGCCCGGGTCGTGGGTCCGCAGCTCGGACAGCAGGTCGCCGGGCTCGTCCACCGGCTCTCCGTCGATGTCGAGGATGACGGGGTCGCGCCCCGGTTGACGGTGTCCATGTCGGCCTTCTCGACGTGCGTCCCGATGTCAGGACTCGGATTGGGACTCGGACTGGGTGGACGTGGCGGGGATGGCCCGATCCCGTTCCCCCTCGCCGGCCGCGACCTGGACCTTGCGAGGCTTGGCCTGCTCCGCGACGGGGATCGTCAGCCGCAGGACGCCGTTGGCGTAGGTCGCCTGGATGTTGTCGGCGTCGAGGCCCTCGCCGAGGAAGAGCTGGCGGGTGAACGCACCCTGGGGCCGCTCAGAGATCAGGATCTCCTGGTTCTCCTTGGGCTCCCACGACCGCTCCGCGCGGACGGTGAGCGCGTTCTTCTCGACCGTGAGGTCGATCGATCCGGGGTCGACCCCCGGGAGGTCGAACTCGACGACGAACACGTCGCCCTCGCGGTACGCGTCCATCGGCATCGGGGTGGGCCGGTTCGAGCCCGGGAGCGACTGGGTGAGGCGGTCGAAGTCACGGAAGGGGTCGAAGCGCATGAGCATGGGAGGTCTCCTCTCGGTCCAGGTCGGGACATGTCATCGGTGTCTTGACGTCGAGCTCGGCCGCGAGCCGCTCCAGGCGGAGGTCCGCCTGGCGCAGGCGGCCGTGTCGTACACACACTGACCGTCGCGCGGTTCGGCGGACCTCGAACCCCGTGATCGCGTGGACTCGCGCGGTCGGCGGCGGCCGTGGGGGTTCCACGCGATCACGGGGGTGCGACCGTGGCGCAGGGCGGCCACGCTCGCTGCCCAAGCGCGCGAGCGAGCGGGCCCGCCGGATCAAGGTGGGCTCGGGCAGGTAGCAGCCGCGATCACGCCGCCGGCCGGTGGATGGTCACGATGGTGTGCCCGCCCTCCCCGTCCACGATGTCGACGGCCACCAGGCCGTCGCCGAACGAGTCCACGGCGATCTCGCGGGGGTGCTCGACGAGATGGCGGAGGACGGCCGGGAAGCGACCGTCGCGCCCGCCGACGGCGACGATCACGACGTCGTCCTTGGGGTCGAACGCGAGGTAGGCGAGGGGGAGCTTCTCGACCTCCTCCTCGTCTCCGAACTCCTGGTCGAGCACCTCGATGGTGACCGCGGCGCCCTCGTGCTGCTCGGTCAGCTCGTCCAGGCGGCTCTGCCACTCGGAGGCTTCCAGCTTCGCTGTTCCGTCGCTCATAGCCGACTCTGGGCGGGCGAGGCGGTGCCGCGCATCCCGCGATCACGTAGTCGGGGTTCTACGCGAGTGCGTGTGGCACCCGGTTCCGGCCGCGGCCACCGTGGTGCGTCGTGAACGCGCTCGTCGCCGCGGTGGTCGCCGCCGACCCGTGAGGCGGCGCCGCGACGACGGGGACCGATGAGTTCCCCGTCTGCCGTCCGTCGTGGTGGTCATGAAGCGCGCCGTCGAGCTGTTCGCCCTGGAGGCTCGGTCGTCACGGTCGCCTCTGGTCGAGACGACGTGGCAGACCCGGAGCAAACCCGAGGAGACGTTCATCTCGGTGGCGGCGACCCACTGGGAGATGGTCGTCACGCGGCAGCGGGGCGCGGCCCGGCTGACCGTGCGGGGACCGGAGACGAGGGCGACGACCGTGCCGATCCCGCAGGACGCCGAGTTCTTCGGCATCCAGTTCAGCGTCGGCACGTTCATGCCCGGCCTGCCGCCGGGCCGGCTCGTGGACCGGACGGTGACGTTGCCGGCGGCGGCGAGCAGGTCGTTCTGGCTCGACGGGTCCGCCTGGGAGCTCCCGCACTCGGACACCGCCGACGTCTTCGTCGACAGGCTGGTGCGCGCGGGCCTGCTGGTGCACGACCCGATCGTGGCCGAGGCCCTGCACGGGGACGTCGAGCGCCTCTCCACCCGCTCGCTGGAACGGCGGGTGGCGCGGGCGACCGGGCTGAGCCGGGGGGCCATGGGGCGGATCCGGCGGGCCGAGCGCGCGGTCGACCTGCTGTCCCGGGGCGTGCCTGCGTCCGAGGTGGCGCACCGGACCGGGTACGCCGACCAGCCCCACCTGACCAGGTCGCTCAGGCGCTTCGTCGGGCAGACGCCATCGCAGATCGGCAACTCGGCGCCGGGCGGATAGTTGTCGCTGGCGTTCAAGACAGCGGCGCCCGCGGGGGCTAGACCGCATCAGATGCGGCAGCTGATCAACTCCACGTACATGACGCTCGACGGCGTCGTCGAGGGCCCTCACCTGTGGCCCCCGCTGAAGGCCGGGACCTCCGGCGAAGGCGACAGGATCCAGACCGATCTGCTGGAGACCTGCGAGATCGTCCTGATGGGCCGCCGCACGTACGACGTCTTCGCCCCGGCGTGGTCGGCCCGCAGCGGCGACCCGTACTCGGACCGCATCAACACGATGCGCAAGATCGTCGTGTCCACCACGCTCGCCGACCCACAGTGGGCGAACACCGAGGTGGTCGCCGGCGACGTCGTCGCCCGCGTCCGCGACCTCAAGGGCGAGAACGGCGGCCACATCGTTCAGTACGGCTTCGGTGACGTATCGCGGTTGCTGCTCGACAGCGGCCTGTTCGACCAGCTCCAGTTGTGGATCCATCCGCAACTGGTCGGGTCGAGCGACGCCGCCGACCTGCTGTACCGCCCCGGCACGACGGCGACATTCGAGCTCGTGGACTCGAGGGTCCTCAGCAACGGGATCATCCTGGCGACCTATCGGCCCTGACCCCTTCTCAGGACGAGGTAGCTAGCGGCGCCCGAGCATGTCCAGGTAGTGGGGGTTGTGCATCACGCCGAGGATGTTGCCGAAGGGGTCGACCACCGTCGCGGTGACGAACCCCTCGGTGCTCCGCTCCACCGGCTTCTCGAGCCCGGCCGCAAGGTGCGCCTCGTCTACGCCGGCCGGTCGCCCGCCGGCGGTGGCCCCACCGACAGGCTCGTGGACCCGTGGGGCCTGGTCGACAAGGACGACGTCTGGTACCTGGTCGCCGGCACCGATCGTGGCCAGCGGACCTTCCGGCTCGACCGGATCGTCGAGGTGGAGGTGACCGACCTCCCCGCCGGCCGCCCGGCCGACTTCGAGCTGGCCGAGGCCTGGCAGCGGGTGGTCGAGGAGGTGGAGCAGCGGCGCTCCGGGGCGTCGGCCACGCTGCTGGTGGACGCCCGGCTGGTCCCCGTGATCGCCGAGCTGGCCCGGATCGGCGCCGTGCTCGTCGACCGCTATGGCCCGGCAGGCCCCGACCTCGTCCTGGGAGATGCGGCGACGGACACGAGCGCCTGACCAAGGCCCGAGCCGTGCCGGGCTCGGGGTCCCGGTTCACTCCCTGGCGGGCGTCAGCTCACTCGCCCCACACGCCGAGCTCGTTGCCCGCGGGGTCGCGGAAGTGGAACCGCCGGCCGCCGGGGAACTCGAAGATCGGCGCCGTGATCTCGCCGCCTGCGGCCTCGACCCGCGCCAGCGCATCCTCGAGGGCGTCCGCCTTCAGGAGCACGAGCGGGGCCGTCGTGGTGGCGGCGTCGCCGGCTGCCAGGCCGCCGTCCAGACCGGCGTCCTCGAACCCGGCGTAGGTCGGCCCGTAGTCGGTGAAGCCCCACCCGAACGCCGAGGCGTAGAACGACCTGGTCGCCGCCAGGTCACCGCAGGGCAACTCGACATAGTCGATGCGCTCGCTCATGCGGCCGATGATGGCACCTTCGACCGCCGCCTCGCCGCCCCTGTGGTGGTGCGGAGCCGGCAGCCGCTACCCCGCCACCTGGTCGGCGACCGCCAGCATCTGGCCCGGTTCGGCCGAGCGGGCACCCCCTGGTCGGCGACGTCCAGCAGATGCACGCGACAAGGCCGCTCTCCCGCGCCCGGCACGGGAGAGCGGCCTCCAGGGCGTGCGTCAGGCCGTCGCGCCGGCCAGGCTGAAGGACCTCTCGTCGCTCACGTAGCCGGAGCCGGCGCGGAGGTAGACGAACCACGTCGTGGCCGCGAACACGACGTAGCACACGACGAAGACCCAGAGGGCCGGCACCGACCACTCCGAGTGGGCGGCGGCGATGGCCACCTTCTCCGCGGGGGTCTCCGCCGCCTTGACCAGGGCCGAGACGCCCAGGCTGGCCTGGCGGAGCGCCACCTGGATGAGGACGCCCCCGAAGGCGCCCAGCGCTCCGGCGATGCCGATGACCGCGGCCGCGCGCCGCTTGAACTCGATCGCCGTCGCCTTCCGGTCATCGCCGGTCTCCTGCGCGTGCTTCAGGCCGAGCACGGCGAAGATCGAGGGGATCATCTTGTAGGTCGAGCCGTTGCACACGCCCGTCAGCAGGAAGATCACCATGTAGGAGCCGAAGAAGGTGGCGAAGCTGCGGTTCTGCACGCCGTAGATGGCGAGCACGGTGAACACCGCCATGCCCACGAACGCGACCAGCGTCACCCTGGCGCCGCCGACCTTGTCGGACAGCCAGCCGCCCAGCGGGCGGGCGAGCGAGCCGATCAGCGCCCCCATGAAGCTGAGCCCGGCCAGGTAGGTGGCGATGAACGGGTGGTCGGCGAGGAACTCCGGGAAGGTGTTCTTGATGACCAGGGGCAGCGCGAACGAGAAGCCGATGAACGAGCCGAACGTGCCGATGTAGAGGAACGACATGATCCAGGTCTGCGTGCTGCGCAGCGCCACGACGTACGAGCTGGCGTCGGCCTTGGCCTGGGTGAGGCTGTTCATGAACAGCAGGGCGCCGACGGTGGCGGCGACGATCAGCGGCACCCACATCAGCCCGGCGTAGCCGAGGTGAACCTCGTGCTCGGGCAGCCTCACGGCCTCGGACGACACGCCGATGATGATGGCCAGGGGGACGAACAACTGCGCGACGGCCACGCCGATGTTGCCGCCCGCCGCGTTCATGCCGAGCGCCCAGCCCTTCTTCCGCTCCGGATAGAAGAACGAGATGTTGAACATCGACGAGGAGAAGTTGCCGCCACCGAGCCCGGCGGTCGCGGCGCACACGAGGAGCACCCAGAGCTGCACGTCGTGGCCCTGGTCCGCCAGCCAGCCGCTCGGCACCACTGTGGCGAGCAGCAGGGTGGGAATGAGCAGCAGGGCGGCGCTGATCGCGGTCCAGACCCGTCCGCCGAAGCGGGGCACGGCGAACGTGTAGGGGATGCGCAGGATGGAGCCGACCAGGTTGGGGACGAGCGTCAACAGGAACTGCTCGGAGACCGACATCGTGATGCCGGCGTTGCTCAGGTTGATGACGACGATCGTCCAGATCACCCAGACGCTGAACCCGAGGTGCTCGGCGAACATCGACCAGATGAGGTTCCTCCGGGCGATCTTCCTGCCGGTCTCCTGCCAGAACGCCTCGTCGTCGGGCTCCCAGTGGTCGATCCAATGGCCGCCGCGGACGGGCGCGGCCGCGGCGGGATCGGCCGATGGATCGGGATCGGTCGGCTGATCGGTGGTGGTGTCGATGGTGGTCACGCCATCCCCCTTACGGTCGTGGTTCTCTGGTCATGGAGGTCGCCCGACATGTCGCGTGGGTGGTCGCGCGAGTCGACGACCGGCTGTTGGCTGTCGCTTTGCTGGAGGGACCGCTCCACCGGGCCCACCCGCACGGGTGTGACCTTGAAGTTGGGGATGCGGCTGACGGGATCGAGCTGGTCGGCCGCGGTGAGCCGGTTGGCGACCGGCCAGTGGTACGGCAGGAACACCGTGTCCCTCCGCAGCCGCGGGTTCGCCGTCCAGGCGACGACGACGTCCCCGCGTCCGCTCGTGATCTGCGCGAGCCGGCCCTCCGCCAGCCCACATGCGGTGGCGGTGGCCGGGTGGATCTCGGCGACCGGCTCCGGACTGACCGCCACCTGGGCCGGGATGCGCCGCGTCTGCGCTCCGGACAGGTAGTGGGACAGCACCCGTCCGGTGGTCAGGACGAGCGGCCGGCTCGGGGTGGTGGGTTCGGGTGCCGGGCTCGGGTCGACGCGGGCGAACCGCGCCCGGCCGTCGGCATGGCCGAAGGTCTCGGTGTGGAGCATCGGCGTGCCGGGATGGTCCTCGGCCGGGCAGGGCCAGAACACACCGTCGCCGTCGCGCAGGCGTGCCCACGTGATGCCCGCGTAGTCGACCGGCCCGCCGGCCGAGACCTGCCGGAGCTCGTCGAACACGTCGCGGCCGCAGGTGTGGCGGAAGTGCCGCCCCGCCCCCAGGCGGTTGGCCAGGTTGCGGAGGATGTCGATCTCGCTCCGACCGGCCGCGGGCGGCACCGCCTGGTCGCAGCGCAGGACCCGCCCCTCCAGCGAGGTGATCGTCCCTTCGATCTCGCCGAAGGTGGTTCCCGGCAGCACGACATGGGCCCGGGCCGCCGTCTCCGACAGGAACGGGTCGATGACGACCAGGTGCTCCAGGGTGTCGAGCGCCGTCGCCGTGTGGTCGAGGTCGGGGGCCGACACCATGGGGTTGGTGGACAGCAGCAGCATCCCGGCCACCGACCCGGCCCGGGCATCGGCGATCAGCTCGACGTAGGTCCGCCCCTTTCGGGGCAGCGCGGCCTCGTCGACGCCCCACCGTCCGGCGACCACGTGCCGGTGGTCCGGGTTCTCGATCGACCGCCCGGACGGGAGCTGGTCGCAGCGCTGCCCGTGCTCGCGGCCCCCCTGGCCGTTGCGCTGGCCGGTGAGCATGTCGATGCCGCACCCGGGCCGACCGACATGGCCTCGGGCGAGCGCCACGTTGAGCCAGGCCCGGACGTTCCGCACGCCCGTGACCTGTTGCTCGGCGCCGCGGGCATGCAGGTACATCACCCGGTCGGCACGGGCCAGGGTCGCCGCGGCCTCCCGGAGCCGCGCCGCGGGCACGTCGGCGGCGGCCTCGACCGCGTCCGGCGACCACGGCTCGGCCGCGGCCAGAGCGTCGCCGAGGCCGGTCGTGCGCGCCGAGCAGAACGACTCGTCGATCGCGCCCAGGCGGGCGATCTCCCGCAGCAGCCCGTTGGCGACGACGGCGTCGGTGCCCGGACGCAGCGGCAGCCAGCAGTCGCCGTCGGCCACGAACCGGCCGGCACGCGGGTCGACGACGATCACGGTGCCGCCCCGGCGGCGCAGCTTGGCGAGCAGCGACGGGATGACGACGGGGAACGTGGACGAGAGGTTGGCGCCGATCACCACGGCCGCATCGGCCCGGTCCAGCTCGGCCAGCGGCGTCGGTGCCCGGTCGACACCGAAGGTCTGCGTGTACGCGGCGCCGGCCGACGTCATGCACATCCGTCCGTTGAGGTCGATGTGCGGCGTGCGCAGGGCCAATCGAGCGAACTTGCCGACGAGGTAGGCCACCTCGTTGGTGAGCGACCCGCCGCTCAGCACCGCGTTGGCGGCGTCGCCCTGCCGGGCGGCGATCCGGACGAAGCCGGCCGCCGCCTGGTCCAGCGCGGTCTCCCAGCTCGTCTCGACCAGCCTGCCCCGCACGCGGACGAGAGGCAGGACGATGCGATCGGCATGCGGCATCTGCTCCCACGCCGTCACGCCCTTGGAGCACAGGGCGCCGCGCGTGAGGGGGGAGCGCTTCCACCGGTCGAACCCGACGACGGTGCCGGCCTGCTCACGCAGGGCCAGCCCACAGTTCAGGGCGCAGTACGGACAGTGGGTCAGGGCGGCCACGGGCAGCATGATCAGCGGTGCCGATGTCCGCCATGCGGCCGAGCCGTTAACCGTCGGCCGCGGTTGTCTCGCAGCCGCGCACGACCTGGTGCGGGAACCACGTAACAACGGCGAAACCCCCGAGGAACGGGGCCGAAACGGGTGGGTGCCAGGTTGCACCCATGGGCCCCGAACCGCTGACCTGCGGGAGGATCCCTCCACTGACCGGTTGGAGGGTGGGTCTCACCGCCCATCGACGCGCCGACGAGCAGGCGGAGCTGCTCCGCCGCCGTGGCGCGACGGTGGTGTCCGGGGCGGTCGTGCGCACCCTCCCGTTCGGCGACGACCGCCCGTTGCGTGACGCGACGGAGGCGCTGCTCGCCAGGCCGCCCCAGCTCGTCATCGCCACGACCGGCATCGGGATCCGGAGCTGGTTCGGGGCGGCCGAGAGCTGGGGCGTCGACCGGGAGCTCACGAGCGCCCTCGACCCCGCACGACGGGTGGCCCGCGGGCCCAAGGCCCGGGCCGCCCTGGCGGCCGTGGGCCTCCCGAGCCACGTCGACGAGCCCACCGAGCGCCTCGACCGCCTGATCGACGGGCTGCTCGCGACGGGCGTGGCGGGGACGAGGATCGCGCTCCAGCTCTACGGCGAGGATGTGCCGTGGGCGGTCGAACGGCTGACGGGCGCCGGCGCCGACGTCGTCGCCGTCCCCATCTACACCTGGACCGCAGCCGAGGACATGCGTCCGGCGCGCCGACTCGTCGAGGAGCTGGTCGCCGGCCAGCTCGACGCCGTGACCTTCACGAGCTCCGCGGCCGTGCGGAGCTTCGCCGCCCTGGCCGACGACCTCGGCGTGGGATCGGCCACCCGCGACGCCTTCTCCTCGACGGCGCTGGCCGCGTGCATCGGGCCCATCACGGGCGAGATGGCGGAGGCCGTCGGCTTCGAGCACCGGTGCGTCCCCGAGCGCGGGCGGCTGGGCCTGCTGGTGCGTGCGCTCTCTACCGACCTGCACGGCCGCCATCGCCACCTGCGGGTCGGCGATCGCGAGGTGGTCGTCCACGGGGCGTCGGTGTGGGCGGGCCAGCGCAACGTCGTCCTGACGGATCTCGAGCGGCTGCTGTTCGCCGTGCTCGCCGAGCGACCTGGCGTCGTCGTGTCGCGTCGGGTCCTCAGGCAGCGGATCTGGGGACAGCGGTGCGGGGAGTCGGCCATCGACTCGGCTCTCTCACGACTGCGCCGCGTCCTGCAACCCGTGGGGTTGAGCCTCGAGACCGTGCACCGGCGGGGCTGGACCCTGGGGGCCACCAGCACCGAGTGCCTCTCTGCCGCCGACCAGATCGACGCGCTCGTGAGCTGAGCCCTCGAGGACGCCGCCCGCCGGGCGCCCGGCGGGGTCAGGCGACGGCGGGCGAGTGCTCCGGGGCCGGGAGTGGCAGCGTGACCGGCGCGCCTCCCGCCTCGAACCCGCTGGCGATGGTCGCCACGTGGCTGCCGAAGACGTCGACCCCCACCCTGTCCAGCGTCTCCACCAGCCGCTCACCCGGGTGGCGCAACGCCTCCCACGTCCCGATGACGCCGGACACCGCGGGCTCGACGTCCTCGTCCGCCACCCGCCCGATGGGCTGGGCGAGGCGACCGGCGGAGAGGTCGGCGCCGGCCAGCAGGGTGTAGCCAAGGCGCGTCACGCCGTTGACGCGCACCTTGCCGCCCGCCAGGCCGATGTCGGCGGCCTGGTGCTGGGCGCAACTGTTGGGGCAGCCGCTGACGTGCACGCGCAGCGAGCCGCTGCGGGCCAGCGCCGGGCTGGCGGCGAGCCGGACGCCGGCGGCCGGGGAGGCCGTGATCGCGAGCGCGCAGACCGCCGAGCCCGTGCACGCACGCACGTCGATCGACGAGTCGGCGCCCTCGAGGCCCAGGCCGATGGCGGCCAGGTCCGCTGCCAGCTCCGCGACCCTGCCGACGGGCACGTCGCGGAACTGCACGTTCTGGTTGCGGGTCGTGTACAGGTGGCCGTCGCCGACCGCGGCCAGGTCGGCCAGCACCCGGAGGTCGTCGCCCGTCAGGTCACCGAGGGGGACGGTGACCGTGACGAGGGCCAGCCCCGGCGTGCGCTGCGGGCGCACCCCGTTGCGCCAGCCACCGACGGGCCGGTGCCCCATGATCTCGGCCAGCCGGGCGGCGTCCGGCAGCTCGACCGGCTCCGGTCGGTGGTCGACCGTCGCCGACAGCCGCTCGAAGCGCTCGTTCCACGCGGTGCGGAACCGCTCCTCGCCGTGGGCGTCGATCGCGAACTTCATGCGCCCCTTCTTGGGATTGTCCAGGTCGCCGAGGTCGATGAACGTCTCGGTGAGCGCGAGGGCGGCGGCCAGCACGTGCCGGCGCGGCACGAACCCGGCCAGCGGTACCGCGAGGACCGGCATCGTCCCGAGGCTGCCGCCGGCCCAGAGCCGGTAGCCCGCCTCGCCGTCGACCACCACGGACTGGAAGCCGCCGTCGTTGAGCCGTGCGTGGTCCGCGCAGACCGGGCACCCCCCGAAGGCCAGGTTGATGCGGCTGGGCATGACGACGTTGATCTCGTCGGCCCGGGCCACGATGGCCGCCGCCACCGCCCGGGCATCGGGCCCGCAGTCGAAGGGCTCGTCGAGCCCGACCCCGGCGTCGGGGCAGGCCATCACGTTGCGATGGGTGTGCCCGCACGCGGACCGGTTGGTCAGGCCGAGCGCATCGCAGGCCTTGAGCACGGACGGCACGGACCTCGCCGGCACGTGGTGCAGCTCGAGGTTCTGCCGGGTGGTGACGTGGACCCAGCTCTCCCCGTGGGCGTCCGCCAGGTCGGCCACGGCCCGTGCCTGAGCGGGCGTGACCCGCCCGCCGGGCACCCGGATCCTGATCATGAACACGCCGGGCTGGGCCTGGGCGCAGACTCCGTAGGTCTTGAGGGCGTAGCGATCCTCCGGCGTCAGCCAGGCGTCCCCCTCGGCGGCGAGGCGCCCGAGGTCGACCGGCAGACCTGCTCGCTTGACGGCGGGGATGTCGGGTGCGGCGGCCATGACGCCATGCCAGCGGACCGCCTTTTCCCCCTGGTGTCGGTCCCGCGAATCGCGTGCGACGCGCGCCTGACAGGCCCGGGAGCCGCGATGCCAGCCCTGGTTCACGCGCCCGTCACATCCGTCCGGTCGCCGGCGCGATCCTCGTGTATCCGGGCCGTGCTCCACCGACTCGTATCAGGTGTGATCGAGCAGACGGTCGACGAGCTCCATGACCTGGCCCTGGAGGCCGGCGACGCCGGGGGGTACTTCCCCGCGCTCTACGTCCGGGTCACGCGCGACATCGCTGCCGGGATCCGCGACCACCAGTTCGAGGACGGCCCGCGGATGGAACGGTTGGTCGACGCCTTCGCCGGCTGCTACATCCGGGCCCGCACGGCACAGATGCCGGTCCCCCGCTGCTGGCAGGCCACCTGGGACGTCGCAGGCGACCCCAACCTCGTGATCGTGCAGCACCTGCTCCTGGGCGTCAACGCGCACGTGAACCACGACCTGGCTCAGGCGGTCGTCGAGGTCGCCCCGCAGCACGGCGGGCTGGAGGCCGTGCGCGACGACTTCGACACGATCAACGACGTCCTGGCGGGGTCGTTCGCCGGCGTGATCCGCGACCTCGACAGCGTGTCGAGATGGGCCGGCGAGGCCGCCGCGCTCGGCGGAGGCCGCCTGTTCAACTTCTCGCTCCGGGTGGCCCGCTCGCAGGCCTGGGGCGCCGCCGAGCGCCTCCATCCCCTCGACGAGGCGGGGCGGCGGGACTACATCTCCGAGCTCGACGAGCTGGTGTCGGTCCTCGCCTACCTGATCACGCGTCCCGTCTGCCCCGTGGCCCTGGCCGCGTGGCTGGCGCGCCGGTTCGAGCAGCGGGATCCCCGGGCCGTGACCAGGACACTGCTCGGCACCAGCGACGACGTGAGCGAGCGGGTCGCCTGAGGACCGGGCCGTCGGGGTCCTTCAACGACGTGCGTCCGTCGGGGCGCGCCGGCGGAGGACCGCCTTGTAGAGCTCGCCCACCACCAGCACGGTCCCGCCCAGGGCGGCGCAGACCGCCCACTGGGCCGGCGACAGGCCGGTGGTGTCGAACGCGTCGTTGAGCAGCGGCACGTGGACCACCGCCACCTGCAGCAGCAGCGACACCCCGATCGCGGCCCACAGCAGCGGGTTGGTGAACAGATGGTCGACGAAGCTGGCGCGGTCGCTGCGGGCGTTGAAGCAGTTCCAGAGCTGGGCCAGCACCAGGGTGGTGAAGGCGACCGTGCGGGCCTCGGTCAGGCTCGACGAGCCCTCGATCACCCCTCCCGGCAGATACAGGTCGAGGCCCACCAGCGCGGCCACCGCCATCGTCAGGCCCACGACCACGATGCCGACCTGCATCTCCGCGTCGATGACCCGGTCGGTCAGGCGCCGGGGCGGCCGGTCCATCACGTCTCCCGGCGGCGGGTCGACGCCCATGGCCAGTGCCGGGCCGGTGTCGGTGAGCAGGTTGATCCACAGGATCTGGGTCGCCAGGAGGGGCACGGCCACCGCCTCGCCCGCCCCCAGCCCGATGAGGCCGCCGCCGACCACGCCGAGGAACATCGTGAGCACCTCGCCTGCGTTCGACGACAGCAGGTAGCGGAGGAACGAGCGGATGTTGGCGAAGATGCCGCGCCCCTCCCGGACGGCCACCACGATCGTGGCGAAGTTGTCGTCGGCCAGGATCATGTCGGCCGCTTCCTTGCTCACGTCGGTCCCCGTGATGCCCATCGCCACGCCGATGTCGGCGGACCGGAGCGCGGGCGAGTCGTTCACGCCGTCGCCGGTCATGGCCACGATGTTGCCGTCGGCCTGGAGGGCGTCGACCAGCCGGAGCTTGTGCTCAGGTGCGACCCGGGCGTACACGGACGTCTCCCGGGTCACCTCCCGCAGCCCGTCGTCGTCGAGCGCCTCGAGGTCGGCGCCCAGGTGGGTGGGGGCGCCCTCGGGCGCGATGCCCAGGTCGGCGGCGATACGGGCCGCGGTGCGCGGGTGGTCGCCGGTGATCATTACCGTGCGGATGCCGGCCCGGTGGGCCTCGCCGATGGCCACCCGGGCCTCGGCCCGGGGCGGGTCGATGATGCCGACCACGCCCAGGTAGACGAGCTCGCGCTCGAGCGCCGCCAACCCGCCGGCCTCGCCGTCGTCCGCGCCGTCGCCGCCCGCGCCGTCGCCACCGTCGCCCGGGCCGTCCGGAGCGGCGGCGGGTTCCGGCGGCTCCACGTCGGGCAGCGGTCGGTAGGCGACGGCCAGGGTCCGCAGCGCCCGGTCGGCCAGGCGGTCGACCTCGGCGCCGATCTCGGCCCGCCGGGCGTCGGTGAGCGGGCGGACCTCGCCGGCCGCCCGCTCGTGGGTGCAGCGGACCAACAGGGCGTCCGGCGCGCCCTTGGTCACGACGTCGATGCGGCCCTCGCGCTCGACATCGGCCTCCAGCGTGGTCATGAGCCGGCGCTCCGACGTGAACGGCACCTCGCCCACCCGCCGGAACCGGGCCCGGCGGATCTCGGCGATGCCGAGCTTGGCCTCGGCCACCAGGAACGCCCCCTCGGTGGGGTCGCCCTGCACCGTCCAGTCGCCGCCCTCCTCGTGCAGCACGGCGTCGTTGGCCAGGCTGCCGCCCCCGAGCACGAACCGGACCTCGTCGAGCAGCGTCGCGTCGCCGTCCTCGCGGAGCGCCCGCCCGCCGACCCGGGCCTCGCCGTCGGGCCGGTAGCCGGTGCCGGTCAGCTCGACCTCGCCCGACGGCGTGACCACGGTCGTCACGGTCATCTCGTTGCGGGTGAGAGTGCCGGTCTTGTCGGTGCAGATGACCGACGCCGAGCCCAGCGTCTCGACCGAGGACAGCTTCTTGACGATGGCCCGCTCCTTGGCCATCCGCTGCACCCCCAGGGCCAGCACCACCGACAGGATCGCCGGCAGGCCCTCGGGCACCGCGGCGACGGCCAGCGACACCCCCACCAGCAGCACCTCGACCAGGTCAGCCGTCGTGTCGACGTTGGAGGTGAGCAGGATCGCGGCCACGACCACCACCGCGATCACCACCACCGCGACGCCCAGGGTGCGGCCGATCAGGTCGACCTCGCGCTGCAGCGGCGTCCGCTCCTCCTCGGTGCGGCCGAGGAGCCGGGCCACGTGCCCCATCTCGGTGCCCATGCCGGTGGCGGTCACGACGGCCCGGCCCCGGCCGCTGGCGACCGCCGTGCCGCTGAACACCATGTCGAGGCGGTCCCCGAGGGCGACCTCGCCGGGCAGGGTGGTGGCGTCCTTGAGCACCGGCTCGCTCTCGCCGGTCAACGACGCCTCGGCGACCTTCAGGGCCCGGGCCTCGACGAGCCGGGCGTCGGCCGGCACCGCGTCGCCCTCGGCCAGCGCCAGCACGTCGCCCGCCACCACCTCGGTCGCCGGGACCCGCCGGACCTCCCCGTCGCGCACCACGCCGGCCTGGGCGGCCGCCATCCGGGCCAGGGCGGCGACCGCCTGCTCGGCCCGGGCCTCCTGCGCGTAGCCCAGCAGCGCGTTGGCCAGCAGCACCAGCACGATGACGATGACCTCGAACGGCACCTCGTCCGCGCCCTCGATCAGCCAGGCGGCGAGCGACACCGCGACCGCCACCAGCAGGAGGTAGACGAGCGGGTCCTGGAACTGGGCCAGCAGCTTGCGCCACGCCGGCACCTGCTCGGCCGCCTCGAGCTGGTTGGGGCCGTCGCGGGCGAGCCGGGCCGCCGCCTCGTCGCTCGACAGCCCGCGCCCGGGGTCGACGCCCAGCCGGGCCGCGAGGTCGCCGGCGTCCTCGGCCCAGGGGTCGAGCGGCGGCCCGACCCCGGCCGGGCGACCCGGCGCGGTCGACGTCATCCCCGACGACGATACGAGGTCACGCGTTGACGGGGGCGCCGACGAGGATGCCGGTCACGACCACCACGAGGATGCCGAACGCGATCTCGGCGCCGAGGTACAACCCGAGCATGTGGAGCGGCGGCGGCGCCTCGTCGGACGCCGGCCTGTCGGTGACGTGGCGGGCGACGTAGAGGCGGTTGCCGTTGCCGACCACGAGCATCGCCGCCACCGCGGCGACCTTCAGCCAGAACGCCTGGCCGTACCCGGTGGTGAACAGGTCGCCGATCGAGCCGGCGCGGCTCCACCCGTGGATCGCCCCGGACACGGCCAGCACCGCGACCGCCCCCGTCGCCAGCCGCGTGAACGCGGCGAGCGCCCCGGTGAGGTGCCGGTCCGAACCGCGGGGCAGCAGCACGGCGGCCAGCACCGCCAGGCCCCCCGCCCAGATGCAGGCCGCGGCGATGTGGGGGACGGTAACGACCACCGTGAGCCAGCCCGGGGCGGCGGGGCCGGCGTACACCCACGTGCACGCGAGGGCCAGACCCAGCGCCAGCCCGACGGCCCGCGGCGCCGCCCGGCCGGTCAGCGCGGCGGACATCCAGACGACGCCCACCAGCAGCAGCCCGAGCCGGAGGCTCAGTGCGGTCACGATCCGGTCGCCGCCCGGGGTCGCCGAGCCGGTCCCGTCGCGCAGGGCGAGCAGCAGCACGGTGGCCGCCACGACGGTCAGCCACCCGGACCAGACCAGCGTGGCCAGCCGGCGCACCCGCAGCCCGTCCCGCCAGGCGAGCATCGCGAAGGCCAGACCGCCGGCGGCGAGGACGAGGCCGGCGTAGGAGATCCCCCGCACGCCCGCAGCGACGGCCAGAGCGACCACGATGCCGCCGGTGCCGCGGGCGACGGCGGATCCGCCCGCGGCCGCCGCCGCGCCGAGCACGACCAGGGGCGCGTGCCACAGCCAGGGCGGGCTGGCGC
>JBKPHT010000187.1:0-12429 GCA_046730015.1 Actinomycetota bacterium
CGCCGGCGCCCCAGCGTGAGCGCCACGGCCGGGGCGGCGCCGTCGCCGCCGACCGGGACCGCGCTCGCCACGACGTCACGCTCGCCGGCGACCGTGACGCGCACCCGGGGGCTGGCGAGCACGTCGCGGTACCAGCCGGCGGGCGCGCCGCCTGGCACCAGCACCAGGCGGCGCCGGGACGGGTCCCACCGCTCGACGGCGACCACGGTCCGTATGATCCGGCCCGTGGACCGGCTGCGGTGCTCCAGCAGGGCCCGCCGGTGCCCGAACACCCAGCCCAGGTGGGCCCGGTACAGAGGGCGGGGCGAGGGCACGCCGGCCACGCCACCCAACGTAACGCCGGCCCGTGGCCCGGGGGTGGATGCCCAGCAAGGCCGCTCTGGTGTTCTCGAGGCGACCCCTATCGCCTCGGGGCACCCGCGGCGGCGCCGACCGGGCTCCGGCTGGACACGGCCAGGAGCCGGTGGGCCTTCAGCTCGGTCTCGGCCCACTCGCCCGCCGGCGTCGAGTCCCAGGTGATGCCCCCGCCGGTGCCCAGGTGGAGCTGCCCGTCCTCGACCCAGAACGTCCGAATCGCGACGTTGAGCTCGCCCCGGCGGGCGTCCGCGTCCACCCACCCGACCGCGCCGCAGTAGACGCCCCGGGGCGCGGTCTCCAGTCGGGCGATGTGGTCGAGGGCGGCCAGCTTGGGCGCCCCGGTCACCGACCCCGGCGGGAACGTCGCCGCCACGATGTCTCCCCAGGTCGTGCCCGTCCGCAGCCGCCCGGTGACGGTCGACACCAGGTGGACCAGCCCGGGGTGGTGCTCGACCGCGCACAGCGCCGGCACCTCGACCGACCCCCACTCGCAGACCCGGCCCAGGTCGTTGCGGACGAGATCGACGATCATCACGTTCTCGGCCCGGTCCTTGGGCAGGAAGCCGGCCGGGTCGGGCGCCGTGCCCTTGATCGGCGACGACGCCACCCGGTCGCCGTCCCGGCGCAGGAACCGCTCGGGCGACGCCGAGGCCACGTGGCAGCCGACCGACGGCACCCGGACAACCGCCGAGTACGGCGCCGGGTTGCCCTCGCCGAGCGCGGCGCCCAGCGCCGCCACGTCGGCGCCGTCGGGCAGCGGGGCGGACAGCCGGCGGGTGAGGTTGACCTGGTAGACGTCGCCGGCCGCGATGGCGGCCCGGATGGCGTCGACCCCTGCGCAGAAGCCGGCCCGGTCGAGCGACGACGTCCACGCCTCCCGGTCCGGTCCCCGCCACGGCGGCCCCGGCCATGGCCGCGCCGGGCGGTGCTCGGCGAACTGGGCGAGCACCGGCTCGCCGTCGAACGGCAGCACGACCGCCCACAGCCCCCGGCTCTCCAGGGCGGCGAGGTCGGACGTGACGTCGACCAGGCCGGTCAGCACCCGGCCCCCGACGACGGCGAGGGGCGGTGGGGTCACCCGCGCAGGATAGGGGCCGTACGATCCGGGGCGTGCACCTGGAGTTCACCGACGAGCAGGAGGCGCTCCGCAAGGTCGTCCGCGACTTCGCGGAGGGCGAGATCGCCCCCCACGCCGAGCGCTGGGACGCGGAGCACAGGTTCCCCACCGACGTGGTGCTCGCCATGGGCGAGCTGGGCCTGTTCGGCATCCCGTTCCCCGAGGAGTACGGGGGCGGCGGCGCCGACCTCACCACCCTGTGCATCGCCATCGAGGAGCTCGGGCGGGTCGACCAGTCGCTCGCCATCACCCTGGAGGCCGGGGTCGGCCTCGGCGCCAGCCCGATCTACCGGTTCGGCACCGAGGCCCAGCGCCAGGAGTGGCTGCCCGACCTCCTGGCCGGGCGGGCCCTCGCCGGGTTCGGCCTCACCGAGCCCGACGCCGGCAGCGACGCCGGCGGCACCCGCACCACCGCCCGCCTCGACGGCGGCGACTGGGTGATCGACGGCGAGAAGGCGTTCATCACCAACTCGGGGACGCCCATCACCTCGCTGGTCACCGTCACGGCCCGGACCGGGGGCGGCGGGGCGGGCACCGCCGAGATCTCGACCATCCTCGTCCCCGCCGGCACGCCCGGGATGACCGTCCAGCCGCCCTACCGCAAGATGGGCTGGCACGCCTCCGACACCCACGGCCTGAGCTTCTCCGGCTGCCGGGTGCCCGAGGCCAACCTGCTGGGGGGGCGGGGCCGGGGCTTCGCCCAGTTCCTCGAGACCCTCGACGAGGGCCGGATCGCGATCGCCGCCCTTGCCGTCGGCGTCATCCGCTGCTGCCTGGAGCAGTCGGTCGCCTACGCCGGCGAGCGCCAGGCGTTCGGCCGGCCCATCGGCGCCAACCAGGCCGTCGCGTTCGCCTGCTCCGACCTGGCGGTCATGGCCGAGAACGCCCGCCTGCTCACCTACCAGGCGGCCTGGCGGCGTGACACCGGCCGCCCCTACAAGCGGGAGGCGGCCATCGCCAAGCTGTACGCCACCGAGTCGGCGGTCACCGCCACGCGGATGGCCACCCAGGTGTTCGGCGGCTACGGGTTCATGGACGAGACGCTGGTCGCCCGCCAGTACCGGGACGCCAAGATCCTGGAGATCGGCGAGGGCACCAGCGAGATCCAGCGGCTCGTGATCGCCCGCGACCTGGGGCTGCCGGTGGGCTGACCCGCTGGCCCGCGACGGAGGGTGTGACCGGCCGGCCTCCGGGCTGCAACACTGTCCCTCCCGTGAAAGGTCTCATCCTGTCCGGCGGCGCGGGGACGCGCCTCCGCCCCATCACCCACACGAGCGCCAAGCAGCTCGTCCCCATCGCCAACAAGCCGATCCTGTTCTACGGCATCGAGGACATGGTCGAGGCCGGCATCAAGCAGATCGGCATCATCGTCGGCCCGACCGGGCCCGAGGTGATCGCGGCGGTCGGCGACGGCTCCCGCTGGGGCATCGAGATCACCTACATCCCCCAGGACGAGCCGCTGGGCCTGGCGCACTGCGTCCTCATCGCCCGCGACTTCCTGGCCGACGACGACTTCGTCATGTACCTGGGCGACAACATGCTCCAGCAGGACCTCGTCGGGTTCACCGACGGGTTCGAGGCGACCCGGACCCTGGCCGCCTCGCCCCGGCTCGGCGAGGACGACCCGGCCGTGCCCGCAGCCCAGATCCTGCTGGCGCAGGTCGAGGACCCCCGGCATTTCGGCGTGGCCGAGATCGGGCCCGACGGGGAGATCGTCCGCCTGGTCGAGAAGCCGGCCGACCCACCCTCCGACCTGGCCCTCGTCGGCGTGTACCTGTTCGACCGACACATCCACGACGCAGTGGCGGCGATCGAGCCCTCCGCCCGGGGCGAGCTGGAGATCACCGACGCCATCCAGTGGCTCATCGACCACGGCCACCGGGTCAGCCACGAGGTGCTGGCGGGCTGGTGGATCGACACCGGCAAGAAGGACCCGCTGCTGCAGTGCAACCGGCTGGTGCTCGAGACCCTGGAGCACCGGATCGACGGCGCCGTCGACGCCGCCTCGGCCATCGAGGGCAGGGTCGTGGTCGAGGCCGGGGCCGAGGTCACCAACAGCCGGATCCTCGGCCCTGCCATCATCGGCGCCGGCACCCGGATCGTGAACAGCTACGTCGGGCCGTTCAGCTCCGTGGCCGACGGCTGCGAGATCGTCGACTCCGAGCTGGAGCACTCGGTCGTCCTCACCCGCAGCCGCATCGTCGACGTGCCCCGGCTCACCGACAGCCTGATCGGGCGCGACGTCGAGGTGACCCGGTCGCCGCGCCGCCCCCGGGCCATGCGCCTGATGCTCGGCGACCACTCGGTCGTCGAGCTCCACTGACCCCCCGCCTGACGGCGTTCCCTGCCCCGAGGAGCACACCTGTGGCCCAGATCCATCCCTCCGACGTGATCGACGGCGTCGTCATCGTGTCGCCCGCCATCCACGGCGACGAGCGGGGGATCTTCATCGAGACGTACCGGCGCCAGTGGTTCCCCGGCGGCCGGGAGATGGTCCAGGGCAACCGCGGCGACCGCAAGGCCGGCGCCGTGGTCGGGCTGCACTACCACCTGCACCAGGCCGACTTCTGGTACGTGCCGTTCGGGCAATGCCGGGTCGTACTCCACGACCTGCGGGAGGGCGGCCCGACCGACGGCAAGACCCTCACGATCGACCTCGGCAGCCCGCCCGGGACGCCGGGCGTCGACCACGATCACCGGGGCGTCTACATCCCGCCGGGGGTGGCCCACGGGTTCGCCGCCCTCACCGACATGACCATCACCTACCTGGTCGACGGCTACTACAACCCGGCCGACGAGCTGGGCGTCGCGTGGGACGACCCGGAAGTCGGCGCCGACTGGGGCGTCACCGACCCCGTCCTGTCGGCCCGCGACCAGGCCAACCCCCGCCGCGCCGACCTGCCCGAGGGCCGGCGCCCCTACGCCTCGCTGCGCACCGGCTGACGCCGCACGCCATCGGATCGACTCCAGGAGATGCCATGAAGCAGTTCGTGACCGGAGGCGCCGGGTTCATCGGCTCCAACTACGTCCGGTGGGTGCTCGCCAACACCGACCACGAGGTCACCGTCTACGACGCCCTCACCTACGCCGGCAACCTGTCGACGCTGCGGGACGTCGACGACGACCCCCGCTACGCGTTCGTGAAGGGCAACATCTGCGACCCCGGCACGCTGGAGGAGGCGATGGCCGGGCACGACGCGGTCGTCCACTTCGCCGCCGAGAGCCACGTCGACCGGTCGATCGCCGGCCCCGACGACTTCGTCAACACCAACTGCTTCGGAACCAACGTGGTCATGGACACGGCCCGCCGGCTGGAGATCTCCCGGGTCATCCACATCGGCACCGACGAGGTCTACGGCTCGGTCGAGACCGGCTCGTCCAAGGAGACGGACCCGCTCGAGCCCCGGTCGCCCTACTCGGCGTCGAAGGCCGGGTCCGACCTCATCGCCCTGTCGTACCACTCGACCTACGGGCTGCCGGTCACCGTCACCCGCTGCACCAACAACTTCGGGCCCTACCAGTTCCCGGAGAAGGCGATCCCGCTGTTCACCACCAACCTCATCGACGGCCGCAACATCCCGCTGTACGGCGACGGGCTCAACGAGCGCGACTGGCTGTACGTCGACGACCACTGCGCCGGGGTGGCGCTGGCGCTGGAGAAGGGCAACGTGGGCGAGGTCTACAACATCGGGGCCGGCAACGAGACGCCCAACCGGGTGCTGGTCGACAAGCTGCTCGGGCTGTTCGGGGTGGGGGAGGAGCGGGTCGACTACGTGACCGACCGCCTCGGCCACGACCGGCGGTACTCGGTCGACATCGCCAAGATCACCGCACTGGGCTGGGCGAGGCGCCGCACGCTGGACGAGGCGCTCGAGGCCACCGTCGCCTGGTACCGGGCCAACGAGTGGTGGTGGCGGCCGCTGAAGGAGCGCGCCTCGTGAGGGTCCTGGTCACCGGGGCGGGCGGCCAACTCGGCTACGACCTCGCCCTGCACTGCGAGGCCGCCGGCGACCAGGTCGTGGCCCTGGGGCACGGCGACCTCGACGTCGGCGACCGCGACGCCGTCTACCAGGCGATCACGACCGTCCGGCCCGACGTGGTGCTGCACGCGGGGGCGTACACGGCGGTGGACGCCTGCGAGACCGCCGTCGACACCGCCTACCGGGTCAACGCCCTCGGCACCCGCTGGGTGGCCGACGCCAGCCGCCGGGCGGGGTCATGGCTGTGCTACGTCTCGACCGACTACGTGTTCGACGGCACCAAGCTGGGCCCGTACGTCGAGTGGGACCGGACCAACCCCCAGTCGGTCTACGGCGCCTCCAAGCTGGGCGGCGAGGCCGAGGTGGCCGCCCACGCCCCGGGCGCCGCGGTGGTCCGGACGTCGTGGGTGTGCGGCGAGCACGGGAACAACATGGTCAAGACCGTCCTCCGGCTGGCCGACCGCCCCGAGCTCGCGTTCGTGGACGACCAGCGGGGCCACCCCACCTTCACCGCCGACCTGGCCGTCTCCATCCGGCGGCTGGCGGCCGCCCGGCTGCCGGGGACCTACCACGTCACCAACCAGGGTGACGTGAGCTGGTACGAGTTCGTGCAGGCCATCCTGGAGTCCGCCGGCCACGACCCGGCCAAGGTCCGCCCGATCAAGACCGACGAGCTCGACCCGCCCCGCCCCGCCCCGAGGCCGGCAAACTCGGTGCTCGACAACGCCGCGCTGCGCCTGGCCGGCCTCCCCCTGCTCCCGCACTACCGCGAGAGCCTCGACCGCCTGGTCGCCCGGCTCACGGGCTGAGCTCCTCGCCTCGGGAGGGCGAGGCGGGGTGATCCCGGGTCTCGAACCCGTCGCGGTGTTCACCCCAAGGGCGCGCGCAGGCCAGCCCGGGGGGCTGGCCTGGTCCAGTGTGGGTGCGGCGACCGGTTTGGCCTCGGGCCGTCAAGGGTCGCTGCGGGACTCCGCTTCGCTCCGTGTCCTCGCTCGGCCTTCGGCCGCCCCTTGACTGCCCTCCCGCCCGGTCGAGCGGGGGCCCTGGGCGAGTCGCGAGGCGATAGGGGTCGATCCCCGAACCCGAGGCGATAGTGGTCGGCCCCCGACCCGTATCGCCTCGGGAACGGAAGAACGACCGCTATCGCCTCGGGAACGCCGACGGCCGGCGCCGGGACTCCCGGCGCGGAGCACCAGAGGGCGGTCAAGGGGCGGCCGCAGGCCGAGGCGAGAAATGCGGAGCCCCACGGGCGGAGCATTTGTCGCCGACCCTTGACGGCCCGGTGGGTGAGGGACCGCCAGCACCATGGGGCAAGCCAGCCCCTCCGGGGCTGGCTTGGAAGCCATCGTTCGCCCTTCCCCAAGCAACCCGCGCCCCGGTCGAACATGTCGCAGGTGCTGAACTGCCGCTCAGCCCCGCAGGTTCAGGCGGCGGGCCAGGTCGCTGTTGAGCCGGCGGTCGGGGTCGAGCTCGTCGCGGACCTGCCGCCACTCGTCCAGCCTCGGGTACATAAGCGGTAGGTGCTCCGGGCGCATGCGACTGTCCTTGGCCAGGTAGAGGCGGCCGCCGACGTCGAGGACCCGCTCGTCGAGCCGGTCGAGCAGGGGGGCCAGGCCGCCGACGTCGGTCGGGACGTCGATGCTCAGCGTCCACCCCGGGCCGGGGAACGACAGCGGGCCCGGGTTCGCCTCCCCGAAGTACTTGAGCACCGACAGGAAGCTCGGTGCCGGGTGGTCGGCGATGGCCTCGACGATCTCCCGCAGCACGTCCTCGGCGCCGAACGGCACGAGGCACTGCCACTGCAGGAACCCTCGCGACCCGTACATCCGGTTCCAGCCCTCGACCATGTCGAGCGGGTACCAGAACTTGTCGATCGTCTGCAGGTGGTCCCGCCGCCGCCGGGGCGCCTTGCGGTACCAGAACTCGTTGAACGCGGCGATCGACGCCCGGTTGAGCAGGGCGTTCGGGGCGACCGGCGGGGCGGGGACGGTGGGCAGCGCGTGGTAGGCGAGCGGGTCGCGCCGGCGGCGGTCGCGGGCGGGGAGATCGTCGAGGGCAGCGAAGTCGCCCTGGTCGAGCACGGCCCGCCCCAGCGACCGGCCCCGGGCCAGGAAGTCGACCCAGGCGACCGAGTAGCGGTACGTCCGCCCGCCCTCGAGCAGCAGGGCTAGCAGGGTGTCGAGGTCGGGCACCCGGTCGCTGTCGACCCGCAGGAGGCTGGTCTCGATCGGCCGGAGCCCGATCGTGGCCTCGACGACCGTGCCGGTCAGCCCCATGCCGCCGCAGGTGGCCCAGAACTCCCGAGGCGTCCCGGTCGGGGTCAGCGTCCGCCGGGTGCCGTCCGGCAATGCCAGCACCATGGAGTGGACGTGGGCGCCGAACGTGCCGCTGGCGTGGTGGCCCTTGCCGTGGACGTCGTTGGCGATCGCGCCACCGACCGTGACCCGGCTCGTCCCGGGCGTGACCTGCACGAACCAGCCGCGGGGGACGATCTCGCGCAACAGGTCGTAGAGCGACGTGCCGGCCAGGACCCGGGCGGTCCCGGCGTGCTCGTCGAGCTCCAGCAGGCCGGACACGCCGGTCGAACTGACGACCAGGCCGCCGGCGTTCATGGCCTGGTCGCCGTACGACCGGCCGAGGCCGCGGGCGATCGCCCCCCGGGGGCCGGCGGCCTTGACCGCCATGGCCAGCTCGTCGGGGCTGCACGGGCGGGTCACGTAGGCGGCGGACACCGGGTTCCGCCCCCAGCCGCACACCGTCTCGTGTCGACCCGGGGGCGGGTCGTCGTTGCGGCTGGTCATGCCGTGTACACGCCGATCGCGAACAGGACCGCCCACGCGATGCCGATGAGCTGCAGCGCGCGGTCGCCCAGCACGATCTCCTCGGGCGCCGAGCCGCGGCCCTGGTCGAGCACCAGGGCGTAGCGGAGGACGGCCATGACGAACGGCAGGATCGACAACTGGTACCAGGGCAGCCACGGCGACCCGGCCACCGAGTCGGCCTTCTCGAACGCCCACAGGCAGTAGGCCACCAGCACGGCGCCGGACGTCACCGACCGCAGATAGGCGGTGTAGCTCGCGCTGTAGGCGCCGAGCACCGTCCGGAACTCGCCGGCCTCGTCGCCCATCTCCCGGGCCTCGGCCGCCCGCTTGCCCGAGATCATGAACAGGGCGCCGAAGCTGGTCACGATGAAGAACCAGTCGGAGATCGGCACCTCCGTCGCCGCCGCACCGGCCACCGCCCGGAGGACGAAGCCCGCGGCCACCGCCACCAGGTCGACCACCGCCACGTGCTTGAGCACCGACGAGTACGCCGTGGTCAGGAGGATGTAGCCGGCCACGGTCAGCGCCAGGTTGCCGTTGACGGTGAGGGCCACCCCCAGCGCCGCGGCCAGCAGCAGGGCTCCGCAGGCGTAGGCGAGCGGTACCGGGACGAGCCCCGACGCCACCGGCCGGTGCCGCTTCTTGGGGTGGCGGCGGTCGGCCTCGACGTCTCGGGCGTCGTTGATGTAGTAGGTGCCCGCGGCGGCCAGGCAGAAGCAGACGAACGCGATCGCCGCGTCCGTGGCCCACTCCCGGTTGTCCAGCACCCCGGCGGCGGCCGGCGCCGCGAAGACCAGCACGTTCTTCGCCCATTGCCTGGGCCGGGCCAGCTTGACCAGGCCGGTCACCAGTGACATCGGGCTGCGGTCGGGCGGGCCGGTGTCCGGCGGGACCTCGGTCGCCGGACCGGCCGGGCCCGCGGATCGGTCGTCGGCGGGGACCGCTGGCGACGAGCGGGAGGTCGTGCTCATGGCGCGAACCGGCTTACATCCTGGCCGACAGCTTCCGCCACACCGGGCGCGGAAGATGCCGGAACGCGGCCATCACGTAGCGGAAGGTGCCGGGGACCCACACGACCTCGCGCCCGGACGCGAGGGCCCCCGCCACCGCGTCGGCCACCGCCTCGGGCGTCGTGGCCAGGGGCGGGGCCTCCTTGCCCTCCGTCATCCGGGTGTGGACGAAGCCGGGCCGGACCACCACGACGCCGACCCCGGTGCCGGCCAGAGAGTCGCCCAGGCCCTGGCAGAAGCCGTCGAGCCCAGCCTTGGTCGAGCCGTAGACGAAGTTGGACCGGCGGACCCGCTCCCCGGCGACGGAGCTCAGCACGACGATCGAGCCGTGGCCCTGCTCGTTGAGCGCCTGTGCGACGTGGAGCAGGGTCGACACCGGCCCGGCGTAGTTGGCCGCCACGACCTCGGCGGCGGCGGCGGGGTCGGCCTCCATGTGCTCCTGGTCGCCGAGCACTCCGGCGGCCAGCACGACGCAGTCGACGTCGCCGCCACCGGGCAGGGCGCCCCACGCGGCCTTGAGGGAGTCGGCGTGCCCGCCGACGTCGGTGGCGTCCCACGCCGTCACCGCAACCTCGGCGCCGGCGGCCCGCAGGTCGGCGGCGACGGCCTCCATGGCCTCGGGCCGTCGGCCGGCCAGCACGATGCACCGGCATCCGCCCGGCACCAGGCGCCTGGCGATGGCCGCCCCGATGTCGGACGCGCCCCCGAGGACCAGCAGCGACTGGACGGCCCCGAGCGAGTTTCTCACGGCGAACCTCTCTGCCAGGACGCCTGGCATCGACATGGTGGGCGTCGGACTGATGGACGTGACGACTGGTCGACGTGAGGTGACGGTCCCCGAGCACCGCCTGGTCGTCGAGCGCGGTGGGCACCGCAGCAGGGATCGAGGCTAGCGCAGACCCGAGGCGCCGTTCCCGCCCGCGCTGGCACGCCGGGGGGAGCCGGCGGGTAACCTGTGGGCCTCGTAGCGGCGGGCGGACACCCCGAGACGACACCATCCGATCAGGCGCGGCACAGGGGCGCCGCCGGCGAAGGGTTAGGGACTATGGCGAAGATCGCCGTCATCGGGGCGGGCTACGTGGGTCTCACGACCGCGGCGTGCTTCTCGAAGCTCGGCCACGACGTCGTGTGCGCGGACATTGACGAGGAGCGGGTCGCCCAGCTCCAGCAGGGCGAGGTGCCGATCGTCGAGGCCGGCCTCGACGCGATGGTGAAGGAGTGCCTGGAGGAGGGCACGCTCCGGTTCGTGGTCGGCGGGGCCGCCGCCGCCCGCGACGCCGAGTTCGCGTACCTCTGCGTCCCGACCCCCCAGGGCGACGACGGCCGGGCCGACCTCACCTACATCGAGTCCGCCGCCCGCGAGGTCGGCGCCGTGCTGCCGACCGAGGCGGTCGTGGTCAACAAGTCGACGGTGCCGGTCGGCTCGACCCGGGTGGTCGAGCGGGTGCTGGGCCGCGACGACGTGGTGGTGGTGTCGAACCCCGAGTTCCTCCGGGAGGGCTCGGCCTGCCACGACTTCATGAACCCCGACCGCATCGTCATCGGCAGCGACGACCAGTCCGCCGCCGTCCGGGTGGCGGCCCTGTACATCGGGGTGACCGCCCCGATCATCGTCACCGACCCGGCGTCGGCCGAGACGATCAAGTACGCCTCCAACGCCTTCCTGGCCACCAAGATCAGCTTCGTCAACGCCATCGCCGCGGTCTGCGAGGCGGTCGGCGCCGACGTCAAGGACGTCGTGCTGGGCATGGGCTACGACAAGCGGATCGGCCACGAGTTCCTCAAGCCCGGGCCGGGCTGGGGTGGGTCGTGCTTCCCCAAGGACTCGCGGGCCCTGGTCCACATCGCCGAGTCCGCCGGCTACTCGTTCGACCTCCTCGCCGGTGTCATCACCGTGAACGAGGACCAGTTCCACCGGGTCGTGGACAAGGTGCGGACCGCGGTGGGCGGGTCGCTCGACGGCGTCCGGGTGGCGGTGTGGGGCCTCACGTTCAAGGCCCGGACCGACGACACCCGCGACTCGCCGGCACTGCGGATCGTGGCGCTCATGCGGGAGCACGGCGCGGACGTCCGGGCCTACGACCCGGCGGTGAAGGGTCCGATCGGCGGGGTGGAGCCGGCCGCAGACCCGTACTCGGTGTGCGACGGCGCCGAGGTGCTGGTCGTGCTCACCGAGTGGGACGAGTTCCGCTGGCTCGACTTCGACAAGGTGGCCGGCCTCATGGTCGCCCCTCGGGTGGTCGACGCCCGCAACCTGCTGGACAAACCGGCGCTGGAGCGGCGCGGCTTCTCCTACGCGGGCATCGGGCGCTGAACCGGCGTTGAGGTCCGCCCCGAACGGCTAAGAACAGGGGCGTGGGAGCGTCTCGCTGATGGCTCGGGTCGTGGTGACCGGCGGTGCCGGGTTCCTGGGGTCGCATCTGTGCGACGCGCTGGTGGCCCGGGGCGACCGGGTCGTCGCCATCGACAACCTGCTCACGGGGTCGGTCGGCAACATCCAGCACCTGTTCGGCCAGCGGGGCTTCACGTTCGTGGAGCACGACGTCAGCCAGTTCGTGTGGGTGCCGGGCCAGGTCGACGCGGTGCTCCACTTCGCCTCGCCGGCGTCGCCGGCCGACTTCGACCGCATCCCCATCCAGATCCTGAAGGTCGGCAGCCTGGGCACCCACAACTGCCTGGGCCTGGCGAAGGCCAAGTCGGCGAGGTTCTTCCTGGCCTCGACCAGCGAGGTCTACGGCGACCCCCAGGTCCATCCGCAGCCCGAGTCGTACTGGGGCCACGTCAACCCGATCGGCCCGCGGGGCGTCTACGACGAGGCCAAGCGGTTCGCCGAGGCGATGACGATGGCGTACCACCGGGCCCATGGACTCGACGTCCGGATCGTCCGGATCTTCAATACATTTGGCCCTCGCCTCCGGGTCGACGACGGGCGCGCCATCTCGAACTTCCTCTACCAGGCGCTGCTGAGCAAGCCGATCACGATCTACGGCGACGGGCAGCAAACGCGGAGCTTCTGCTACGTGGAGGACGAGGTCCGGGGCTTCCTCGCCCTGCTCGACAGCGACATCATCGGGCCGGTCAACATCGGCAACCCGTCCGAGTACACGGTCCAGCAGCTGGCGGAGATGGTGCTGGAGGTGACC
>JBKPHT010000188.1:0-3140 GCA_046730015.1 Actinomycetota bacterium
TGCTGCTCGCCACCAGCGACCTGCCCATCACGACCATCGCCGCTCGCGTCGGCTTCTCGGCACCAGCGGGTCTCACGCGGGCCGTCCGCCGGTGGACCGGCCTCAGCCCCACCGAATACCGGCGGCGCCACTAGCGCTGCCAGGCGTTGCTGACGGCGCCTTACGATGGAACCAGTGCCGCAGTTTCACTTTGATCCCGAGACGTACCTCGAACTGATGGCAGCCGAGGTGCCGGATTACAAGCGGCTGCAGGTCGAGGTCGCTGGCGCTACCGCTGGGCGGGTCGTGCGGCGGTTCCTCGACTTGGGGGTTGGAACCGGCATGACTGCGCTGGGCGTGCTGTCCGTGCACCCCGACGCCCAGGTGGTGGGCGTCGACGAAAGCGCCGACATGCTCGCGTACGCCCGACAGGCGCTCCCGGCCGGGGCCGACCTGCGGGTCGCCCGCATCGAAGACCCGCTGCTCGAAGGTCCGTTCGACCTCGTCGTCTCCGCGCTCGCGGTCCACCATCTCGACGACGACGGCAAGGCCGACCTGTTCGCGCGGGTCACCCGGGTGCTCGCGCCCGGTGGGCAGTTCGTGCTCGGCGACGTCGTCGTGCCGGACGACCCGGGAGACGTCGTGACGCCGATCGACGGCGAGTACGACACGCCGAGCCGTGCCGCCGACCAGGTCGGCTGGATGGCGGACGCCGGCTTGGACGCCAAGGTGGTCTGGTCGAGCAAGGACCTCGCCGTGCTCGTCGGCGATCTCCCCGCCGGGTAAGGCTGCTACGTGTGGGCCAGGCGCAGCCCTGGGCGGGACCAGTCGAGCGCGACGATCTCCCCGTCGGCGCACGACCGGACCCATGGGCGTCGCTCTCGTCCCATCCATGCGGCCTCGGGAATACGTTCGTAGCTGCCACGGCAGCGTCGCCGCATGGTCACTCAGGACGCGATCGGTCAGCGACTCGCTGACCGGCCTTCCACACCTGCTCGACGCGGTGGCCGATGTCCTCGAAGTCGTACGCGTCGCCGCTTATGACGACGAGGTCGGCGATCTTGCCCTCCTCGATGCTCCCCAAGCGATCGTCTACGCCCAGCAGGCGGGCCGCCTCGAGGGTCGTCGCCTTCAGCACCGCGGCGGGCGCCATTCCCGCCTTTGCCATGAGGGACAGCTCGCGCAGGTTTTCGCCGTGGGGCCCGACGCCGGCATCGGTGCCCATCGCCACCTTCACACCAGCGGCGACGGCCCGGGCCACGGACTCCGCGTGGATTCCGACCGTATCTCGGGCTTTGCGAATGGAGGCGTCGGAGATCTGGGCACCGGCGTCCACTGACTCGAGCACCCAGATCGGCGCGATGAGCGTTGGCACCAGCCAGGTGCCCCGCTCGAGCATCAGGCCGATCGCCTCGTCGTCGAGGTAGATGCCGTGCTCGATCGAGCGAATGCCGGCTCGCACCGCGTTCTTGATGCCGTCCGTGGCCTGAGCATGGGCCATGACCGCCCGGCCGGCGGCCGTCGCCTCATCGACGAGGGCGGCTAGCTCCGCCGGCCGGAAGTGGGCACGTCGCGGATCGCTGCCGACACTCAGCACGCCGCCGCTGGTGGCGACCTTGATCACGTCGGCGCCTGCCCGGATCAGCTCACGGACCGTTCGGCGCATCTCGTCGGGGCCGTCCACGACACAACGCGGCACGCCCGGGTACGGCAGGCTCAACAGCGGGACGTCGAACCCACAGGGGAAGTATTCGTCACCGTGGCCGCCGGTCTGGCTGAGCATGCCGATGGCGATCTGCATGCGGGGCCCGGCCACGAGGCCCCGCTCGACCGCCAGCTTTACCCCGGCGTCGGCGCCGGCGGCGTCGCGCACGCTTGTGATGCCGGCCCGCAGCGTCACTCCGAGGTTGCGGGCAGCGTCGAAGAACCGGAAGGAGAACGGTGTCTGCAAGTCCCGCAGGATGTCGATGCCCGAGAACAGCATGTGGACGTGGCAGTCGAAGAGACCCGGCAGCAGGGTGCGGCCGTCGAGTGCGACACCGTCATCGCCGTCACCGGTGCCGGGTCCCCCGACGGCGACGATTCGGTCGCCGTCCACGACGACGTCAGCTGGCGCCGGGTCCGCTCCCGTCCCGTCGAACACGTTGCCGCCGTGGAAGAGGGTTCGGGTCATCGCCGCCACCCTAGGTCTTGGGCTCGGTGGCCTTCGTCGGTAGCAACGAGCCGTGGTCGGTGAGGTGCCAGGGAGCGTGTCGTTGGCTGCTGTGCTGGTTGCCAGGCGGAGTCGCCTGGACGGGCGATACCGTCATGCGACGAGATCGACGCGGACCGTGGCGAGTTCGGTGCCGAACCGGCGGATGACGTTGATGTGCTGGGGCGTGAAGTGTTGGAGGCGGGCGTCGATGTTGTCGTTGTCGACGAGGCGCGCGGCGCCTCGCTGCCAGCGGCGGCCGAGGTGGATTCGCACGCCGGGCTCGGCGTCGAGGTTGCGGACGTAGCCGGCTCGGCGGCCGTGTTCGGCGACGATCCACAGCACGGAGTCGGGCTGGCGGGCGACGCCGACGACGGTTCGGCGCGAGCGACCGGTGCGCCGACCCGTGGTCTCGAGCACGGCGTGATGGCGCAGCAGGCCTAGGTATGTGAGGACCCGCATGGGCGGGTTCAACAGCCATCGCTGCACCAGACGGACCCTACGCTGTCTCGTGCGCCGCGCCGTCGCCGCCAGCTGGCCGGTTGCGTCGTCTTGGGTGTCGATGGTCGGTGGCCCCGAGCCCAGGACGCGGCGACTCACGACGACCAGGTCGTCCTCGGAAGCCGCGAGCCGGCGGGCAGCAGGAATGTGGAGGAGAGCCCATCCGAGGAACGCAACGCCGAATGCGAGCTGGAGCGGCGCGCCGGTCAGGGTCTCGGACCAGTCGAAGACTCGCGCTGCCACCAGCCAGCCGGTGCCTGACACCGCCCATGCGGCCGCGTCAAGGATACCGTGATCGCCAGGAGCCGCCGGTTCTTCGCTCGGCGTCCGGGACGGGCGGCACGCCAACGGGCCCCCACCCAGCTGCCGGGCCGACCGAGGCGAGCCCCGTGCACGACTACCTGCCATGCCACGAAACCGACGAGTACGCCAAGCCCCAGTCCGGCGGCGCCGGCGAGGCCGTCCCACT
>JBKPHT010000189.1:0-15311 GCA_046730015.1 Actinomycetota bacterium
CTCGTCAATCGTCGGCAGCGTCAGATGTGTATAAGAGACAGACGCGTCGGGGGCGGCGCGCGCGGCGTCGGCGACGGCTCCGCCTCGGGCGGCGGCGCCCGCGGCGGCGGCCAGCGAGGCGTCCGACCGGAGGACCCCGGCGTCGGCGGTCAGCGCCCGCTGGAGGGCCGACCGACCCGCCGCGACCGGAGGGGCCGTGCTCGCGTCGACGGCCCCGTTGCCCCCGGGGAGCGGGGCCGGCAGGTCGAGCCGTCGGCCGAGCACCCCACCGGCCGGGCCGCCGTCGAGGACCGCCCGCATCGCCCCGGTCGGGCGGGGGCCGTCCCGCCCCTCGCCCACCGCCTCGACCACCCGGGGACCGAACACCATCCCGTCGAGCAGCGAGTTGGACGCGAGCCGGTTTGCGCCGTGGACGCCGTTGCAGGCGGCCTCCCCCGCCACCCACAGGCCGGGGAGCGACGAGGCGCCGTCGAGGTCGGCCACCACCCCGCCGCACAGGTAGTGGGCCGCCGGGGCGACCGGCAGCCAGTCGGTCGCGGGGTCGAGGCCCACCTCGGCCAGGGCGCCGGCGATGGTCGGGAACCGCTCGGCGAACCGGTCTAGCCCGGTGGCGTCGAGCCAGACGTGGTCGACGCCCTGCTCGGCGACCACGGCCATGATCGCCCGGCTCACCTTGTCCCGGGGCAGCAGCTCGTCGACGAAACGCTCGCCCCTCGTGTCGCGCAGCAGCGCCCCGTGGCCCCGGAGCGCCTCGGACAGCAGCGGCCGGGGCATCGACGGGTGGTGCAGGGCCGTCGGGTGGAACTGCATGAACTCCAGGTCGGCCACGGCCGCCCCGGCCCGCAGGGCCATGGCGATGCCGTCGCCGGTCGACTCAGGCGGGTTGGTGGTGACGGCGAACACCTGGCCGGCGCCGCCGGTCGCCAGCAGGACGTGCCGGGCCCGGACCTCCCGGCGCTCGCCTGCCGGGGTGAGCGCGACGACGCCGGCGCAGCGGCCGGCCTCCACCAGCAGGTCGAGCGCGAACCAGTGCTCGTAGACCGCCGCCGCGCTCCCGCGCACGGCGGCCACCAGCGCCCGCTCGACCTCGACGCCGGTCGCCGCGCCGCCGGCGTGGACGACCCGGGCGTGGGAGTGGCCGCCCTCCCGGGCCAGTAGCAGCTCGCCGGCCGCGTCCCGGTCGAAGATGGCCCCGAGGGCGATCAGCTCGTTGACCCGGGCCGGGCCCTCGTCGACCAGCACCCGGACGGCGTCGGCGTCGCACAGCCCGACCCCGGCGGCCAGCGTGTCGGCCAGGTGGACGTCGGTCGAGTCGGGGTCGCCACCCAGCACCGCGGCCACCCCGCCCTGGGCCCACCGGGTGGTGGCCTGGTCGAGCTGGGCCTTGGTGAGGACGCCGACCCGCAGGCCGTGGACGTCGGCGGCCCCGACGGCGGCCGACAGGCCGGCGACGCCGGAGCCGAGGACGAGCAGGTCGAGGTCGGCGCCGGGCGGCATCGGGTCGGTCCGGCCCCTAGTTGGCCGGGACCTCGACGTAGCGGTGGGGCGCCGGGCCGGCCTGGGCGGCGGCCATCAGCTCGGCGGTCACCTCGTCGACCTGCCTGTTGGACGTGTCGACGTGGACGACCCGGGGGGCATAGCCCTCCATCTCGGCGTCGTCGTAGTCGGCGTAGGAGATGACGATCACCCGGTCACCGGGCTGCACGAGGCGGGCGGCGGCGCCGTTGAGGCACAGGTCGCCCGAGCCCCGGACGCCGGCGATGGCGTAGGTCTCCAGGCGGGCGCCGTTGTCGATGTCGACGACGGCGACTTGCTCGTGCTCAAGGATGTCGGCGGCCTCCAGCAGGTCGGGGTCGATCGTCACCGAGCCGACGTAGTGCAGGTTCGCGTCCGTGACCACGGCACGGTGGATCTTCGACTTGAGCATGCGGCGGCGCACGGTGCTGGACCCTCCTTGGGTGGGTGCCGTCACACGGTCACCCCCACGTTGTCGATGAGCCTCGCTCGCCCGAAACGAACGGCTGCGAGCAGCCGGAGATTCCCGACGAGCGGGTCGGGCACGGTGAAAGAGTCTGCGTCGACCACCTCGGCGTAGTCCAATTGCGCGAGGGGCTCGGCCTCGATGATCGCGGCCATCAGCTCGCGGACCGCGGCGGGGTCGCGGGTGCCGGCGCCGATGGCGGCCGCGCCGGCCCGCAGGGCCCGGTGGACGACGGGGGCGGCGGCCCGCTCGTCGGGGGTGAGGTAGACGTTGCGGGACGACATGGCCAGCCCGTCGGGCTCCCGCCGGGTGGGGCAGGCGACGACCTCGACGGGCAGAGACAGGTCGTGGACGAGACGGCGGACGACCGCGACCTGCTGGAAGTCCTTGGCCCCGAAGTAGGCCCGGCACGGTCCCACAATCGACAGCAGCTTGGTCACCACGGTGGCGACCCCGGCGAAGTGGGTCGGCCGGGCGGCGCCCTCCAGCGGCTCGGACACCTGGGCCACGCTGACCGTGGTCAGCACCGGCGTCGGGTACATCTCGTCGACGCCGGGGGTGAACAGCACGTCAACCCCCGACTCGGCCGCCAGCGCGGTGTCGCGTCCCAGGTCGCGGGGGTAGGCGGCGAGGTCCTCGCCGGCGCCGAACTGGAGCGGGTTGACGAAGATCGAGGCCACGACGACGTCGGTCCCGGCCCGAGCGGCCCGCATCAGGGAGGCGTGCCCGTCGTGCAGGTAGCCCATGGTCGGGACGAAGCCGACCGAGCGGCCGGCGCACCGCTCGGCGTCGAGCAGGGCGCGGGCCTCGGCGATGGTCGAGACGGTCTTCACGGCGAGGCGGGCTCCTCGGGCGAGGGCGGGGCGGCGGCGCGGGTGGGGCGGCGGACCAGGCGGCGGGCGGCGTCGACGAGGGCCTGGTAGGCGGCCCGCTCGTCGGCCGGGAGGGCGTCGAGGTGGCGGCGGATGGTGGCCTCGTCGCCCCGGGCCGCGGGGCCGGTGAGGGCGGCGGCCGGCCCGAGGGCCCGGACGTGGTCGAGGGTGGCGGCGGCCAGGTCGAGGTACGGCTCCAGCGGGACGCCGGCCTCGGTGGCCAGCCGCTCGACCTGGCCGAGCAGGGCGACGAGGTGGTTGGAGGCCACCACGGCGGCGGCGTGGTAGGTGGCCCGGTCGGCGTCGGCCACCGCGAACGACCGGCCGCCGAGCGCGGCGACGATCTCGCCGGCCAGCGGGTCGCCGGCCACCGCGAACCAGCCGCCCGCCAGCCGCTCGGCGCCGAGCTCGGGGGTCGGGAGGGCCATCAGCGGATGGACGGCCGCCCGCCGATCGTGGGGGGCGAGGACGTCGAGGCCGAGGGCACCGGCCAGGTGGGCGACGACGGTCCCGGCCACCGGCCGGACCGCGGCGGCCACCGCGGCGACCGCGTCGTCCGGGGTGGCCAGCACCACCAGGTCGACCCCGTCGGCCGCGCCGGCGACGTCGCCGTCCCGGCCGACCAGCGGGGCGACGTCCCACCCGGCCCGGCCCAGGGCGAGAGCCAGCGCCCGCCCGGCCCGCCCGGGCCCGACGATCCGCACCCGCCGGTTCCTCGTTTCTCGAGGCGATAGGGGCCGGGGGCCGACCGCTATCGCCTCGGGAACGACGGTCCGGCCCCGATCGCCTCGCCGTCGCGGACCGGAAGGACCGGTCACAGCTCGTCCAGCGGGCCCCGCGGTTCGACCGTGCCCTCGGCCGCGTCGACCGCCGCCTCGTCAGCCAGGTCGGGGGCGAGGTCGTGGAGGGGCGCCACGACGAACCGCCGCTGCCACAGCCGCGGGTGGGGCACCACCAGGTCGTCCTCGTCGACCGTGACGCCGTCGACCCAGAGCACGTCGACGTCGAGAGTCCGGGGCCCCCAGCGGACGTCGCGCACCCGCCCGGCCGCGGCCTCCAGCCGGTGGCACACGCCCAGCAGCTCGCGGGGCGGGCGGGCGGTGCGCAGCTCGACGACCAGGTTGAGGTAGTGGTCCTGCTCCTCGGGGCCGCCGACCGGGGCCGTCTCGTACACGGGCGACACCCGGGTGGGCCCGACCTCGGCCAGCGTGGCCACGGCCTCCCGCAGGTGGCGCACCCGGTCGCCGAGGTTCGACCCGAGCCCGAGGAAGGCCCGGCGCCCGGCGCCCGTCACCTCCGCGGTCACGGCCGGCTCCGCACCAGCCGGACGCCGGAGCTGGTCAGGAGGTGGGCCACCGGCGGCCGGAGCTTGCGGAGGGCGACGTCCACCGACGTGATCCGGGGATCGAGCCCGAGCGCGGCGTCGGCCACCTTGGTGGCCAGGCGCTCTAGCAGGTCGACGTGGCCGTCCCGCACGGCGGCCACCGCCGCGTCGCACACCCTGCCGTAGTCGACGGTGTCGTCGAGCGAGTCGCTGGCCCCGGCGGCGGCCAGGTCGACCTCCAGGTCGAGGTCGATCTCGAGCGGCTGGTCCTGGGCCCGCTCGGTGGGAAGGATGCCGACCCGCCCGAGCACCCGCAGCCCGCGGAGCTCGATGCGGTCGGCGGCGGTCCCGGTCACCCGTCCGGGTCGGCCCGCAGCGAGGCGGCGGTGGCCACGAGCTCGCGGCCGTGCGGGCCGAGCTGCCGGCCGGTCAGCCGCTCGGTCACCGAGATGGCCTGGGGGCCGTAGGGCACCAGGCCGGCCCACAGGATGTAGCCGGCGACCAGCCCACACACCCGGTCGCCCACCTCCTCCTGGTGCATGAGCAGCTTCTCGCCGGAGGCCAGCAGCGTCCGCAGCTCGGTGTAGAGGCTCTGCTGGAACGCCACCGGGTCGTCGTTGGGGCCCTGGGGCCGGTGCAGCCAGGGGACGCCCAGCTCGTCGTAGTTGTGGAGGTTGTGGGCCGCGGCGATGAGCGAGATCACGTGGGTGAAGCCCTGCTCGCGGATCCAGATGATCTCCTCCTGGCGGCGGACGCGGCGGTGGTTGGGCCCGTAGCCGCCGGGCCGCTCGCAGACCGCGAACCGGTCCTTCAGCACCCACACGAAGTTGCGGGGCGTGATGCCCTGGGCCCATTTGCCCTTCAGCGGTGCCACGTCTGCGGTCTCCTTGTCCTGTTCACGCGGCCCCCGCCGCGACCACCTCGACGACCGCCCGGGCCGCGACGGTCGCGGCCACGTCGTGCGCTCGGACCATGCCGGCACCCTGGAGGAACGCCCAGGTGGCGGTGGCGACCGAGCCCTCCAGCCGGTCGCCGGCGGGCGGCGCCACGCCGGTGCGGTCGGCCCGGGCCGCGAGGGCGCCCAGCATCCCCTTGCGGCTGGTGCCGACGAGCACGGGGTAGCCGGTGGCCACGAGGACGTCGAGGTCGGCCAGCAAGGCGAGGTTGTGGTCCAGGGTCTTGCCGAACCCGATGCCGGGGTCGATCCACACCTCGGGCGCCCCGGCGGCCCGGGCGGCCTCGGCCCGGGCGACGAGGTGGTCGCGCACCTCGGCGACGACGTCGTCGTAGTGGGGGGCGTTCTGCATCGTGGCCGGCTCGCCCTGCATGTGCATGGCCACGAAGGCGACGCCGGCCCCGCCCGCCACCTCGGCCAGCCCGGCGGACACGTCGTTGACCATCCGGGCCCCTGCGGCCACGGCGGCCGTGGCGACCTCGGCCTTGCGGGTGTCGACCGACACGGGGACGCCCGCGGCGGCCAGGGCCTCGACCACCGGGAGGACGCGGGCCAGCTCTTCCCCGGCGGGCACCGGCGCGGCACCGGGGCGGGTCGACTCGCCGCCCACGTCGATCCAGTCGGCGCCCTCGCCGACGAGGTGGCGGGCATGCGCGAGCGCGGCGGCGTGGTCGAGGAAGCGGCCCCCGTCGGAGAACGAGTCGGGGGTCACGTTGACGACGCCCATGACCTGCACGGCCGCTCATCCTAGGCCGCCGCCCGCGCGCCGACAGGGCCCTCTACGAGGTCGCGCGCCCGCGATCCGTGCCGATCGGTGGCCCCGGGGCGACGCCCCAGCAGGACATCCCTGTGGTTTGATTCGCGGCGATGGGGACGGCCTCGGCCAAGACCGACAAGCTCGCCGCGTTCGTGACCGCGGCGGCGACCATCCGCCGCGAGCTGCAGACCAAGGTGACCGAGCTCCGGGGGTCGTACGACTCGTTCCCGCAGTCGTGCCAGGGGATGGTGCTCAACCCCGACCTGATGGACCTCGAGCTGCCCGGCCTGCTCGTCAACCAGCAGAACGACGAGACCTTCGTGGCCGTGGTGAAACAGGCGTTCCTCGACGCCGACGGGTCACTGGGGGCCGACGGCCTCGCCTCGGTCGACGAGGCCGCGTTCACCGCCGCGTTCGACGCCGTGGCCCGGGCCGCCGGCATCGACCCCGCGCTCCTGCTGGCCGAGCGGTCGCCAGTCACGGTCGACGCCCCGATCGCCGCCGGCATCCCCCGCACGTCCGGCTTCGTCGCCGACCCGGTGTGCACCGCCACCGGGCACTTCCTCGAGGCCGAGGAGGACCTCACCTGGCCCGACCGGCTCGCCGTGCTCCGCTGGCGCCGCACCTACTCGTCCCGGTTCGTGGCCGCCGGGCCGTTCGGCCGGGGCTGGGCGTCGTGGGCGTCGGTGGCGCTGCTCCCCCAGGACGACGGCACCGTCGCCTACCACGGCCCCGACGGCCAGATGGCCGTGTACCCGCCCGCCGCCGGCCCGGGCGCCGCGCCCGCCCGGGTCGCCGGCGTGGCGGCCGCGCTCCACCGCACCGGTGGCGGCTGGGAGCTCCGCTGGGACCCCCACTCCGACCACCCCGGCGACGTGTGGGCGTTCGCCCCCGACGGGCGACTCGCCACCGTCGCCGGCCCGGCGTCCGGCACCGTTACGTTCGCCTACGAGGGCGGGCTGCCGGTGGCGCTCACCCACGACGGCGGCCGCCGGCTCGACCTCGACTGGGACACGGCCGACCCGGCCCGGGCCCGCATCGTCGCCGTCCGGTCGTCCTGCGGCCGGGTGGCCCGCTACCGCTACGACGACGCCGGCGACCTCGTCGGCACCGAGCGGGTGCTGGGCGACCGCCTCTACGTCCTCGACGACCGGGGCCGCATCCTCGAGGTGTGGGACGCCGACGGCGTCCGGCTCTGCCGCAACACCTACGACGACGAGGGCCGGGTCGTCGCCCAGGTGTCGCCGTTCGGGCGGGAGACCACGTTCGCCTACCACCCCGGCCGGCGGACGATCGTGGCCGACACCACCGCGGGCCCCGTCAGCATCTACGAGCACGACGAGGCCGGCAGGCTCGTCGCCCTGGTCGACGCCGAGGGCCACCGGCTAGTCCGCCGGTTCGACGACGCGGGCCGCTGCCTGGAGGCCACCGGCTTCGGCGGCGACATCACCCACCAGCGGACCGAGGCCGACGGCCGGGTGGCCACCCGGACCCGCCCCGACGGTGTCGGCGAGCGGTGGGAGTACGACGACGCCCACCGGGTGATCGAGCACACCGTCGACGGCGGGCCGACCATCGCGCTCGACTATGACGGAGACGACCCGTTCCCCTCGCGGCTGTCGGGCCCGCTGGGCTGGGACATGCGGGTCGAGGTGGTCGACGGGCTGCTGCGCTCACTCACCGACGCCGACGGCGTGACCGCCCGGTTCGACCACGACGCCGATGGCAACGTCGTGGCCGCAACCAACGGGGTCGGCGCCACCACCCGCACCGTGCCCCACGTCAGCGGCGAGGTCGCCCGGATCACCCTGCCCGACGGCGCGGTCGTGACCGTCGACCGCGACGACGCCGGCCGGGCCCTGGCCGTCCGACCGGCCACCGGCGGCGAGATCACCCTCACCTGGTCGCCCGCCGGCCGGCTCACCGGCATCATCGAGCCCGACGGCGCCCACACCACCTTCGAGCACGGCGCCCACGGCGCGGTCGAGCGGGTCGTCGACGCCGTCGGCGCCGCGGTCGAGCTGTCCCACGACCACCTCGAGCGGCTGGTCGGCGTGGCCGCCCCGGGCGGCGCCAAGTGGGAGCTGTCCTACAGCGCGCTGGGGCTGCTGTCGCTCGTTCACGACCCGTCGGGCGCGACCTGGGGGTACGACCACGACGCCGAGGGCCGCCCCACCGCCACCACCGACCCCCTCGGCCACCAGGTACGCCGGCGCTACGACCCGGCGGGACGGCTGACCGAGGTCGTCGACCAGACCGGCGCCGCCACCCGCTACGAGCACGACCTGCTCGGCCGGGTCGTGTCCGAGCGCGACCCAGACGGCGGGGTCACCATTACCGAGCGCGACCTCTGGGGGCGCCCCACCACCGTCACCGCCCCCGACGGCGGCACCGCCACCGCGTCGTACACCGCCGCCGGTCGGCTGGCCGCCGTGAGCACCGGCGAGGGCCGCTCGTGGACCGCCGGCTACGACGACGCCGGCCGCGTCGTGTCGGTCACCGACGCCACCGGGGCCACCGTCCGCTACGCGTGGGACGCCTGCGACCGATTGGTCGAGACCGTCACCCCGGCCGCCCGGTCGGTCCGCACCGCCTACGACGGCGCCGGCCGGGTCGTGGCCACCGAGCGCGGCGGCCGCCGGACCGAGGTCGTCTACGACGCCGGCGGCCGGGTCGCGGCGGTCACCGGCCCGGGCGGGGCGACGATGCGCTACGGCTACGACCCGCGGGGCAAGCTCACCTCGGCCACCGACGCGCTCGGCCACGCCGTCCGGTTTCGTTACGACGAGCGGGGCGACCCGGTCGCCGTCGTCGACGCCCTCGGCGGGGTCACGACCACCACTTACGACCCGATGCGCCGCCCGGTGGCCCACACCGACGCCCTCGGCCGCACCACCCGCCTCGAGCGCGACGCGGCCGGGCGGGCCGTCCGCCATCGGCTGCCCACGGGGGCGGTCGTCGAGTGGATCCGGGATGCCCGTGGCCGGACCACCGACGTCCTGGTGGATGGCCGTGAGGTCGTCGTGTTCGACCGCGACCGGGTGGGCCGGCCCCGGCTGATCCACGAGCCCGCCCGCGGCCGGACCTTCACGCTCGGCTGGTCCCAGGGCGGGCGGCTGACCAGCCTCGACGTCGACGGCCGCACCACCCGGTGGGACCACGACGGCGACGGGTTGGTGGTCGGCCGGCGTGTCGGCGACGGCCCGGTCACCCGGTGGAACCGCGACGCCGCCGGTCGGGTCGTCGCGCTGACCGACGGAGACCTGCGGATCGATCTCGACCGCGACGCCGGCGGGCGGCTCGTCGCGCTGCGGGCCGGGGGCGTCGACCGCCGCTGGGACGTCGACGGTGAGGGCCTCGTCCGGGCCTACTCGGAGACCGGGCCGGCCGGCGCCCGGGCCGCCTCCCTCGTGCGCGACGCCGCCGGCCGGGTGGCCGAGGTGCACGACGACCGGGGCGTCATCCGGTACGGCTACGACCCCGCCGGCCAGCTGGTCGCCGCCTCGGGGCCGGACGGCGCCTGGGCCTTCGCCTACGACCCGGCGGGCCGGCTGGTCCGGGAGGAGGGCCCGGCAGGCGTCACCACCTACGCGTACGACGCCGCCCACCAGCTCGCCCGGTCGGACGGGCCCGGCGGCACCACCGTGTTCCGCTACGACGACGCCGGGTACCGCATCGAGGCCGCCGGCCCCGACGGCACGACCCGGTGGTCGTGGGACGCGCTCGGCCGGCTCACCGGGGTGTCCGGGCCCGGCGACCGGCGCGTCGACGTCGACGTCGACGCTCTGGGCCGCCTGGCCGGGGTCGGTGGCACGCCGCTCGACTGGGACTCGTCGGGCCCGGTGGCCGAGCTCGTCGGGGTCCGCGACCGGCGGGTCGCCGGCGCCGAGGGCCACCCGGTCGCTCTCCTGTCCCCCGGCGGGGCCACCACCTGGCTCGACGCCGACTGGCGCCGGAGCCGCGGCGCCACCGACCCGTGGGGCGCCCGGCGGTCCGGCGCCGGCTCCGACTCCGACTCCGGCGGGCCGGAGCCGGTTTGCGCGTTCGGCGAGCTGGAGATGGTCGGGCTGCTGTGGCTCCGCAACCGGGTCTACGACCCGGCCACCCGGGCGTTCCTCGGCCCCGACCCGGTCGCCGGCCGGGCCGGGCTGCCGGTCGCCACCAACCCGTACCACTACGGCAACAACGACCCGGTCGACTTCGTCGACCCGCTCGGCCTCCAGCCGCTGTCGATCGAGCAGTACAACGACATCCGCCAGCGCGAGACCGGCGTGCAGTGGGGCAACGTCGCCCTGGTCGGGGGCATCGCCCTGTCGCTCGCGTTCCCCGGGGTCGGCAGCGCGCTGGCGATGACGCTGATCGGCGCCGGCATCGGCATGGCGCCCGCCATCGCCGACGGCATCGCCAACGGCGACATGGATTGGGGCGCGGTCCTCAAGGGCGGCGTCGTGGGCGGCATCGCCGGGCGGTTCGGCTTCGCGTTCGGCGGTGCGTCGGCGAGCCTGGGGTCGGCGATGGTCCGGGGCGGCCTCACCGGGTTCTCCGGCGGCGTCACCGGCGAGGCCTACGACGCCCTGGGCCTGCCGGGCGGCGACGGCCGTGTCGACCTCGAGAACGTCGTGCTCAGCACCGCCATCGGCACCGGGGCCGGCGGGGCCGGCTACCGCTTCGGCCCGGGCCGCGCCCCCCGGCCGGGTGCCGAGCCCGACGCGCCGTTCGGCGTCCCGTCCACCAACCCGACCAACCAGGAGCTGCTCCAGGCCATCGCCACCCGGGCCGAGCTCCACGTCGGCCGGCCGGGCGCGGTCCCGGGGACGCTCAAGCACACCTACGCGGAGACGCTGCTCAACCGGTACCAGAACATCTACGGCTACCGGGGCCTCGACACCGAGGTGAGCTACCTCGGCGGGTCGCGGGTGCCCCACAGCACCCTGGGGTCCGCCCGGCTCGACGTCGAGGACACGGTGAACAACCTGGCGTACGACTACAAGTTCGTGCAGCATCCGCCCGGGTTGACCAGGTCGCAGGTCGACCACATCGTGACCGAGGCGCCCCACATCCCCTACGTGATCGAGATCAACCCATGAGGATGAGCGCGGCCGACAAGCGCCGGATCACCGCCGACTGGCAGCGGGAGCTGCCCGGGTTCGCCGCGTGGCGGCCGCTCCGGCTGCTCCGCCGGCTCGGGCCGGTCGTCCAGGGGGTGACGCTCGACCTGTCGTCCAGCGGGACCGACTACCTGCCGACCGCGCACGTCCACGCGCTGGTGCGGCCGGCCAAGGTCATCACGATGACGCTGGCCACCCCGCTGCGGACCGACAAGGGCGTGCAGGACCGCATCAAGCTGCGCCACCACGACCCGTCCACGGTCGCCGAGGCCGCCGCCCGCCTGCGGGCCCAGAGCCCCCTGCCCCTCGACCGGGTCCCGACGCTGGCCGAGCTGATGGCCGCCTACGAGCAGGAGATCGCCGCCCGGGTCCGGCCCGGCGTGCCGATGGCGGTCACCGAGATCGAGGACCGGGTCCTGATCCCCGCCGCGGTCGGCCGCACCGACCTGGTCGCCACCGGCCTCACCCTCGCCCGCTCGGTCTCGGCCGACTGGCCGCCCGGCTCGCTCGCCCGCTGGGGGCGGAGCGACACCTGGCTCGACGACCTCGCCGCCACCGCGGCCGACCCGGCGGCGCTCCACCAGACGATCGCCGACGAGGTGGCTGCGCACGAGCTCGAGCACCTCCCGACCCACGACCTGGCCTGACTAACACCTGTTCTGGCGACAGCAGTCGTTCGCTTGTTCCCGGGAGCGATCCCGATCGCCGACCTACCGCTGGCCGACGATGAACCGCATGGCCTCCTCGCGGGTGGCCACGCTGGTGCGGAACAGGCCGCGGACGGCGGAGGTGACGGTGGTGGAGCCGGGCTTGCGGACGCCGCGCATGGTCATGCACAGGTGCTCGGCCTCGACGACCACCATCACGCCCCGGGGCTGGAGGGTCCGGTCGATCTCGTCGGCCACCTGGGCGGTGAGCCGCTCCTGGACCTGGGGCCGGCGGGCGTAGGCGTCGACCAGGCGGGCCAGCTTCGAGAGGCCGGTGATGCGGCCGTCCTTGCCCGGGATGTACGCGACGTGGGCCCTGCCGATGAACGGGATGATGTGGTGCTCGCACACCGACTGCAGGGGGATGTCCCGGACCATCACCATCTCGTCGTGGCCGGCCTCGAACGTCACCGCCAGGTGGGTGTCGGCCTCCTCGTGGAGCCCGGAGCAGATCTCGGCGTACATGCGGGCCACCCGCTCGGGCGTGTCGCGCAGGCCGTCACGGTCGGGGTCCTCGCCGATCGCCTCGAGGATCTCCCGGACCGCCTTGGAGATGCGCTCCAGGTCCATCGGGGTGTCGATGGGCGGGAAGTCCCTGCTGGGCCACTCGTCACTCATGAGGTGCGCCCTTCGGTCGCACCCCATGAGCGATCGGCCCATCGGGCCGAGCAACGCACAGTGCCCATGGTTCGCTCGCTTCGCTCGCTCACGTGCGGGTCACGTGCCGGACGGGCGCGGCGCCCGCAGCGCCCGCCACCGCCGGTAGCGGCGCCAGGCCGCCTCGACCGCGGACGGCACCGGCGCGGGCCGGGCCTCTGGCGACGGGGCGGCCTCGGCCACTGTGACGACCGGGGCCTCCCGCCTGCGGGCCGGGGTGGGCCGCTCGAACCCGTCGACCGGCACCTCGATGCCGGCGCCCTTGTCGATGTCGCCGAACACCTCGGCCAGCTCGGCGTCGTCGAGGGTCTCCTTCTCGACCAGCGACGCGGCCAGCCGGTCGAGCGTCGACCGGTGGGTGGTGAGGATGAACCGGGCCCGGTCGTGGGCGTGGTCGATCAGCCGGCGGACCTCGTCGTCGATGAGGCCGGCGATCTCGTCGGAGTAGGTGGCCTCGTGCCCGTAGTCCTTCCCCAGGAACACCTCGCCCGACTTGGCGCCGAGCTGCTGCGGCCCGAGCCGGTCGCTCATGCCGTAGGTGGTGACCATGGCCCGGGCGATCTCGCTGCAGCGCTCGATGTCGTCGCTGGCGCCGGTGGTCGGGTCGCCGAACACCAGCTCCTCGGCGGTCCGGCCGCCCAGCAGCATGGTCATGGTGTCGACGAGCTCGGCCCGGGTCTTGAGGTACTTGTCCTCGGTGGGCAGGGCGAGGGTCCAGCCGAGCGCCCGGCCGCGCGACACGATCGACACCTTGTGGATGGGGTCGGTGCCCTCCAGCACATGGCCGACGAGGGTGTGGCCGCCCTCGTGGTAGGCGATGACCCGCTTCTCCTTGTCGGACATCACCCGGGTCTTGCGCTCGGGCCCGGCGAGCACCCGGTCGATGGCGCTCTCCATGGCCGGCATGGTGATGTCGGTGCCGCCCCGGCGGGCGGTGAGCAGGGCCGCCTCGTTCATGAGGTTGGCGAGGTCGGCGCCGGTGAAGCCGGGGGTGCGGCGGGCGAGCACGTCGAGCCGGACGTCGGCGGCGAGGGGCTTCCCCTTGGCGTGGACGTCGAGGATGGCCTTGCGTCCCTCGAGGTCGGGCTGGTCGACCACGATCTGGCGGTCGAAGCGGCCGGGCCGGAGCAGCGCGGGGTCGAGGATGTCGGGCCGGTTGGTGGCGGCGATGAGGATGACGCCGGTGCGGGCGTCGAAGCCGTCCATCTCGACCAGGAGCTGGTTGAGGGTCTGCTCCCGCTCGTCGTGGCCGCCGCCCATGCCGGCGCCGCGGTGGCGGCCGACGGCGTCGATCTCGTCGACGAACACGATGGCGGGCGCGGCCTGCTTGGCCTTGTCGAACAGGTCGCGGACCCGGCTGGCGCCGACGCCGACGAACATCTCGACGAAGTCGGAGCCGGAGATCGGGAAGAACGGCACGCCGGCCTCGCCGGCCACGGCCCGGGCCAGGAGGGTCTTGCCGGTGCCGGGCGGGCCGTAGAGCAGCACGCCCTTGGGGATGCGGGCGCCGATGGCCTGGAACCGGCCCGGGTCCTGCAGGAACTCCTTGATCTCCTGGAGCTCCTCGACCGCCTCGTCGCAGCCGGCGACGTCGGCGAAGGTGACCGTGGGCTCGTCCTTCGACACCTGCTTGGCCCGCGACTTGCCGAACTGCATGACGCCCTTGCCCCCGCCCTGCAGGGCGTTCATCACCAGCAGGAAGGCGCCGATGAGCAGCACGGTGGGCAGCAGGCTGAACAGCAGGCCGGTCCACAGCGAGTCGGACTGCTGGTCGGTGGTGATCTCGACCGGCGGGTCGGCGTCGTGGAGCTCGTCGACCAGCTCGTCGGCGTACTCGGCCGGGAAGGGGGTCTTGTACTCGGTGTCGTCGCGGAGCTTGCCGACCACGACGTGGTCGCGGTCCTTGATCTCGGCGGTGGCGACCTCGCCGTCGTCGATCGCCTGCCGGAACGCGGAGAAGTCGATCTCCTCGCGCTCGGACCCCCCGCTGGAGAAGCGGAGGCCCGCGAAGAGCACGGCGGCGCCGACGACGAGGTAGAGCAGGGCTGCTCTCGGGAAGCGTTTCACGGTGCCGGCCAGGCTATCGGGGGGACCCTCACGCGTCGCCCTTGAACTCGCAGACGTAGGGGAGGTTGCGGTACCGCTCGGCGACGTCGAGGCCGTAGCCGAGCACGAAGGCCGGCGGGATCTCGAACCCGACGTAGCGGAGCTCCTCCTCGGTCTTCTGGTTGCCCTGGCGGACGAACAGCGCGCAGACGTCGAGGGTCTTGGGCTGGCGGGCGGCGAGGTTGCGCCGGAGGTAGGTGAGGGTGAGGCCGGAGTCGACGATGTCCTCGACCAGGATCACCCGCCGGCCGGCGAGGTCGATGTCGAGGTCCTTGACGATGCGGACCACTCCGGACGACCGGGTCGAGGCGCCGTAGGACGACACGGCCATGAAGTCGACCTCGACCGGCAGCCGGATGGCCCGGGCGAGGTCGGCCAGGAACACGAACGCGCCCTTGAGGACGCAGATCAGCAGGGGTGGCTCGTCGGCGTAGTCCTGGGTGATGCGCTCGCCCAGCTCGGCGATGCGGGCCTGGATCGCGTCCTCGGTGACGACGACGGGCCCGAGCTCCGGCTCGTCGAGGTGGTGGACGAACCCGTCGGGGGGCACGGGCACGGTCGACATGCGGAGCAGAACCTACCCGCCGTGCCGAGCGACGGTCGAGGCGGCCGGACGGGCGGGTCTGGCGTCCCCTCACCGCGTCATCGCGCGGTGGGAGACGCCGGACCAGGGGGGACTGTCGGCGGGAGGATCAGCCGGCGGCGGGCGGCGGCTCGAGCCGAAGGCGGCCGGCGGTCCGGGCGACCCGCCAGCCGCCGGGCAGCTCGCAGGCCACGGCCTCGCCGCGGGCCACCGCCAGCACCCGCTCGACCGTCGCCGCCGGCGGCGGGTGGTGCTCTCCGC
>JBKPHT010000190.1:0-1522 GCA_046730015.1 Actinomycetota bacterium
CGCCCGGGGCGCGGGGGCGGGGCCGGGGGCGCCCGCGGGGGGGGGGGGGGGGGGGGCGGTGGCGAGGTTGCGGGCGGCGGGCGCCGCGGGAGCGGTGACGGCGGCGCCGTTGCCCGCGGACCCCGGGGCGGCCGCCTGGCCACGGGGAGCGGGGGGCGCGTGATAGTCGGTGTCCCGCCGGTAGTCGGCGAAGAAATCGCGCCAGCTCTCGCTCACCGACGTCGGTTCGGCGAGGTACTGCTCGTACATCTCGTCGACGAGCCAGGCGTTCGGGCCCATCGCGGTGGTCGTCGATTCGTTCGAGTCGGTCGGTAGCGGTTCGTCACCCACGCTGATCGATCGTACCGGGGAGAACCCCCAGCCAGGCCGGGTACTCGTTGCCACCGCAACAGGGTGACGTCCTGGCTGTCCAGCAGGTCGTACGGGAGATCCACCACCGGCTGACGCCCCGGATGTAGACCACACGAAACCGCCTTCGTGCAAGGAGGCCACCGTGACCCCCACCCTCGTGACCGAGAGCGCCGGGAGCCCTCCCCCGCTGACCGCCCGGGTGCTCAGGCCCCTGATGGGCGGCGTCGTCGTGGTCCGCACCGAATCCGCCCTGTGGCGCGGCACGCTCGTGTCCTGCGTGAAGGACAGCGCCTGGTTCGTGGTCGACGACGTCGACGTCGTCGTCCCGCTCGACGACCTGGTGTCGGTCCGGGCCGCCGAGTGGTGTGTCGCTGAAATAGGCGAGCAGCCACCGAGTCGAGCGCGGCCGGCCTGATCGCCCGGCCAATACGCTCGACGAACGTGGTCGTGCGACGCGAGTTGCTGCGGGGTCTCGGGCGGCTGAACGCGACGACCACGGTCCTGCAGCGCGCTCGCCTGGCTGATCCGCTCGGCGGCATGTGGGAGGCCGCCGACCTGCAGTGGTGGTGGCGCCGCCCCCGGGCGACCGACGAGCTGGCGCTCCCGGTCTGGTTCGACGAGGTCGGCCCGGTGGCGGCTGCGGGGCTGACGGCCTGGGGCGACACCTGGCAAGCAGACGTGTTCGCCGTGCCGTCGATCGTCGACGAGGGAGACGTCTGGGCCGCGACGTTGGAAGCCACCGCCGGACATCGGGGCGAGGCACTCCAGGTGCTCGTGCGCGAGGACGACGCGCCGCTGGCGGGCCTCGCCATCCAGAGTGGGTTCGCGATGACCGACGAGTTGTCGGGCACCGCATGGATGGACGCCGACCAGCGCCCGCCGGTCGCGCAGGTCGATGGCTTCACGATCGTCGACCGCGTGACACGCGCGGATCGTCCGCACCCGATGATCGCTCGCAACGGTGAACTGGTCGAGCCGCGGCTGCGACAGTGCTCGCTGTACGATCCGACGCTCGATCTGGCGGTCGAGGACGCGGATGGCAGGGTCGCCGGCTACGCGTTGTTCTGGTTCGACCACACGACGCTGGTCGGACTCCTCGAACCGATGCGCGTCGAGGACGAATACCAGCGACGCGGCCTCGCCCGCATGTTGCTGACGAACGGCCTCGATC
>JBKPHT010000191.1:0-8373 GCA_046730015.1 Actinomycetota bacterium
GGCGGGCCGTCGGCTCGCTCGATCGAGATGACGCCGACGTGGACACCGGCGAGGAACTCCTGCCGCTCGTGCTCGCTCATGGCCAAGGACATGGGCGAAGGGTGTCACGTCGCCCGACACGTCGCGTTCGGAGATCAGCTACGCGGGTGCTGAAATTGCCCATCGCGGCCGGTCGCCCGAGCCTGCGAGCTGGACTCTTCGCCGAGTCGCAGGCCGCCTACCGCCGTATTTCAGCACCCTGCTAGGGAGCTCCACCACCCGGGCGAACGTCGAGCGCTCGGCTCGGCTGGGCAGCGTCAGACGAGGTTGATCAGGCTTGCTTCGGCCGCCAGAGTGCCAGTCCGGCGCCGGCGACGACGAGCACCACGCCGACGACCACGACGGCGACCTGTTTGGAGCCGAACTCGTCGACGCCTTCGCTACCGAGCCCGATCTGATCGGCCAGTGCTCCGACGATGGCGATGGCGGCGCCCACGACAGCGACCACCCAACCGATCAGCCTGCGCGTGCGTACGTCCACAGGTCCTTCTCCTCCGCTCGGCGTCCATCGATCCACGATGTGCCGTCGCTCCCCTGCGACGGCGTTCCTCGCGTGGCGGAGAGCGATCGTACCGCGCGTCTCTCGATGTGGTGACCTTGGGACACCACAGAGGGGCCTCGTCACAGGCCCTCTCACCGCGTCCGGGGCGAGGCCGTCGAGGACTGGAGCCAGCAGTCATCTGACGCTCCTGCTGCACCGCCGTCGACGCGCTGAGCGCAGATGGCACCACGGTGTTGTTCCACAGCACGTTGAACAACCTCACGAGCTTGCCCGACACCACCGGCGGCCACGACTGCTCCTCCGTGATCTGGTCGCCGGGACCACGACCGTCGTGTCGGTCGACGCCAGCGGCGACGCCGAGCCCGGCGTGGTCGCCGACGAGGCTGTGTCCGCAACGGTGCAGGCACCGTCGGGCAGCCTGCTCGAGGCAGTTGCCGCAGTGGCGTCAGCAACCTACGAGGCCGTCGCGGACGACAACGTCGCGACGCTCACGTCGCACATCGACTTGAGAGCGAGAGGGGCATGGCGTCGACGCGCAGATGTGCCGGCACGGTGTGCGATGGCCTCGTCGTCACATGTGGTCGGGCAGCTCGCCCCGTAGCACCACCACGCCATCGGCTGGCGTCCCCCCGGCCACCGGCTGGCGGGTCACCGTGATGGCGTCGTAGTCGTCGGGATCCACGCCCAGCCACAACGTGATCCGGTCCTGGTGACCGCGCCGGTGGAAGCTGCCTGCCGACACCTTGCCCGTGCTGCCGACCAGCCAGACCTCGTAGAAGGAGCCCTCGGGAGCGGGCGGCAGGCCTTCGGCTTCGAGCTCGACGGACACGCCTGCCGGCTCGTTCCGTAGCTCGGCGGTCGCGGCGGCGCCCGGGCTGTCTTCCGTGCCGGTCAGCGCGACCTCGACACCACCTGCCCGGGGGTCGCCGACCGAGAGCAGCCCGCCGGCCAGCATCAGTCCCAGGACGACGACGGCGGCAGCTGCCAGCACCACGCGGCGATGCCCGACCCGCCGAGTCGGGCCGCCGGTGCGCAGGGCTGGCTCGACGTCGGGCCGCGTGACCACGGCGCTGTTGTGGGCCGCGGTGGCCTCCGCGAGCGTCCGCTCTCGGAGACCGGCGGGCACGTCGGCCCAGACCGCGGGATCCTCCAGCAGCCTCGCAAGGGCCGGATCGGCACGGTCGTCGGGGCTCACGATCGACGGTACGGCGACGAGTTGACGGTCGGTTCGAAGGGCATGGCGGTCTCCGATCAGAACGTCTCGACGGTGGCGGACAGGGCGGTTGCCAGCAGGCGGTAGGCGTGGTGGGTGCGGGACTTGACCGTTCCCAACGGGATGTCGAGCCGGGCAGCGATCTCGGGCTGGGTCAGGTGCTCCAGGTGGGCCAGGCGGATGACCTCTCGGCTGGCAGGCGGCAGCGCGTCGATGGCCTCACGGACGGCCCAGACGTCTGACGCATCCGCGATCGACGGGGGGTCGACGGACGGCAGGTCGACCTGCGCCACCTCGTCGAAGCTGCGCGCTTCGTGCCGCCGCTCGCGGCGCCAGACGTCCACGGCCGTTCGTCGCACGATGGAGCGGAGCCAGGGCCCCAGCGCTCGTTCCGGCTCGAACGTCGACGCGGCCCGCCAGGCCTGGACGAACGCCTGCTGAACGGCCTCCTCGGCCAATCGGCGGTCCGCGAGCATGTGGCTGGCGACCGCCAGCATGGGGCCCGCGTAGTGGTCGAACACCTCGGCCAGGGCGCTCTCGTCGCCGGCCCTGAACCGCTCGCCGACCGAGCCCGATCGTTGCCTCCGCGCCATCACACCGCCTGCATCATCAGCCTTCGCATCGTACCGCCGGACATCGCTTGCCCATCGCCGCCTCCGGTACGCAGGCGACCCCGGGATCGGTTCGCTCTCGGCCGGTGACGCGTCACGTGGGGGCCTCCGCCGGGAGGCCCCCACGGACGGACGGCTCACACGTGCACGTTGATCAACGTCGAGATCAGCGCATCCACGGCGGGGTCGACGACGATCGTGTCGCCGGGGCCCTCGGCCGTGACCTGGAGCTGGTCGGGGATCTTGCTCCCGGTGATGCTCGTGGCCACCGGCACGCCCGCGACGTCGATGCGGCTGCCCGTGGCTCCGACGGTGACGTGATCGACGTCGGGTGTCCCCACGAGGTTCACGCTGTCGGTCTGGGCGTCAGGGCCACCGGCCGGGCCGGACATGTCGACGTTGGCCCGGTTCATCGCCGTGTTGAACATGAAGTCGCCGATGGAGAAGTTGTCGAACCCGTCCAGCATGGTGGCGTTCAGGGTCTCCACGCCGTCCATGTCCATGCGGACGTTGCCGACGTTGCGGGTGAGGACCGCCCGTGCGCCGTTGGCTTCCAGGGAGAGGCTCTCGTCGACGTTCGCCCCGTTGAACACGAGCGTGTCGCTCCCCGCCCGGCCCTCGACGACATCGCTGCCATCGCCCGGGTCCCAGACGAAGCTGTCGTCCTCGGAGCCGAGATCGGCCTGGTCGGCGCCGCGGTTGCCATCGATGCTGTCCCTGCCGGCGGCACCGACGAGTGCCTCGTTGCCGTCGCCACCGAGGATGACATCGTCGCCCGTGCCACCGTCGAGCGTCGTGGCCTCATCGCCGAACGGCCCGTTGACCTGATCGATCCTGACCCGGTCGTTGCCGTCGCCGGCCAGCACGTGGATCTGACCGAAGGTCGTGCGATCGAACTCGAACTCCGCAGTCCCGTCGTCACCGACGTCGACCTGGATCGTGTTCGGCGCACCGGCCTTCAGCCGGAGAGCGATCGCGTCGCTGCTGGCCGTGCCGGTGACCGTCAGCGTTCCGCCCGCCACCGCCGCCTGGACGGTGAGGGGTGCACAGGCGGCGCCGACGGCGACCAGACCGACCGTCAGCACCCCTCCCGTACCGCCCAAGGAGCGCAAGAGATTCATCGTCTTCCTCTTTCGTCAACCGCGGCAGAACATCGGTGTCTGCCCACGACGGGTACGCAGGCGGGCACTGCTCGGTTCGGCGGGTGCCCGTGTCATGCGGGGTCCCGGTGACCTAAGAGGGCCCTCAGCGGCTCTTAGGTTCTTCTTCGGGTCGAGCCCGCAGTGTCGCCGCCATGGATGCGCGAGACGTTCGACCGCCCCGGCCCGACGATGACGAGGAGGAGCATCGGACGCCGAGCCGTCGTGGGATCCTTCGCGGCGGACGCCTCGCCGCCGCGGGGGTCGCCGTCGTGGTGCTGCTGGGCGGGGGTGTCGCTCTCGCCGTCAACGGCGACGGTGGCGGCGACGAAGGCGGTGACGACGACACCGCGTCCTCGACGGACGACGGGCCATCCGTCGACGACGCTGGTTGGGAGCGGATCGTGCCGGGGGGTGACTGCCAGTGCTCCGACGGCTCGGAGTTCAGCTTCTGGGTGCGCGAGGCGAACCCGGAGAAGGTCGTGTTCTTCTTCCAGGACGGCGGCAACTGCTTCTCCGCCGAGACGTGCGCACCGGACAGCGGCCTGTACACCACCACGATCACCGAAGGCCCGGACCGGGAGGGCATGTTCGACTTCGCCGACGAGCGCAACCCGTTCGCCGACTACTCCGTCGTGTTCGTCCCCTACTGCACCGGCGACGTGCACCTCGGCAACGCCACCACGGACTACGAGCCCGGCCTCACGATCCAGCACAAGGGGTACGTCAACGGCACCGCCGCCCTCGACCACCTGACGTCGACCTTTCCGAGCACGACCGAGGTCGTCGTGATGGGCGAGAGCGCCGGCTCCGTGGCCGCGCCGCTGTATGCCGGACTCGTGTCCGATCGCCTCCCGGACGCCAGGATCACGGTCGTGGCGAACGGGTCGGGCGGCACCCCCGACCTGCCCGACGACGTCAGCGGGCGCATGTTCGACGCCTGGGGCTTGGCCGACGTCGTCTTGCCGTGGACGGAGGACGCCGGCGTGACCGCTGAGCAGTGGAGCGTCCCGGGGCTGTTCATCCAGAGCGCTCGGTACGACCCGTCGATCGTCTTCGCCCGTGTCGACTACGCCTACGACGCGCGCCAGCAGCTCGGGTTCTCGCTCTTCGGCGTGCCCGCGGGGGATCTTCTGGCGGTGATCGACGCCAACGGGACCCAGGTCGAGGCCGCCGGCGTGAACCTGCTCAGCTACATCGCGCCGGGCGACGACCACACCGCGCTCAGCAGCGGGCGGTTCTACACCGAGTCGGTCGGAGGCGAGATGCTGGCGGACTGGGTGACCAGGCTGATCGAGGGTCAACCGGTCGACGACGTGCGCTGCGAGGACTGCACGGCCGGGTGAGCCTCCGCGGGAGCGCGTTCAGTCCGTACGGCTGAGGATCCGCCGGTCGGTGGCGGATGACGGACCAGCCATGGGTAGGGCGATGATGAAGCGGGCGCCGCCGAGGGGGCTCTGTTCGGCCCAGACCGAGCCGCGGTGGCGGGTGACGATCGAGCGGACCATCGCGAGCCCGAGGCCAGAGCCTCCCTGGTCGCGGGCGCGGCTGTCGTCGAGGCGGGTGAAGCGTTCGAACACCCGGTCCCGGTCCGCTGCCGGGATGCCCGGGCCGTCGTCGTCCACCCACAGCTGGGCCCAGCCGGCCTGGTTGGTGGTGCTGATCCGGACCTGGCTGTCGGCGTGTCGCTCGGCGTTGTCGACGAGGTTGGCGAGGGCCCGTTCGAGTTGGCGGTGGGACCCGACGACCACGACACGGTCCGAATCGGGCGCCGAGGAGACCTGGACGCTGCGGCCTCGGCGGGCCTCGGCGGCGGCCAACTCGTTCAGGTCGACGTCTGTCCCGGGGAGGGTGGTGGCGCCCTCGTCCTCGGCCGCCAGCACCAGCAGGTCGCCGATCAGGGCTTCCACTCGCGCTTCTTCGGCCAGCACCTCCCGGGCCACAGTGGGCCAGTCGGCCCGGTCACCCTCGCACAGGGCGGCCTCCAGGTCGGTGCGCATGGCGGCAACCGGGTTGCGCAGCTCGTGGGACGCATCGGCGACGAACTGTCGCTGGCGCGTGACCGCGCCCTCGAGTCGCTCGAGCATGGCGTTCATGGTCCGGGACAGGCGGTGCACCTCGTCCCCGGTGCCCGGTTCCGACACCCGCCGATGCAGGGTCGAAGCGCTGATGGCGTCGGCTTCGGCTCGGAGGCACTCGACCGGGCGCAGCGCCCGCCCCGCCGTCCACCAGGCTGCCAGCGCGACCAGACCGACCAGGAGGGGCAGCCCGATCCTCAGCGCCCGGCGTACCGCGTCGAGGCTACGGGCCACCTCCTGGTCGACCGGCGCAGCCACGGTCACGGTCACCTCGCCGGAGGGGGTGTCGACGGTTCTGCGGGCGGCCACCTCCCCTCGGATGGCAACGTCCCGGACTTCGGGCTCGCCGCCCGGGTCGGGGACATCGGATGTCTGTGGGCGAGGCGTGTCAGCGGAGCTCTCGCTTGGTGGTGCGGGTCGGGCGCGGCGCGGGCCGTGCGTGATGACGCTCACGCCGACTTCGTCGCCAGTTGCGATCGGGATGAGGTTGGTCGAGCTCCCGTCCTCGTACTCGATCTCGACGAGGTTCGTGGCCAGCTCGTCGGGGCGGACCGTCTCCTCCGGTCGGACGCCGTCAGCAAGACGTTCCGCCACCTGGTCGAGCAGGTTCGCGGCGTCCCGGCGGATGGCGGCCAGCTGGGCATCCTCCACCGACCGGACCAGCAACCAGCCGCTGACGGCCATCGCGGCCGCGGTGACCACGACGGCCGCGAGGGTGATCCGAACCCGCACCGCTCGCAGCGGCCGCAGGCGGACCGCGACCGGGCCGCTGCGCGTCGATGGGCCAGCCCGGTCAGCGCGTCTCGCCATCATCTCTCTCCTCGCTGTCCGCGGGGCTCAGGCGTCCGCGACCAGCCTGTAACCGAGGCCGCGCACGGTCTGCAGGCTGTGCCGGCCGAACGGTTCGTCGATCTTGCGGCGCAGGTAGCCGACGTACACCTCGAGCACGTTCGTCTCGCCGTCGAAGTCGTCGCCCCACACCTCGGCGAGCAGCTCCCGCTTGGCCATCACGTCGCCCTGCCGCCGCATCAGGGCCTCCAGCAGCGCGACCTCGCGGGCCGTGAGCGTCACGGCCACGTCGCCGCGGTGGCAACACCGGCTCAACGGGTCGTACACCAGGTCGCCGACACTGAGGACCGGTGGCCGAGGCGCCGCACCCCTCCGGGCCAAGGCATGCAGCCGGGCGACCAGCACGACCAACGAGAACGGCTTGGACAGGAAGTCGTCGGCGCCGGTATCCAGCGCTTCGGCCTCGTCGTACTCGCCGTCCTTGGCGGTGAGGATCAGGACGGGCGTCCAGTTCTGCTCGCCGCGCAGCGTGCGGCAGATCTGGTAGCCGTTCATGCCGGGCAGCAGGAGGTCGAGCACGATCGCGCCGTAGTTGTGCTCCCGGGCCCGCCACAGCCCGTCGGTCCCGTCGTGGACCACGTCGACATCGAAGCCGTTGGCGGTCAGCCCGCGGGCCAGCGACCGTGCCAGATAGACCTCGTCCTCGACCACGAGAACCTGCACGGGAACAGTGTGGCCGACCCGGCGAGCGCGTCCGACCCGGCACCTAAGACGGCTCTTAGCTGCTCTTAGGTTCCTCTTGGCGTCGAGCGCGCAGTGTCGCCGCCATGAACGAGACACCGGATCAGCCGCATCGTCCCGACCAGGACCGGCGCGACCAGCAGGACGACCCGACAGCCAGCGACCCGCTGGACGGGCAGCCGCCGCCGCCCGACGATGACGACGAGGACGAGGGCGACGAGGACGAGCACCAGGCGCCGAGCAGGCGTCGGATCCCGAGCCGCGGGCACCTCGCCGCTGCGGGGCTCGCCGTCGTGGTGCTGCTGGGCGGGGGTACTGCCCTCGCCCTCGACGGCGACGGGGGCGGTGACAACGACACCGCTTCGTCCTCGGACGACGACCCATCCTCGCCGGAGGACGCCGCGTTCGAGTTCGCCCGATGCATGCGTGACAACGGCATCGAGGACTTCCCCGACCCGCAAGTCACCGGGGACGGCAGCATCTCGTTCGGTGGCTCCCTGGCGGACCAGCGAGACACCGAGGAGTTCCAGGCGGCGAAAGAGGCATGCCAGCACTTCCTCGACGACGCCGCCCCCGCCCCCGAGGGCCAGCCGTTGACGCCCGAGGAGCGCGCGGAGCTGCAGGACCAGTGGCACACCGTGGCGCAGTGCGTGCGCGATCAGGGCTATGACTTTGACGACCCCGAGGTCGACGAGTACGGCCGCTTCCGGATGCGGGCAGAGGGCGACGGCATCGAGCAAGCCATCGAGGAGTGCGCCAACGAGTCCAGCCTGGGCGACCCGCGGGGTGGCGAGAGCCAGTCGAGCAGCGGTGAGGCGGGCAGCGCATGACGCGGCGCCGATTCCTCCTGGGCGCCGGCGCCGCCTCGGTCGTCCTCGTCGCCGGCGGCGCAGCCATCGTCGTGCGCCACGATGCCGACAGCGCGGCCGGCGATCCGGGCGCCTCGACGGCGGCCGGGAGCGCCACCGCCGAGGTGACCCGGCGGGACCTGGCAGAGCACGAGGAGCTCGACGGCACCCTGGGCTACGGCGACAGCAGCCAGATCTCGCTCGGCGCGACCGGGACCATCACCGCCCTGCCCGCCCTGGGCTCGGTGATCGATCGGGGCCAGGCAGTCGCGGAGGTCGATGGCCTCGCGGTGCCGTTGCTGCTCGGCGACCGGCCGCTGTGGCGCCAGCTCGACGCCAACGCCGCAGATGGCGTCGACATCCAAGAGCTCGAGGCCAACCTGGTGGCCCTGGGGTTCGCCACCTCCGACACC
>JBKPHT010000192.1:0-3245 GCA_046730015.1 Actinomycetota bacterium
CCCCACCACACACCTACACACAACTATCGATCACGGCCAGCGTGGCCCGAGTTCTCGCCACGGTTTGGGCTGGTGGTTCTCCACCCCTCACCGCCGTCTCGCGACACAGGGTGCTCGTAGAAGCCGCTCGACACCAACGCCGGAGCAGGCACATTGGGGACGGATGCGCCCCCGCGCCGAGCAGACGTCGTAGGTTCACGGGCCTCGCCGCGGGGTGCGGTCGGAGGAGGTTGGCTCGTGTCGCACGACTTGGTGCTGGCCGGTGGTCGGGTCGTCGATCCGGAGACCGGGTTCGACCGCGTGTGCGACGTGGGGATCGACGGTGACTCGGTCACGGCGGTCGGGGACCGTCTTGACGGCGCGACGACTGTCGATGTCGGCGGGCTCGTCGTCGCGCCCGGTTTCGTCGACCTCCACAGCCACGCGCAGACGCTTCCGGGACGGCGCCTCCAGGCGTGTGACGGGGTCACCACCGCGCTCGACCTCGAAGCCGGTCGCGCGCCGGTGGCGATCGCGTATGCGAGGGAAGCGAAGCGGGGTGCCCCGATCAACTACGGCTTCTCGGCGTCATGGGCGGCCGCGCGCATGCATGTGGTCGCGGACGGGCCGCTCGACGGGGGTGCTGCGGCAATCTTCGGCGGGTTGGCCGGCACCGAATGGCAACGGGCTGCGACCGCGGCACAACTGACGCGGATCCTCGACCAGGTCTCGACCGACCTCGCCGCCGGCGCCGTCGGTGTCGGCGTGCTCATCGGCTACACACCCGGGGTCGATCCCTACGAGTATCTCGCCGTGGCGGAACTGGCGGCCGCCGCCGGGGTGCCGACGTTCACGCACTCGCGTGACATCGTCGAGTTGGCACCGGAGACGTTGATCGACGGCGCAGAAGAGGTCGTCCGGGCCGCGGGCACGACGGGCGCGCACATGCACTACTGCCACATCAATTCGACGTCGGGGCGGCACATCGATCGAGTGCTCGCGCTGGTCGGCCGCTGCCAGGCGGAAGGCGCCCGCGTCACGACCGAGGCGTATCCCTACGGGTCGGGATCGACGGCGATCGGCGCTGTGTTCCTCGCGCCGGAGCGGTTGCGTGAGCGCTTCCGAAGCACGACCTCGATCACATATCTCCGCACGGGCGAGCGCATCGCCGACGAGGCCCGACTCCGCGAGCTGCGGGCGACTGACCCCGGCGGTCTCGTCATCGGCGAGTTCCTTGACGAGTCCGAACCCCGAGACGCCGCGCTGCTGCGACGGTCCCTCGCGTTCCCCGACGCGATCGTCGCGAGCGACGGAATGCCGCCTTTGTGGACCGACACAGCAGGCATGGACGTCACTGCCTGGCCCTTGCCGCCAGTAGCGGTCACCCACCCGCGCACTGCGGGCACGTTCGGGCGCGCCCTGCGGCTGTGGCGGCAGGAGGGGGCGCCGCTCATGGAGGCCGTCCGTCGCGCGACCTTGCTTCCTGCACTGGTGCTCCAGGGCGCGGTCCCCGCGATGCGCCGCAAGGGCCGCGTGCAGGCCGGCACGGACGCCGATCTCGTCGTGTTCGAAGAAGCGAGTGTGACCGACCAGGCGACGTACGTCGCCTCCACGCGCCCGTCGTCTGGCATCGCCCACGTGATCGTCGGCGGGACCTTCGTTGTGCGCGACGGCGAACTCGTGCCAGACGCCCTTCCGGGGAGGCCGGTGCGCGCCTCACCACGGTGACCCGGGACCGCGCCTTACGTCGACAGCATGGCCCGGTCAGCGCTGGGCCGGGCCTTCCTCGGCGGCGCCGTGCCTACCCCCTATCGCCGGGACTGGGCGGCGTTGGAGAGAGCTCATACCGTCCGCGGGTCCGTCCTCCGCGGGGCAGCGCCGGTGTGTTGGCTCAACGTGCGGGGCGGGTGGCACAGGCGAGAAACACCTCGAGGCGGCCGCGAACCGGCGGTCCATGCTGTCCCAGTTCGCGGAAGCATTCCGTCCGGTAGCGAGCCAGCTCGGCGGCACCCATGCTCTCGAGGATCTGCCGATAGCCGTGAGACCACGCCCATGCCCACCACTCCTCGGCGCCCGAGAAGACCATCGGGAGGGCATCCGCGATGAGGTCTCGGACCTTCCAGCCGGTGTCTTTCAACACCGAATCGATCGGTTCCGCCGAAGCGAACCTGCCCGCCGGTGGTGGCACGCCAACCGATTGGAGAAGGTCGCCGTGCCAGCTCCAGCGTTCATCGCCTTCCCACCACCACCGGTCAGACACAACGAGCCCGAGTCGACCTCCCGGGCGCGCAACGCGCCAACATTCCATCAACGCCGACGGTGCGTCCGGAAACGACCCGAGACCGAAACTGCAGACCACGGCGTCGAAGGTCTCGGATCGGACCGCAAGCTGCTGAGCGTCCATGCGCGCGAGGAGGATCCGCGGCACGGACGCCGCGTGCGATGCTTCACCTGCCCGGCGAAGCATGGCATCGGAGACGTCAACACCGACCGCCAGACCCCCCGCTCCGACCGTCTCAGCGGTGGGCACGAGCGCCGCGCCGGTACCGCAGGCCACATCGAGGACGCGTCCACTCCGGGGGATCCCGACGCAATCAACGAGCCGGCGGGCGAAGTAGCCAAAGACGTCAGGTCCAACCGTCCCGTAGGTCTCTGCCACTCGGTCGAAGACACCCCCCATCTGCGATTGGTGTCGGTCCACTGCCCCATGCTGACAAGATCGAGGCCGGCAAGGCGATGGCGCCGTCAAGCGTGAGACGCGCGGACTAGCACCCAGCTCGATCAACTCCGGCTGAGCACCCACCAGAACCCAGAGCCTGCCGGACAGGCCACAGTGTGTGACCCCTACTGCCGGCTGAGCAGCGTTCGCGATCGCGGCCGAGGGGCACATCGGGGACGACGTGCAGAACTGGTATGCGATGTCGTCAGGGTCTGGTTCGGGAGGCGACGGCCACGGTTGAGGCGTCCGCGGCCGCCTCAACCGGCGGTGGGGTGCGGTCGGGCTGCGCACGCAGTAGCGGGATAGCGGCGATGTCCATAACGGCGGCGGTCAGCCCGTGCACGCCGAATGCCGTGGCAGGGGATCCACCTCGGCGCAGCACGATGACCATGTCGCCCCACGGCGTGAACGACCCGGCCAGGAGACAGGAACCGAGCGCCCGTGGCGAACCCCACCGCCACACCGTGAGAAGCACGAGCCCAGACGAGATGTCACGCACACCCTTGATGGCGGTGAGCGCCCGCTCGTCACCGGCGGTGACGCCGAA
>JBKPHT010000193.1:0-8097 GCA_046730015.1 Actinomycetota bacterium
TGTGCCCGGCCCACGCCGACGGCCTGACCGTCCCGCGCGGGTGGCGGCTGGTCGACCGGCGCGGCCCGACCTCGCTGCAGGGCGCGCTGGCGTCGTAGCCCCGGCGACTCCCACGGCATGGCGTTCGGTCGCGGACGGCGAGGGGCCGTCTTCGGTGCTGGGGGGATCGGCACGTACCCTGGTGCGGTGCCCGAGCCCGACCCGACCATGACCGCGCCCGTGGACCAGGCCCCGGTGCGGTGGGGCCTGGGTGACGCCGCGGTCGGCTGGGTCGTGGGGCTGATCTGCGGCCTGTTCACGCAGCTGCTGGCCTACGAGCTCAGCGGGACCCCCGTGGACCAGCCCGACCGCCTGCCCCTGGGCTGGTTCGCGGTCGGCCAGATCGGGTTGTGGGCCGGGATGCTGGGGGTGCCGTGGGTCGCGGCCCGGTTCAAGGGCAACGGGCTCCGGCGCGATTTCGGGCTGACGGCGAAATGGAGCGACATCCCGATCGGCGCGCTGGCCGGCATCGCCGGGCAGACCCTGATCGTGTGGATCGTCTACCTGCCGCTCCAGTGGGTGACCGACGTCAGCGCCGAGGACATCTCCGAGCCCGCCCGCGAGCTGACCGACCGGGCCGACGGTGGGTTCGGCATCGCCCTCCTGGTCCTGATCGTCGGGCTCGGCGCCCCGGTCGTGGAGGAGATCTTCTACCGGGGCCTGGTGCAGCGGTCACTGATCCGGCGGTTCGGCCCGGGGTGGGGCATCGCGGGGGCGTCCGTGCTGTTCGGATTCGCCCACATGCAGCCGCTGCAGTTCCCGGCGCTGGCGCTGGCCGGGGCGCTGTTCGGCGTGCTGGCCTACCGGTTCGACCGCCTCGGCCCGGCGATCGTGGCCCACGTGGTGTTCAACATGACCGCGGTGATCGCCCTGGTGGCGGGGAGCTGACCGTGCTGCGCGACGCCGACCTCCACCTCGCGCCGGACGAGTCGCCGCCCGGGCCCGACGCCGCCCCGGGGGCCCTGCCCGCGCCGCCCGGCGAGGTCCCCGACCCGGCGGCCGAGGCTCGACGGGAGGACCAGCGCCGCACCCTCCGGCTGGTCGTCGACCTGCTGGTGGTGGGGTCGTGCGTCGCGTTCGTGCTGTGGCACATGCAGCCTCATCTGCTGCTCAGCGACTCGACGCCGGCCGGCGGCGACATGGGCGCCCACGTCTGGGGACCGGCCTACCTACGCGACCACCTGCTGCCCCACGGCCAGGTCGCCGGGTGGACGGCCGACTGGTACGCGGGCTTCCCCGCGTTCCAGTTCTACATGGTGGTCCCGTCGCTGGCGATCGTGCTGCTCAACGCGGGACTTCACGGCTGGATGGCCCTGGTGCCGGCCGCCGCCGGGCTGGCGCTCCTGGGCGTGCTCGTCGCGTACCGGCACGACCGCCGCGTCCGCCGGCTGGCGATCGTGGGCATCGTGGTCGCGTTCTCGCTGGTGGGGCTGCCCTACGGGGTGGCCTTCAAGCTGGTGTCGGTCAGCGGCGTCGCCACCCTGCCGATCGCGGCCTACCTGCTGGGACGGCTGGCCGGTGCGCGCTTCCCGACGCCGGCCGGGATGGCGGCCGCCGGCGTGTTCTTCCTCTTCTACCGGGGCTTCACGATCTACGGCGGCAACATCGCGTCGACGCTGGCGGGCGAGTTCGCGTTCTCGATGTCGCTGAGCTTCGCGCTGGTCTACCTGGGCGTCGTGTTCAAGGGGCTGGAGACCGGCCGCTACCGGGCGACGGCTGCCGTGCTTCTAGCGCTGACCGGGCTGTGCCACCTCATCCCTGCGTTCTGGGCGCTGGCGGCGACGGCGGTGATCGTGCTGGTCCGGTTCCGGTGGGCGTCGACCCCGGTCGGCCGGGTGGCGGCGGTGCTCGGCGGCGCGGCAGCGACGGGCGCGCTCGCGGCGGTGGTGGGTCTGGTCGGGCCAGAGGCCCTCCGGCCCGTCGCCCTCGTCCTGGCCGCCCTAGCCGTGGTGGGCCTGGTCGTCGCGCTGTGGCTGGCCTCGGACAGCGTCCGCTGGCTGACCCCCACGCTCCTGGTCGGCGGGCTTCTGTCGCTGTGGTGGGTGGGGCCGTTCTACCTCCGGCGCCAGTTCCTCAACGACATGGGCTGGGAGAAGCTGCCTTACCGCAACGCCGACCCGCCGGAGACGATCTGGCAGTACCTGTTCCCGTCGCGGACCCCGGACGTCGATCTCCGCTGGGTGTTCGCCCTCGCCCTGGTCGGCGCCGGGCTCTCGCTGGCGCTGCGGCTGCGGGTCGGCATCTTCCTCGCGCTGATGACCCTGGCGATGGGGGTCACGTTCATCGTGATCCCCGAGGGCCGGCTGTGGAACGGGCGCCTGCTCCCCTTCTACTACCTGACCGCGATGCTGCTGGCGGCGCTGGCCGTCACCGAGATGAGCCGGACGGTTATGTCGCTCATCCGCTACGACCGCCGCGAGCCGGTCGGGGTGGGGGCGCCGGCGGCGCTCGCGACCCTGGCGGTGGTGCTCGTCCTGGTGGGCGTGCCGGCGGGCCAGCTGCCGTTCAGCGAGCGGCTGGAGAACGGCTACGCGTGGCCCCGCTTCTCGCCGTTCAAGGTAACCGCCGAGCCGGCCAGCTTCGTGCCCTCGTGGGCCCGCTGGAACTACAGCGGCTACGAGGGCAAGGACGCCTACCGCGAGTACCACGACATCGTCCGCACGATGGAGCAGGTGGGGCAGGACGAGGGCTGCGGCCGCGCCTTCTGGGAGTACGAGAAGGAGCTCGACCGCTACGGCACCCCGATGGCGCTCATGCTGCTGCCGTACTGGACCGACGGCTGCATCGGGTCGATGGAGGGGCTCTACTTCGAGGCGTCGGCCACGACGCCGTTCCACTTCCTGACCCAGGTGGAGCTGTCCACCGCCCCGAGCGCCGCCCAGCGCGACCTGCCCTACGGCGGGTTCGACATCAACAAGGGCGTCGACCACCTGCAGATGCTGGGCGTCCGCTACTACATGGCGACTTCCGAGAACGCCATCTCCCAGGCCCGCAGCCACCCCGACCTCACGGAGATCGCCCGGTCGGGGCCCTGGGTCGTGTTCGAGGTCGCGGACAGCGCCCTGGTCACGCCGCTGGAGTACGAGCCGGCGGTGGTGACCGGCATCGACGACAGCCAGCTCCACTGGGTGGAGGAGCCCCATGACGAGTCGGGGCGGTTCGGGGGACCGGCGATCCGCTGGTTCACCGATCCGGCGCGCTGGGACGTGCCGCTGGCCACGTCGGGCCCCGACGACTGGCAGCGGGTGAGGGGGAGCGAGACGCCGGTGCGGGTGCCGCTCGACGACGTCCGGGTGTCGAACATCGACGAGGGCGACGAGAGCATCTCGTTCGACGTCGACCAGATCGGCAGCCCGGTGCTGGTCAAGTCGTCGTACTTCCCCAACTGGTCGGTGTCGGGGGCCGAGGGGCCCTACCGGGTGGCGCCCAACCTGATGGTGGTGGTGCCGACCGAGACCCACGTCGAGCTGACCTACGGCCGGACCGGGGTCGAGTACCTGAGCTACGGGCTCACGTTGCTGGGGCTGGCGGGGCTGGTGCTGCTGATCCGGCATCCGCGCTACGGGTTCTCGGGCCGGGCGGCGCGAGCGGCGGAGGTCGGCGGCACCGACCGTGTCGAACCGGCGGACGGCAAGCCGCCGGGTGATCCCCGCGCCGAGGCCGCTCATCCGGAGCTTCTGACCGACGACGGCGACGCCGAGCCACCCCCGGATGCCGGCGACGGGGACGGCGACGGCGCCGACCGAGCCGGCACCGACCGAGCCGGCGCCGAGCAGGCGGCGGGCGAGCGGCAGCCTCCCGGGCCGTGACCGGTCGCCTGCGCCGGCTGGCCGTGCTGGCGCTGGTGCCGACGGCGGTCGACATCGGGCTGCTGGTGGTGTTCCGCCAGCGGCTCGGCTGGATCCTGGTGGTGGCCGACCTGGCCGCCATCGCCGTGGCCAGCGTGGTCTCCTACGGTCTCCACCGGGCGGTGACCTTCCGGAGCGACCCGTACGTCCGCTGGGTGGAGACCCCGCCGGTGTTCGTCGGGGTGGCGGCCCTGGCCGCGGCGGTCGACGTCACCGTGCTCCGGGGTCTGTACGCGGGCACCGGCTTCGAGTCCACCGCCGCCCTGGTCGAGGCCAAGCTGGTGGCGCTGCTGGCGGCGGGCGCGGTCCGCCTGGTCGGCTACCGGTGGGCGCTGCTCGGCGAGCTGACGTGGGCCCGCCGGGTCCGCTGGGCCCGCCCGCCGCCGCCGGGCGACCGGCGGCTGAGCCTGGTGGTGCCGGCGTACGACGAGGCCGACCGCATCGGCGACACCGTCCGCCGCCTGGCCGAGGGGCTGGCCGGCGTGGCAGCGGCCGGCGGGCTGGAGATCGTGGTCGTCGACGACGGGTCGGTCGACGCCACCGCCGACGCGGCGCTGGCCGCGGGGGCCGACCAGGTGGTCGTCCAGCCGGCCAACCGGGGGAAGGGCGCGGCGGTCCGGGCCGGGGTGCTCGCCGCCCGGGGGCGGACGGTGGCCTTCACCGACGCCGACCTCGCCTACGGCCCCGAGCAGGTCCTGCGCGTGCTGGCCGCCGTGGAGGACGGGTGGGACGTGGCGATCGGCGACCGCCGCCACCCCGACACCCGGACGCTGGTGCCGCCGTCCCGCCTTCGGTCCTGGGGCAGCCGGGCGATCAACTGGCTCGGCTACGCGGTGCTGCTGGGCAGCTACCGCGACACCCAGAGCGGGCTCAAGGCGTTCCGGTCGGACGTGGCCCGGTTCGTGTTCGCCCGGGCCCGCGTCGACGGGTTCGCGTTCGACATCGAGGTGCTCCACCTGGTGGAGCGGCACCAGCTCTCGCTGGTGGAGGTGCCGGTCGAGGTGGCCAACCCGGCGCGCTCGACGGTGCAGGCGGCCCGGGACGCGGCGCGGCTGGTCGCCGACCTGTTCCGCGTCCGGCACTTCGCGGCCCAGGGTCTCTACGAGGCGGACGGCGACGCCCCGCCGACCCTCGCGGCGGAGGCTGGCGCGGTTCCGGATGACCTCGGCGTGGCGCACTAGGTTGAGGCGCTCATGGTGAGCCCCGACGCCCGTCCCGCCGCCACCCTCGACGCCATCTTCAAGGCCTACGACGTCAGGGGCACCGTCCCGGACCAGCTCGATCCCGCGCTCAGCGAGCGGATCGGCGCCGCCTTCGCCCGCTTCGTCCTCGACTCGGCCGCTGGGGGCCCGGCCCCCGAGCGGGTGCTCGTCGCCCGCGACATGCGGGAGAGCGGCGTCGACCTCGCCGCCGCCTTCGCCGAGGGGGTGCAGCGCCAGGGGCTCGACGTCGTCGACCTGGGCCTCGCGTCCACCGACCTCGTGTACTTCGCCGCCGGCCACCTCGACGCCCCCGGCGCGATGTTCACCGCCTCCCACAACCCGGCCCGGTACAACGGCATCAAGATGTGCCTGGCCGGGGCCCGCCCGATCGGCCAGGACACCGGCCTGGCCGAGATCCGGAGGATGACCGCCGCGGGGGTCGAGCCCGCCCCTTCCCCGCCCGGCCGGGTCGAGGCGATGGACCTGCTCGGCGCGTTCGCCGACCACGTCCGCAGCTTCGTCGACGTGGCCGCGCTGGCGCCGCTGCGGGTGGTGGCCGACACCGCCAACGGCATGGGCGGGCTGGTCGTGCCGCGGGTGTTCGAGACGCTGCCGGTGACGCTCGAGGTCATGTACGGCGAGCTCGACGGCAGCTTCCCCAACCACCCCGCCGACCCCATCCAGGCCGAGAACCTGCGCGACCTGCAGGCCCGCGTGCGGCAGACGGGCGCCGACGTCGGGCTGGCCTTCGACGGCGACGCCGACCGGGTGTTCCTGGTCGACGATCAGGGCGAGCCGCTGTCGGGCTCGACGACCACCGCGATCGTCGCCAAGGGCATCCTGGAGAAGGAGCCCGGCGCCACCATCCTCTACAACCTGATCTGCTCCCACGCAGTGCCCGAGGTCATCGAGGAGAACGGCGGCACCGCGGTGCGGACCCGGGTCGGCCACTCGTTCGTCAAGGCGGTCATGGCCGAGACCGGGGCCGCGTTCGGCGGCGAGCACTCGGCCCACTACTACTTTCGAGACAACTTCCGGGCGGACTCCGGCAGCATCGCCGCCCTCATGGTGCTGGAGCAGATCAGCAAGGCCGGGGTGCCCCTGTCGAGCCTCCGCAAGCCGTTCGACCGCTACGCCGCGTCGGGCGAGATCAACACCACCGTCGATGACGCGGCCGCGGTCATCGAGCGGGTGGCGGCCGCGTACCCGGACGCCGCCCAGGACCGGATCGACGGCCTCACCGTCGAGCTCGAGGACTGGTGGTTCAACCTGCGGCCGTCCAACACCGAGCCGTTGCTGCGGCTCAACCTCGAGGCCCGGACCCGGGAGGCGTGCGACGAGCGCGTCGCCGAGGTGCGGGCCCTCATCAGCGACAAGGGATGACGCCATGGCACTCGACGACCAGCTCCTGGAGATCCTGGCCTGCCCGGAGGACAAGGGCCCGCTCCTCTACTTCGAGGACGAGGACGCGCTGTACAACCCCCGGCTGAAGCGCCGCTACCCGATCCGCGAGGACATCCCGATCATGCTCATCGACGAGGCGGAGAGCGTCGACGACGCCGAGCACGAGCGGCTGCTGGCCAAGGCGGAGGCCCAGGGCATCGCGCCGACCTTCGAGGCCTGAGGTGGCCGTCGTGGGCGACGGTGTCCTCGACACCCTCGACATGTTCGGCCTGGCCGCCCGGTTCCCCGAGCAGGTGGCCGACGCGGCGCGCGTGGCGCGGCAGGTCGGGGGGCTGCCGCCCGCGGACGAGATCGACAACGTGCTCGTGCTCGGCATGGGCGGCAGCGGGATCGCCGGCGACATCCTGGCCGCGGTCGGCGGTCCGTTCGTGCCGGTGCCGCTGGTGGTGGCCAAGGGCTACGCGCCGCCGTCGTTCGTCGGGCCGGGGACGCTGTGCTTCGCGGTGTCGTTCTCCGGTGACACCGAGGAGACCCTCGAGGCCGCCCAGGCGGCGGCCGCCGCCGGGGCCCGGATGGTGGTGGTGACGGCCGGTGGTGAGCTGGCGGCGCGGGCGGCGGAGTGGCTGGCCCCCCGGGTGCCGCTCCCCGCCGACATCCCCATGCCGCGGGCCGGGCTGGGCGCGCTGGCGGTGCCGCTGGTGCTGCTGCTGGAGCAGGTGGGCCTGTTCCCCGGGGCGTCCGGGTGGGTCGACGCGGCGGTGGACCAGCTGCGGGTCCGGCGCGACGCGCTGCTGGCCGGCGACTCGGCGCAGCGCATCGCCCGGACGATCGGCCGGACGATCCCGCTCGTCTACGGCGCCGGCCCGCTCGGGGCGGTGGCCGCCCAGCGGTGGAAGGTCCAGGTCAACGAGAACGCCAAGGCCCCCGCCTTCGCCGCGGCGCTCCCGGAGCTGTGCCACAACGAGATCGCAGGCTGGGGCCAGCACGGCGACATGAGCCGCCAGGTGTTCACCCTGGTCGAGCTCCGCCACGACGAGGAGCACCCACAGGAGGAGCGCCGGTTCGAGCTGGTGCGCGACATCATGGCCGAGGTCGTGCACGACGTGGTCGAGGTGCGGGCGGCGGGTGAGGGCCCGCTGGCCCAGCTGTTCGACCTGACGCTGATGGGCGACATGGTGTCGCTGCACATGGCCGCCCAGGAGGGCATCGACCCGGGCCCGATCCCAGTGCTCGACGACATGAAGCGGGCGCTCGCCGGGGGGTGAGCGGCGCCCCGGCTCGCGGGGTCGCGTTGTGGGTACTCTGCCGCCAGAAGTGGGGGGAGGACTGATGGCGGGCCGACGTGACGTCGGGCGGGGGGCAGCAGCACAGGAGCCGCCGGAGCCGGCCGTGTCCGACCGGGAGTCGGAGGTCGTCCGCGCCTTCCGGGCGCTGCGGGACGGGGATCCGCCCGCCCTCGCGCCGGCCCCGCGGCCGACGACGCCCCTGGGCCGGCGGGCGCCCGGCCCGGCAGACGACATCGGCCGGCTGGCGCACCGGCGGCCGGACGGGCGGGAGGCTGTCTCTTATACACATCTCCGAGCCCACGAGACCCTGTCTGTCAT
>JBKPHT010000194.1:0-8723 GCA_046730015.1 Actinomycetota bacterium
GCCCCGCTCGTCGCGTGCCCGCTCGTCGCGTGCCCGCTCGTCGCGTGCCCGCTCGCCCCGGCGGCCCCGCTCGCCCCGCTCACCCCGCTCACCACGCTCACCGCGGTCGCCGCGGTCGCCGCGGCCCCGGCGCTCACCCGAGCGCCCAGGGGCGAGGGCCGTCGTGACCAGGGGCTGATCGACGCCGCCGGAGGTCTTGAGCTCCAGCCGCTTCGGCTCGGCCCGGGCGGTCTTGGGCGGCACGACGGCGACGACGCTCAGGCCGTCGAGGTGGCCCTCGATCTCGACCCGGAGGACGGCACCGACCTCGGTGCCGGTGGGCAGGATCGTGCCGTCGACGGTGCCCCTGGGCTCCCGGGCGCCGGCGGCCCGCCAGGTCCAGGACCCGTCCTCTCGGGCGCTGGTCAGCTCGATGTCGATCCGGCGGGACATAGGTGGTCCACGCTAGCGCAGCCCACCCGGCCGTCTCCTACCCATGGTGGGCCGGCGTACTGTTCCTGATGTCACGTCGCCACCGTCGCCCGTCGGCCCCACCGGTCAGCGTCGGGACCACGCGTCGGGGGCGCCGAGCATCTCCTCGACGACCGGCGGGAGGTCGCCGGCGGCGAGGGCGGCCACCGTCACCTCCTCGAGGACGGCTCGCAGGGCGACCCGGGTGGCGACCCACACCCGGGGGAGGTCGGCGGCGACGCCCTGGTAGGTGACCTGCTCGGGCGGGGTGCCGTGGACGTCGGCCAACGGGCCCTCGACGGCCCGGATCACGTCGGCCACGGTGACCGTGTCGGCCGGGACGGCGAGCCAGTAGCCGCCGTCGGCGCCCCGCTGGCTGGCGACGATCCCGGCCCGCCGAAGGTCGGCCAGGATGTTCTCCAAAAACTTGGGCGGGATGCTCTGCCGAGTCGCCAGAGCCTCGCCCTTGACCGGTCCGGCCGGGGCGGCCGCCATCTCGATGACCGCCCGGACCGCGTAGTCGACCTTCGCCGTGATGCGCACGCTGACCTCCGCCCAGACGTTACCGGTCGCCCGGTGGACGGCCGATGACGCCACAACGGCGGAGCGCCCCTATCGCCTCGGGGACCGCGTCGCGCCGGTCGCCGGGGCCTTGGCGGCCTTCGCGGCCTTGGCCTTCGGCTTCGTCGCCGGGGCGGCCGCCTTCGGCTTCTTCGCCGGCTTCGGCTTCGCCTTCGCCGCCTTGGTCTTCGGGGGCGCCGACTTGGCGCCGTTCGCGCCCTTCGCATCCCGGGCGGCGCCGTTCGTCCGCGCCGTCTCCGGCTCCGGCTCCTCCCGGTCGGCGGGCCGGGCGGTCTCGGCGGCCGCTGCGGCGAGCACCTCGGCCATCGCCTCCTCGATGTGATCGGCCAGGTCCCAGACGTCCGGCACCAGCTCGGCCGCGGCGAGGAACCCGAAATCGACGTTGTCGCGGTACGACAGCACCGTCACGTTCAGCCCGGCCCCCTCCATCACCGGCCCCATCGGGTACGTCGCCACCAGCTCGGCCCCGTCGAGGTACAGCGGGAAGTCGGGCCCGGGCACGTTGGAGACCACCAGGTTGTAGATCGGCGGGTGGCGGTCGGCGATGTCGAGCCGTGAGTAGAGCCGGGTGGCCAGGGCGAAGGTGGCGGGGGCGGCGTGCTCGGCCCAGTTCTGCAGCAGCCGGGCGCCGACCGCGTTGTGGTCCTCCTTGGCGCCCCGGGTGGTGCGGGCGATGGCGCGCAGTCGGGCGGCCGGGTCGTCCATGTCGGTCCGGAGATGGACGAACATTCCTGACACCCGGTTGTCGGGCCGGCCCCGCTCGTCCTCCGTCCGGACCGACACCGGGCACATGCCGACCAGCGGCTCGGCGGGCAGCGTGCCGTGGTCGGCGAGGTAGCGACGGAGCGCGGCAGAGGTCAGCGCAAGGACGACGTCGTTGACCTTCACCCCGAACGCGTCCTTCACCCGGCGCACGTCGCTCAGCCGCACGCGGGCGAACGCGACGGTCCGGTGGGGGCTGATGGCGGCGCTCCACGGCGTCCGCGGTGCCCGCAGCGGCAGTGCGCCCACGACCGCCTCCGGGTCGCGGTGCCGGCTCACCAGGTGCCCGGCGGTCCGCATCGTCCGGCCCACCAGGCCGGGCAGCGACAGGGTCCGCCGGGCCTGCGACAGCAGGGCGTGGCCGACCAGCTCGGCGTCGGACGGGATCCGCTCCGGCGTCGGCGGCTCGCCGCCGGCCGCCGGCCGCAGCTCCGGGGTCGGCGTCAGGTCGAACAGGTGGACGAATAGCTCGGCGCCCGACACGCCGTCGACCGCGGCGTGGTGGATCTTGCCGAGGAGCGCCACGTTGCCGTCGTGGAGGCCCTCGATGACGTGGATCTCCCACAGGGGCCGCGACCGGTCGAGCGGCACGCCGACGATCGAGCCGACGAGGTCGGTGAGCTCGCGGGGCCCGCCGGGCGCGGGGATCACATGCCGGCGGATGTGGTAGTCGAGGTCGAGGTGGGGGTCCTCGACCCAGATCGGGTGGTTGAGGCGGAACGGCACGTCCACCACCCGGCGGCGGAAGGCGGCGTCGGCCAGCAGCCGCTCGGACACGAACGCCTTGAGCTGGTCGAACGAGTACGGCTCGGGCATCGTCGAGGGGTCGATCACCGCGGCGATGGCGACGTGGAGGTGCATGGCGGGCGTCTCGAACGAGAGGAAGGCCGAGTCGAGTCCTGACAATCGTTCCATGACGTCTCCCGTACCGCGCGTGACGGCGACCGCGCGTGAGCCTGACAGGATGCCACCCCGACCGGACGCTGCGATGCCCGCCGTGCGAACTCTCGAGAAATTCGCTCGGGTCGGCGCCGACCGGGGCGCTAACGTCGTCGTCCCCCCGGCCGGCGATCGCCGGCACGGGCCGCCAGCCGCGCGGAGGCCCCCGGTGCCCCATCCCGACCTCGCCGCCGAGCAGTCCTACGTCGACCACGCCTACCGGTGCCTCGCCGCCATGCGCGAGCGCGCCGACCGGCTCGCCAACCTCGAGGAGGCGGGCGCCCAGGGCGTCGACTCCTCCATCCTCCAGGACCACCTCCGCTACCGCCTGCGGACCCTCGACGACGACGTGCCGGGGCTCAGCTTCGGCCGGCTCGACGACGAGGCCGACGACACCTGGTACATCGGCCGCCGCCACGTCGAGGACGCCCACGGCGACCCGGTCGTCGTCGACTGGCGGGCCGAGGTGGCCACGCCCTTCTACCGGGCCACCGCCGTCGACCCCCAGGGCCTGGCCCGGCGGCGCCGGTTCGTGATGACGGGCAAGCAGCTCGACGACCTGTTCGACGAGGTGTTCGACGACCCGGACAGCGTCGACGCCGCCCACCACGGCGGCATCCCCGACCCGCTGCTCGCCGAGCTGGAGCGGGAGCGGACTGGCGAGATGCGCGACATCGTCGCCACGATCGCCGCGGAGCAGGACATCGTCATCCGGGCCCCGCTGGCCACCTGCCTGGTCGTGCAGGGCGGCCCGGGCACCGGCAAGACCGCCGTCGGGCTCCACCGGGCGGCGTTCCTCCTCTACGAGCACCGCCGGCTGCTCGACGCCGAGGGCGTGCTGGTGATCGGTCCCAACCCGCTGTTCCTCCGCTACATCGCGCAGGTGCTGCCGTCGCTCGGCGAGACCGCCGCCCGTCAGACGACCCTCGACCGGCTGCTGGCCGGGACGGCCTACCGCGCCCGCGGCGCCGACGACGACCGGGCCGCGGCGCTCAAGGGCGACGCCCGGATGGCCGAGGTCGTGGCCCGGGCCGTGGCCGGCGCCGTGGCCGTGCCCGACGACGGGATCGAGCTCGCCACCGGGTGGGGTCGGGTGCGGCTGCCCGCCGCGGACGTCGCGGAGGCGCTGACCGAGGTCCGGGCCCGGGGCGTGCCCCACAACGTCGGCCGGGGTGCGCTGCGGACCCGGCTGGCCCGCCTGGTCCGCCAGGACCTCGTGCGGCGCCGGGGCGAGGAGGCGGTGCCGGCCGAGGAGGTCGAGGCCGACCTGCGCGCCAACCGGGACTGGGCCCGGGCGCTCGACCGGCTGTGGCCCCAGCTGTCGCCCCCGGCGGTGGTCCGCCGCCTCGTCACCAGCCGGGCGGCGCTGGCCCGGGCGGCAGACGGCCTCCTCACCAGCGACGAGCAGGCCGCCGTGCTCCGCCCCGCCACCCGGAGGGTGTCCGACGAGCCGTGGACCGCCGCCGACCTGGCGCTGCTGGACGAGGCGGAGGCCGTCATCTCCGGCCCGCCGCGCAGCTACGGGCACATCGTGGTCGACGAGGCCCAGGACCTCTCGGCCATGGGGCTGCGGGCGCTGGCCCGGCGGGCGCCGGCCGGGTCCATGACCGTGCTCGGCGACCTGGCCCAGGCCACGGCGCCGGCCGCCCAGGAGTCGTGGGAGGCCGCCATCACCCACCTCGGCGGGCCGGGGGTGGCCCAGCGCGCCGACCTGGACGTCGGCTACCGGGTGCCGGCGGCGATCATGGACATGGCCAACCGGCTGCTGGCAACGGCGGCGCCGGACGTGACCCCGTGCCGGTCGGTGCGGCTGGCCGGCCGGGCCCCGGAGTTCGTGCCGGTGGCGCCCGGCGCCGGCGCCGACGGCGTGGCGGGGGCGGTGGCGGAGGCGGTCGCCCGGCTGGCGGCGGACCACGCCTCCGTCGGCGTCGTCGTGCCGCCGGCCCTGCGGGCCGCGGTGCGCCCCGCGGTGGCCCCGCTCGACGGCACGGCGACCCTGCTCGACCCGCCGGAGGCCAAGGGCCTGGAGTTCGACGCCGTCGTGGTGGTGGAGCCGGCCCTCATCGCCGGCGGCACCGCCCGGGGGCTGCGGCTGCTCTACGTCGCCCTCACCCGGGCGGTGCAGGAGCTGGTGGTGGTCCACGCCGAGCCGCTCCCGGCGGCGCTGGCGGCGGCGAGGCGCTGACTGCCCGGGCCGTCAGGCCCGGACGTTGGGGATCGTGTCGTCGGGCAGCGTGACGCCCCGCTCCGCCGCCGCCCGGGTCACCGCCTCGGGGAACACGTTCGTCATCAGGAACAGGTCGCGTGCCATGTTGTAGGCGGGCGCAAGTTCCTTGCCGTACCGCTCGAAGTACATGAGCTGCTTGCTCACCAGCACCAGCTCCCGGACGGCCCGGGCGCCGTACTCCTGCTGCAGCTCGACCTGCTGGCGCAGCAGCTCGGCCAGGCTCACCTCACCGAGGGTCATGTCGAACATGGGGTCGAGCACCAGCTTGAGCCGGCCGGCCACCTCCTCGACCGGGCCGACGTCGGCGGACAGGATGCCCAGCTCCTGCCAGGAGCGGACGATCCGGGTGTAGTCGCCGTCGATCATCACCGTGTACTGGGCGTCGCGGACGGCCCCGCGGTGCAGGGGCGGCAGCTCGCCCATGATCCCGAAGTCGAGGTAGGCGGCCCGGCCGTCGTCGAGCACCCAGATGTTGCCGGCGTGGACGTCGCCGTGGAACGGGCCATGGACGAGCGCCGCCTCCATCCACACCTTGAGGCCGCGGCGGAGGACCAGCTCGCCGTCGACGCCGCGGGCGCGGACCTCGGCGAAGCGGTCCATCGGGGTGCCGTGGAGCCGCTCCATGCAGATGACCCGCGGGCCGCAGTGGTCCCAGTAGACCTCGGGGGCGGTGATCCAGGCGTTGTCGCCGAAGTCGCCGATGTGGGCCCGGAACTCGGTCTGGCGGTGGGCCTCGAGGACGAAGTTGAGCTCCTCGTTGGTGACCTGGTGGAGGTCCTCGACGACGCCGGGGGCGTTGAGCAGGTGGCCGGTGCGGGTGCGATCGACGAGCCGGGCGAGCCGGTACATCATCCGCAGGTCGCGGTTCATCCGCCCGGCGATGTCGGGCCGCTGGATCTTGAGCACCGCGGGCCGCCCGTCCCGGAGGACGCAGCCGTGGACCTGGGCGATCGACGCGGCCGAGAGCGGCACCGGGTCGAACTCGGCGAACAGCTGGGCGGCCGCGGCGCCGAGGTCGTCCTCCACGATGGCCAGGGCCGCGGCGGCCGGGAAGGGCGGCACGTCGTCGAGCATCCGCAGGCAGGCGTCGGCCAGCGGGGCGGGGAACATCCCGGGCGAGGAGGCGATCATCTGCCCGAGCTTCACGAAGGTCGGGCCGAGGGCGACGAACGCGTCCACCAGCCCCGCGCTGAGAGCGACGGCCAGGGCGTGGCGGGCGTCCCTGTCGCGGCGCAGGGCGACGGTGGCGCGGGGCCGGCGGACGGCGAAGCGGGTCAGCGCGCCGGCGAGGTGGGTGACGAGCACCAGGACGATCTCGACCCCCCGGACGACCTCGCGCCAGCCGAACCGGGTCAGGCTGGGGGCCACGACCCGGAGGGCGTGCGGCGGGGGCATGGTTCGCTCGCTCCGCTCGCTCACCCCCTCAGCATGGCCCGTCGCCGCCCGGTTGGGCGGCGACGGGAAGGGAAGCGGGCCGGCATGGGCTTCCGGTTCGAGGTCGACGAGTCGGTGGACGACGGGGTCCACCGGATCACCGAGGAGCAGGTGGACGCGGCGGTCGCCGCCCTGGAGGGGGTCGGCGGACCCGGCGGGGACGAGGCCGTGCACGACAGCCGGAAGCGGGGCAAGAAGCTTCGGGGCCTGCTCCGGCTCGTCCGCCCCGTTCTCGGCGGCGCCTACGGCCCGGCCAACGCCGAGTTCCGCGACGCCGGGCGCGAGCTGTCCGCGCTGCGGGACGCCGACGCCGCGCTGGCCACGTTCGACGATCTGGTGGCCGCCTCGGGCGATCGGCTGCCCGAGGGCGGCCTGGGCCCCCTGCGGGCGGGGCTCGCGGCCGACGCGGCGCAGGCGGCGGACGGGCGCGACCGGCGGGCGCGGGCCGAGGCTGCAACCGACCTGTTCCGGGCTGGTGGCCGCCGGGTGGCGCGCGCCGCGCTCGATGGGTCGGGATGGCGGGCCCTGGCGCCGGGGCTCATCCGGACGTACAGGCGGGGCCGCCGGGCCCTGGCCGACGTCCGCCGCGACCCTCGCCCGGAGATGGTGCACGAGTGGCGCAAGCGGGCCAAGGACGGCTGGTACCACGTCCGGCTGCTGGAGGATGCGGCGCCCTCGGTGCTGGGGCCGCTCGACGATGCGTTCCACGCCCTGTCCGACGCCCTGGGCGACGCCCACGACCTGGTCGTGATCGCCGACCGGCTGCGGGCGGACCCCGACCGCTACGGCGGGCCGGATCAGGTGCGCGCCGCGGTCGACCTGGCCGACCGGCGCCGGACCGCGCTGGAGCGGCGGGCGGTCCGCCTCGGCACCCGGCTGTACGCGGAGAAGCCGTCGGCGTTCGCCGCCCGCCTCGGCCGCTACTGGCGGGCCTGGCACGACGTCGGGGACGAGAAGCCGACCGGCGGCTTGGCCGACCTCTACCCGCCGGCGGACGACCTCGACACCCTCGACATGGACGCCCTGCGCGACCGGGCGGGCGTGGCCGGGCTGCCGGGCCGGCCGTACCCGACCCGGTCCGACCTGGTCGGCGAGCTGCGGGCGGCCGGCGCCGGCTGACCGGCGCAACCGTGCACCGCGACTAGAACGCGTTCTACTCTGGTCCGGTGGACATCGACGACACGCCGGAGGAAGCCGCCTTCCGGGCCGAGGCCCGGGACTGGCTCGACGCCCACGCCATCCCCAAGGGCCACCCCGACGACTTCTCGCTCGGGCTGTGGACCGGCGCGTACGACGAGGACACCTACATCGCCCGGTGCCGGGCCTGGCAGCGGACCCTGTACGAGGGCGGCTGGGCGGGCATCACCTGGCCCAAGGAGTACGGCGGCCGCGGCGGCCGGCCCATCGACCAGGTGATCTTCGGCCAGGAGCAGGCCCGCTACGGCGTGTCCAACGCCGCCTTCATGATCTCGATCGGCATGGCCGGCCCGACGATCCTGGCGCACGGCACCGCCGAGCAGAGGGACCGGTTCCTCCCGCCGATGCTCCGGGGCGACGAGATGTGGTGCCAGCTGTTCAGCGAGCCCGGCGCCGGCTCCGACCTCGCCGCGCTGGCCACCCGGGCGGTGCGGGACGGCGACGAGTGGGTCGTCACCGGGCAGAAGGTGTGGACCTCGTCGCCCGCCCGGGCCCGCTGGGGGATGCTGCTGGCCCGCACCGACGGCGACGTCCCCAAGCACCGCGGCATCGGCTGGTTCGTCCTCGACATGGCGACGCCCGGCATCGACGTCCGGCCCCTGCGCCAGATGACCGGCGAGAGCCACTTCTCCGAGGTGTTCCTCGACGGTGTCCGCATCCCCGGCGACCGCCTCGTGGGCGGCCCCGGTGACGGCTGGACGGTCGCCCAGACCACCCTCAACAGCGAGCGGAGCTCGATCGCCGGCGGCACGGGCGCCACCCCCGAGGCCCTCGTCGCCTTCGCCCGCCGCTTCGGGGCCACCGCCGACCCGCTGGTCCGCCAGCGGCTGGTCGACGCCCACATCCGCTACGAGCTGCTCCGCTTCCTCCGCTATCGCAGCCAGACCGCGCTCAGCCAGGGGCGCCGGCCGGGAGCCGAAGCGTCGGTGATGAAGCTCGCGTTCGCCCGCTACATGCAGGCGCTGACCCGGACGGCCATCGATGCCCAGGGCGCCCACGGCCTGCTCGGCGGGGACGACGTGGCCGACGACGGCATGTGGCTGCGGCGGTTCCTCCACTCGCCGTCACTCCGCATCGCGGGCGGCAGCGACCAGGTGCAGGCCAACATCATGGGGGAGCGGGCGCTCGGGCT
>JBKPHT010000195.1:0-4695 GCA_046730015.1 Actinomycetota bacterium
CGAGATGCTGGTGCGGGCGGCCCACCACGCCCGGGCCACGATCGGCGACCTGCGGCTGGAGATCGTCGGCGAGGGCTACGAGCGCCCCGCCGTCGAGGCGCTGATCGCGCAGCTGGGCGCCCAGGACTGGGTCACCCTCCGCGGCTGGATCACCGAGGAGGACAAGATCGACCTGTACCGCCGGGCCTGGGTCGTCGCCTCCGCGTCGGCCCGCGAGGGCTGGGGCATGACACTCACCGAGGCCGCGGCCTGCGGCACGCCCGCGGTCGCCACCCGGATCGCCGGCCACGCCGATGCGGTGCAGGACGGGAGCTCCGGCCTCCTGGCCGACGGCGACCCCGCCGCGCTCGGCGGCGCGCTGGCCTCCGTGCTGGGCGACCCCGGCGAACGGGCCCGTCTCACCCGGGGGGCCCTCGACTGGGCCGCCCAGCTGACCTGGAACAACACCGCCACCGAGCTGATGCGGGTGGTCAGCACCGAGGTCAACCGGCGACGATCGAGCCGATGAGGAACGTCCCCGGGCGGGTGGTGCGTGGCGCGCGCCTACGGCGGCCGGCGCTCGCCACGGTGGCCGCCGCCCCGGCCACCCCCTCGCGCCCGGCCCGGGCCCGGGTCCGCATCCGGCGCCGGCCCTCCGGCCCGTCGCTGCGGCTGCACGCCGTGCTCGCCGCGGTGGCCTACCTGCCGCTGCTGGCCACCCAGCCCGGCTGGATCAGCGCCGACACCAAGACCTACCTGTACCTCGACCCGTCCAAGCTCATGAGCCGGGCCTGGTCGATGTGGGACCCGTCGATCGGCCTCGGGACGGTCACCCACCAGAACGTCGGCTACCTGTGGCCGATGGGGCCGTTCTACTGGGTGGCCGACCGCCTCGGCGTGCCCGACTGGGCGGCCCAGCGCCTCTGGTGGGGGACGATCATCTTCCTCGCCGGCGCCGGGGTCGCCTACCTGCTGCGGACGCTGGGCTGGAAGGGCCCCGGCGTGGTCGCCGCCACCTTCGGGTACGCGCTCACCCCGTACATCCTCACCCTGGTGGCCCGGCTGTCGACCATCCTGCTGCCGTTCGCCGCGCTCCCGTGGCTGATCGCCCTTACGATCCGGACGTCCCGCACCCGCGGGTGGCGCTACCCGGCGCTGTTCGCGCTCGCGGTCGCCACCTGCGGGAGCGTGAACGCCACCGCGCTCCTGCTGGTCGGGCTGGCGCCGGTGCTGTGGCTGGCCCACGCGGTGTGGGTCGCGCACGAGATCTCCGTGCGGACCGCGGTCCGGGCCGCGCTCCGGCTCGGCGTGGTGACCGTGCCGGTGTCGGCCTGGTGGATCGCCGGGCTGTCGGTCCAGGGCACCAACGGCATCGAGATCCTCCGCTACACCGAGACCGCCCGCACCGTGGCCCTCGTGTCGGTCAGTCACGAGGTGCTCCGCGGCCTCGGCTACTGGTTCTTCTACGGCGAGGACCGGCTGGGTCCGTGGATCGAGCCGAGCACCATCTACACCCAGTTCCTGCCGTTGCTCGCGTTCACCTACGCCGTCCCGATGGCGGGGCTGACCGGGGCGGTGGTGGCCCGGTGGCGTCACCGTGCCTACTTCGTGGTGCTGCTGTGCGTGGGCACCGCGCTCGCCGTCGGCGCCTACCCGTGGGAGGGCGGCTCGCCCTGGTCGCGGGGCGTCAAGGCGTTCGTGCTGTCAGACGTCGGCCTGTCGATGCGGAGCCTGCCTCGGGCGGTACCGCTGGTGGCGCTCAGCCTGGCCGTGCTTGCCGGCGCCGGGATCACCAGCCTGGCCCGGCGCTGGCCGCGCAGCGGCCGGCCGCTCACCATCGGGGTGGCGGCCGCCGCCCTGCTGGCGCTGCCGCCGCTGTGGCTCGGCGACTTCGTGCCGGCGAACCTCCGCCGGCCCGAGCAGGTGCCCGACTACTGGCGGGACGCCGCCGAGCACCTCGACGAGGCCGGGTCGTCGACCCGCGTGCTCGTCGTCCCCGGCTCGGACTTCGCCAGCTACCGGTGGGGCAACACCGTCGACCCGATCCTCCCCGGGCTGATGGACCGCCCGTCTGTCCAGCGCGAGCTCATCCCCTACGGCTCGGCCGCGTCGGCCAACCTGCTCAACGCGTTCGACCTGGGGCTCCAGGAGCGGACTGCCGACCCCGCCGCACTGGCCCCCATCGCCCGGCTCATGCGGGCAGGCGACGTGCTGGTCCAGAGCGACCTCCAGTACGAGCGGTACAACACGCCGCGGCCCCGCAACTTCTGGGAGTGGGTGACCTCGGCGCCGGGCATGGGCGAGCCGGTCGGCTTCGGGCCCGGCGCGCCTAACATCACCGGCACCGACGTCCAGCTGGACGACGAGCTGATGTTCCAGACCAACCCCGCCCTGCCCGACCCGCCCGAGGTTGCGGTGGTGCCGGTGACCGACCCGGTCCCGATCGTGTCGACCCACGCCACCGCCAACCCGCTCGTCGTCGCCGGCGACGGCGCCGGCCTGGTCGACGGCGCGGCGGCCGGGCTGCTCGACGGCCGGGAGCTGATCCGCTACTCGGCCACGCTGTCCGACGACGAGGTGGCCGACGCCCTCGACGACGGCGCCGCGCTTCTGGTCACCGACTCCAACCGCCGGCGGGGGGAGCGGTGGACGACCGTCCGCCACACCCGGGGCTTCACCGAGGAGGCCGACACCGAACCGCTCGAGTCGGATCCGACGGACAACCGCCTCCCCCTGTTCCCCGACACCGGCACCGAGGTCCAGTCGGTCGCGGTCGAGCGGAGCGGCATCGACGCCGAGGCCACCACCTACGGCAACCCGATCACGTTCACGGCGGAGGAGCGGGCGGCACTGGCCGTCGACGGCGACCTCGAGACGGCCTGGCGGACCGGGGCGTTCTCCGACGCCCGCGGCGAGCGGATCGAGGTGACCCTCGACGAGCCCATCACCGCCGACAAGGTCAACCTCACCCAGGTCACCAACGGCTCCCGCAACCGGTTCATCACCCGGGTGCGGCTCCGGTTCGACGGCGGCGACCCTCTCGACGTCGACCTCGAGGTCCAGTCCCGGGACGCGCCGGGCCAGCTCGTGACGTTCCCGGAGCGGACGTTCTCCCAGCTGTCGATCGAGATCCTCGACGACTCGGCCGGCTGGGTGCCCCGCTACGCCGGCCAGAGCAGCGTCGGCTTCGCCGAGATCGCCATCGGCGACGATCCCCCGTTGCTCGACCAGGCCGTCCGGCTTCCGACCGACCTCCTCGACGCGGCCGGCGAGGACGCCCTCGCCCACCCGCTGGCGATCAGCCTGACCCGCCAGCGTCAGGACCCCGTCGATACGACCCGGTTCGACGAGGAGCTGCAGATGGCGCGGGAGTTCGGCCTGCCCACCGACCGCAGCTTCTCGCTGGAGGGCCAGGCCCGGCTCTACCGCCGCTACCCCTCCCGCGTGCTCGACGCCACGCTCGGCCGGCCCCACGACGGGTCGGTGACCTGGGTGCGGGCCAGCTCCGTGCTCACCGGCAGCACCCAGATCGCATCGTCCGCCTTCGACGGCGACCCGGCCACCGCCTGGACGACCCTCCGGAGCAGCCCCGCCCGCCAGTGGGTCGAGGTCAACCTGCCCGAGCCGGTGACGGTGTCGAGCGTGCCGCTGACGATCGTGGCCGACGGCCGCCACTCGGTGCCGACCCAGGTCGAGGTGTGGGTCGACGGCGTGGCGTCCGACCCGATCGGGCTCCCCGAGATCGCTGACGGCGCCGTGCAGAACGCCACCACCACCGTCGACGTGCCGCTGGCCCAGCCGGTGACCGGGTCGACGTTCCGCATCCGGTTCACCGCCGTCCGGCCGATCATGACCACGGACTGGGCCAGCTACCGCCAGGTCGAGCAGCCGGCCGCCATCGCCGAGATCGGCCTGCCCGGCCCCACCGTGCCGGCCCTGCCCGCCACCTACGACTCCGGGTGCCGCAGCGACCTGGTCGCCGTCGACGGTGCCGCCGTCCCAGTCCGGGTCAGCGGCCCGATGGCCGACGCGCTCGCCGGGCGGCCCCTGGCGCTCACCGCGTGCGACGCCCTCCCCGTGGCCCTGGCCGAGGGCGACCACGAGCTCGAGACCGCCGCCGGCAAGGCCTCCGGACTGGACGTCGACCGGCTGGTGCTGCGGTCGGCGGCCGGCGGCGCCGCCTCGACGTCCGACGCCACCCTGGTCCGCGAGGCGGCCGGCGGCGACCCGGCGATCGGGCCGACCGTCACGGTGACCGACGACGACCACGACCGGGCGCGGGTCGAGGTCGAACGGGCGACGCCCGACGAGCCGTTCTGGCTGGTGCTCGGCCAGAGCATGAACCCCGGATGGGAGGCGACGGTCGACGGCGCCTCCCTCGGCCCGCCCCAGCTGATCGACGGGTTCGCCAACGGCTGGCTGGTCACCCCCGAGGACGCCTCGTTCACCGTCGACCTCCGGTTCACGCCGCAGCGCCGGGTCGACATCGCCATCGTCATCTCGGTCGTCGCCGCCCTGGCGTGCCTCCTGCTGGCCGTGCGCCGGCCCCGGACCGTGGTCAACGCGCCGGCCGCCATGGCCGAGCCGTACTCGTCCGTGCTCGCCTTCCGCTACGACGGCGCGCTGCCCAGCCGGCGGCGGGCGATGTGGACGGGGCTCGGGGTGGGCCTGCTCGCCTGGATCCTGGCCGGCCCGGGGGTCGGCGTGTTGGTCGGC
>JBKPHT010000196.1:0-3230 GCA_046730015.1 Actinomycetota bacterium
GCACCCACCGGAGGTCTTGGCGCATCCGTACGCTCGCTGCGTCGCGCCCTTCCCGTAGATGTAGACGCCTCGCTTGCCGCCGCCGGTCTTCGTTTGCCGAGGTGTGGCCACCATGGCCGTGCCGCAGCGGCCGCATCGGAGCCAGGTGACAGCGTGTCACTCACGTGAACGGTGACTCTGGAAGCTGCGGGTGTCCCCGATCGCCGAGTGCTGGTGCTGGTCACGGCACATCGGCTGCAGCCGAGCGGAATCTCGCGTTCGTGACGGTCGTATTGCGCCGGAGGACCCGATGAGTCTGGACCGGGGCGGGCGTCGGATGGGTATGGCTGAGGTGTTCGCGACCGGAATTCAGATGGGCGAGTCCCCGCGGTGGCACGACGGCCGGTTCTGGATGTGCGATTGGATGGCCGGTGAGGTGCTGGTCTTCGACGTCGACGGAAACCGCGAGGTCGTGGCGGGGGTGGAGGGGATGCCGTTCTCGATCGACTGGCTTCCCGACGGTCGGCTCGTCGCTAGTACCCCGTGAGGGTTGGTGGCAGGGCCGGACCTGGAGCCGTATGGCGCGAGCGGGCAGCCCTTCAACGAGATCGTCGTCGATGCCGCCGGCCGGGCGTGGGTGGACATGCCGGGCTCGATGCCGTGGGAGGAGCCCAAGCCGGGGATCGTGACCGTCGTGCTGCCCGACGGCAGCAGCCGCCAGGTCGCCGACGACGTGTGGTTTCCGAACGGGATGGTCGTCCTCGGCGAGGACACGCTCGTGCTCGCCGAGTCGCACGCGGACCGGCTGACAGCCTGGACGATCACGGACTCCGGTGAGCTGGTGGACCGGCGTGGTTGGGCCGACCTCGGACCAGGTTCGGCTCCCGACGGCATCTGCGCGGACGCCGAAGGGGCGATCTGGTACGCCAGTGTTCCCGGACAGCGTTGCATCCGAGTCGCCGAAGGCGGCGAGGTGCTGCACACCGTCGTGGCCGACCGCGGCTGCTTCTCGTGCATGCTGGGCGGCGACGACGGCCGCACGCTGTACATCGTGGCCAACCACTACAGCGATGGCGGCGCATCCGACGGTGTCGTCCTCGTCCACCCCGGTCGCCGTACCGCACGCCGGGCGCCCCTGAGACGCCAGCCAGCGGCCAGATGCCACACCGCCCCCGCACGCCGGGAGCGTGACGCACTTCGGCACATGGGGGATGGCCTGGTCACTCGCCGACGCGCGTTCTGAGACACAGCTCGCATGGATGCATGCAGCAGGCTCTTGCGCGCGCAAGCTGGAGTTGAGCGGCGTGTTCTGCGCGCCCTCCGCAACCGTCGATGTGTTCGGCTGCCGACCCCAGGTATCGCGGTCACGGGCGGCGTTGTCCGCTCGCCGGAGTGGATTCCGACTTCGGTCTGCGTCGCCGGGACAGTGGACCTTGGAGTCGCGAAGCGCACCTTGTTCAGCACTGCCCACGCCGGCACCGCCGGGCCGCGCCCGGCGCCCTCACATCACCGACTCGCGCCAGCGCGGCGAGGACGGCCGCGTGCCCGAGTCGGCCAGGACTCGACGCTCGGTGCGTTGGCTCAAGCGGTCGTCAGCCAGGGGTCGGTGATGTCGAGGTAGCGGTCGACATGCCAGAGCTCCTGGAACTCAGCGAAGCGCTCGGCCATCTCGGGGGCCATCTCCTTGCGCTCGCCCTCGCGTGCCTCGGCCTCGGAGGTGAAGTAGGCGACCTCGGTGTAGTCGCCGTCCCCGTAATAGGCGGTCACCGAACCGATCAGATCCGGCCGCTCGTCGGCCAGGAGCGGCTCAGTCTCCTGGTTCAGCGCGTCGGCGCGAGCCCGGTCGGTGACGTGGCCCTCCATAACCTGCACGAAGTGGGCGTCGTCCATCTGGCCGTGGGTCATCACGTGCACGTCGGTCGTGTCATGGAACGTGACCGGGCCGTCGAACAGCTTCTCGGTCTCGGTCCACCAGGCGTCCTGCTCGGGTCGCGCGCTGTTGCGCCGAGCTGCCTCGGCGTTCTCGAACCTGGCGAGCATGATGCAGTCCGCGGCGGCCGTGCAGCCTCCGGTGGACCCGAGGTACCCGACTGCGCCCGGCATCAGGTCGCGCTCCCAGATCCTGAATCGCTCGTGCAAGGCGTCGGGGTCCCGGGTCTTGCCTTCGATCACCTGGATCAACATGGCTGCCTCCTCGTGTCCCGCCCAGCACAACCAACGTCCTCCCTCGACGACCACCGGTCAAGGTCCACCGCTCCTGCTCACGACGGATGCCAGATCCTCGACCTGGCCGGCCGCGAGAGGGGTTCGCGACCGCGAACCATCTCCTGCCCCGAGGTGGCCGCCGCTACCGGCTTTCCACGGTCGGTCCGACCAAGGTCGTTCACAGCGGGCGGTCAGCGACTGGCGACCGATCGACCACCGACCGGCGGCATCGACACCTTTCACGTCGTCGGCTCGGCGACCATGCGAGCGAAGCGGTCGGAGCGGCGAGCATGTCTCGCGACGTGTCCCAGAACATTCAATGTGTGAGGACCTCCTTGTCTCGTGTGCGGACAACCATGTGGTTTGCCAAGCGTCCGTTCACGACCAAGGAGGTCCCTGATGGCGATGGTATGTGGGTTGGATCTGCATCGGCGACAGATCACCTTCGACACGGTCGAGACGGTGTCGGGCGAGGAGTGGCGGGGCCGGATCTGGCAGCCGGACCGGGGTCGGTTCCGTCGGTGGCTACGCGAGGACGTCGCCCGTCGAGCCAACGGCGAGGTGGCGTTGGCGGTAGAGGGCTGCACGGGCTGGCGGTATGTGGTCGAGGAGATCATGGCGGCCGGCTTCGAGGCGCATGTGGCCGAGCCGGCCGACACACAAGCGGCGAGGGGACGCAAGCATCGGGCCAAGACCGACCGGACCGATGCCCGGCTGTTGCGCGAGCTGCTCGCGGCCAGGGAGCTACCCGAGAGCTGGATCCCGCCCGAGCCGGTGTTGGAATGGCGCGAGCGGGTGCGGTTGTACAAGTCGCTGGTCGATCAGCGCACGGTGTGGTGCCAACGGATCCATGCCGAGCTCTACCAGCACGGCGTCGCGGTTCCCGAAGGCGCCGTCCGCAGCGCCAGGGCGCGGAGCATGGTGGCCCATCCCCACGTGCAGCTGTCGCCTGCAGCGCGGGAGCGGATCCGGGTTGGGTATCGGATGATCGATCTCACCGACACCGAGGCCCAACCCCTCAAGAAGGCCCTGACACGGTTCGGGAT
>JBKPHT010000197.1:0-11950 GCA_046730015.1 Actinomycetota bacterium
ACACCGGGGTGGGGGTGTAGGGCGGTGCCTACTGCCGGCGGGCGGCGTGCGGGTCGATCATCGGCGGTGTGCTGACACCCACACCCGCCCGGTTGCCGGGCACCCTCGCGCTCGTGACCGGGGGAGCGTCGGGCATCGGCGCCGCCACCGCCCGCCGGCTGGCGGCCGAAGGTGCCCGTGTGGTGGTCGCCGACCGCGACGACGAGGGTGCCCAGAAGCTGGCCGCCGACATCGACGGCGAGGCGGTGGCGCTCGACGTCACCGACCCGGCCGCGGTGCGGGCGGCGATCGCCCACGTGGCCGAGGCGTTCGGCCCCGTCGACGTGCTCGTGAACAACGCGGGCGGCGACCGTGCCGCGCTGTTCCTCGACACCGACGAGTCCACCTGGGCTCCCGTCATCGCCGTCAACCTCACGGGCACCATCGCCTGCACCCACGCGGTGCTGCCCGCGATGGTCGAACGCCGGCGGGGCGCGATCGTCAACATCGCCAGCGAGGCCGGCCGGGTCGGCATGGTGGGCGGCGCGATCTACGCGGCGGCCAAGGCCGGGGTGATCGGGTTCACCAAGGCGATCGCCCGCGAGACGGCGCGCCACGGTGTCCGCTGCAACGCGGTGGCGCCCGGCCCCATCGACACGCCGATGCTCGCCGGGCTCACGCGCGACCCGCTCGGCGCCCGCATCCGGCAGGGGATGATCGACGCCACCCTGCTGGGGCGGTGTGGGCGCCCCGACGAGGTGGCGGCGGCGGTCGCCTACCTGGCGTCCGACGACGCCTCGTTCGTCACCGGCCACACGCTGGCCGTGAGCGGCGGCCTGTCGCTGTCGTGAGCGAGCGAAACGAGCCCGCGCCGCTCGAGCTCGTGCCGCTGGGGCGGATGTCGGCCGTGCTGCGGACGCCGCACGTCATGGCCGGGACGCCCGCCGGTGACCGGTGGATCTTCGAGGTCGAGGACGGGTCGTTCCGCGGCGACCGCCTGTGCGGGACCGTCGTCGGGCGGGCGAACGCCGACTGGATGGTCGTCGGGCCCGACGGGACCGGGAGCCTCGACGTGCGGGCCCTCATGGAGACCGACGACGGGGCGCCGGTGTTCGTGCACTACACCGGGCGGGTCGACGTCTCCGCCGGCCGGGGCGCGCCGGTGTTACGCCACGCCCCGCTTCGACACGGGCGACGACCGCTACCGCTGGCTGAACCGCGTCCAGGCGGTGGCCAAGGGCAGCTTCGACGGCACGACGCTCGTCTACGACGTCTTCGAGCTGCGCTGAGGGTCGACGTGCTGGGGGTCGAAGTAGGGCGCCCCCTACTACCGCACCCCACGTCGACGGCGGACGCTGGTCACACGGGCCGGGACAGGCTCGACACAAGAGGGGGACATGAGCGATGAACCGCTTCTCTCACGGTCGGAAGCACCAGCGGCTCCTCGCGGTGGCGCTGCTCGTGGCGCTCGGCACCGCCGTCGCCTGCTCCGACGACGACTCGACCACATCGGGCTCGGGATCGGACCTCGGCGACACGACCGCCACCAGCGCCGGGACCCAGGCGACCGGCGAGCCGATCCCGGTCGGCTTCGTCAACAGCGAGGGCGGCGCCTTCTCGGTGCCCGAGCTGCGGGTCGGCAACGAGGTCGCCGAGGACTACATCAACACCAACCTCGGCGGCGTCGAGGGCCGCCCGCTGCAGGTGACCCGGTGCGCGACGGACGGCTCGCCCGAGGCGTCGATCGACTGCGCCAACCAATTCGTCGAGGCCGGCGTGGTGGCTGTGGTCGAGGGCACCGACCTGGGCGGCGACGCCATGCTGCCGATCCTGTCCGACGCCGGGATCCCCCTGGTGGGGCACGTGCAGTTCGGTCCCGCCCGGATGTTCGACGAGAACGCGACCTACTTCGGCGCCGCCGCCCTCGCCTACGGCGCCGCCGCCCTGCAGTTCTACGCGGACGAGGGGGCGGAGTCGGTGACCTGGTTCCTGCCCGACGAGCCCTCGAGCCACGCCTTCACCGACGCCTCGCTCGAGCCGACCAGCGCTGCGCTGGGCATCGACTACAAGACCGTGTACTACGACGCGGCCTCGCCCAACTGGGCGGTGCTGGCGGCCACGGCCGTCTCGGAGAACCCGGACGTCAGCGGCACCATCGCCGCCACCGACGCCCAGTGCGCCGAGATGATCGGCGCCCTGCGCGACGCCGGCTACCAGGGTCGCATCCTGGCCGCGTCGTGCGTGGGCCTGTACGACGCCCTCGGCGAAGACGCGGTCGGGGTGGACACCGACGCCGACCACTGGCATCCCGGCGACCTCGACTCGGCGCCGGCCGCCAAGCAGGCGGAGCTCGAGGAGTACGGCGCGGTCATGCGCGACGCCGGCCACGAGGACCTCATCCCCGGCAACGCGATCATCAGCTTCGCCGACCTCATCAACCTGACGAGGATCATGGCCACGATCGACGGTCCCGTCGACGGCGCATCGGTCGCCGGCGCCCTGCGGGCGACCACCGGCTTCGACAGCTACGTCGGGCCCACGATCAGCTGCGACCGCTCGGTGCTCCCCGGCAACTCGGCGTGCAGCACCGACCTGCTGTTCTTCCAGGTGCAGGACGACGGCTCGGTCGCTGCGGTCACGGACGACTACGTCGACGTGACCGGGCTGCTCGGATGACCGACCACCTGCTGTTCCTCATCGTGGGGCTCGGGGCCGGCGCCGCCTACGCGGCGCTGGCCATGGCCCTGGTCACCACCTACCGGGGCACGGGCGTCATCAACATCGCCCAGGGAGCCATGGCGATGTGGGCGGCGTTCGTCTACGACGAGCTGCGCCGCCAGGGCGACCTGGTCCTGCCCGTCGGCCGGGTCGACCTCGGCGGGGGGCTGCAGGTGTGGCCGGCGCTGCTCACCGGGGTGGCGGTGGCGGCGGCCCTGGGGCTGGTCCTCCACGTCGCGGTGTTCCGCCCGCTGCGGTCGGCGCCGCCCCTCGCCAAGGTCGTGGCCTCGGTGGGCGTGGCCATCGTCCTCCAGGCGCTGGTCGTGCTGCGCTTCGGCACCGGCCGCCGGGCCGTCCCGCCCGCGCTGCCCGACGACCCGGTGCACCTTGGCTCGCTGACCTTCTCCGAGGACCGCATCTGGTTCGCCGTCCTGGTCGCGGTCATCGCCGTGCTGCTGTGGGCATACGGCCGGTACACCCGCACCGGCCTGGCTACCCGGGCGGCCGCCGAGTCGGAGCGGGGCGCGATCCTCCTCGGCTGGTCGCCCGACCGGCTGGCGGCCGCTACCTGGGTGCTGGCCGCCGTCGTGGGCGGCTCGGTCGCCATGGTGGTGGCGCCGTCGGTGGGCCTCGACCCCGTGAGCTGGACGCTGATGGTGGTGCCGGGCCTGGCGTGCGCGCTCGTCGGCCGGCTGACGTCGGTCGGCGTCGCCTGTGCGGCGGGACTGGCCCTGGGCGCGGTCGAGTCGGAGATCACCTTCCTGTCGTCGAAGGACTGGTGGCCCGACTGGGCGACCGTGGGCGTCGCCGAGACGGTGCCCCTGCTCGTCATCGTGGTCACCCTGTTCGTCCTCGGGCGACGGCTGCCGGGACGGGGATCGGCGACCGTCGACCCGCTGCCGTCGGTGCCGACGCCGCGCGTCCGGCCGCCTGTCGTCGCCGGCCTGGTCGCCGGGGGGTTCGCCGCCCTGCTTCTGACCGACGGCAGCTACCGGTTCGGCGTGATCACGTCGATGATCGTCGCCCTCATGGCGCTGTCGTTGGTGGTCCTCACTGGCTTCGTGGGCCAGATCTCGTTGGCCCAGGCGGCGTTCGCCGGCTCGGCCGGCTTCGTCCTGTCGAAGATCGGCACCGGGCTGCCGTTCCCGCTGTCACTCCTCGCCGCTGCGCTGGCCGCCACCGCGCTGGGGCTGCTCGTGGCGGTGCCCGCGCTCCGGGTGCGGGGCGTCCAGCTCGCGGTGGTCACCCTTGCCGCCGGCGTCGCGATCGAGCAGCTCGTGTTCCAGAACCCCCGGCTGACCGCCGCCAGCGGCAACCTCATCCCGGACGCCCGGATCTTCGGCGTCGACCTGGCGGTGCGGCGGGGGGCCGAGCTGGCCCGGTGGCAGTTCGGGGCGCTCGTCCTGGTCGTGCTCACGCTCGCCGCGCTGGCGGTGGCCAACCTCGGCCGCAGCGGCACGGGGCGGGCTCTGCTCGCGGTGCGGTCCAACGAGCGGGCGGCGGCGTCGGTCGGGGTCGACGTCGCTGCGGCCAAGCTCTTGGCGTTCGGGGTGTCGGCCTTCCTCGCCGGGCTGGGCGGAGCGCTGATCGGCTACAGCCGCGGCCAGCTCTCCGCCGACTCGTTCGGCGTGTCGGTCAGCCTCACGCTCCTGGCGTTCGCCTACCTCGGTGGCATCACCAGCGTCGGGGGCGCCCTGGTCGCCGGCATGCTGGCCCCACTCGGCATCGGCTACGTCGTCCTCGACCGCACCACCGACATCGGCGAGCACTACCTGCTGGTGTCGGGCATCCTGCTGGTGGCGACCGCGGTCCTCAACCCGGGCGGCATCGCCGGCAGCGTGCGGTCGCGGGTGACCGGACACCGGCGACCGCCCCTCGGGCGCGGCCGCGCCACGACCACCCCATCCGACCGCCCGGCCGGCGCCGAGCCGCCGCCCGTGATCGCAGGAGCACCATCATGACCACCCCCACCAGCGCAGGCCCGGCCGCCGGCTTCGACCTGGCCGAGACCGACCGGCTGCTGACCACGACGCGGGCGGTGCGCCGGCGCCTCGACCTCGGGCGGCCGGTGGCGCGCGAGGTCGTGCTCGACTGCCTGCGGGTGGCCACGCAGGCGCCGTCGGGCGGCAACACCCAGCCCTGGCGCTGGCTGGTGGTCGACGACCCCGAGGTGCGGGCCGGCCTGGCCGACATCTACCGCAAGGGCTACGGGCCGTACATCGAGATGCAGAAGGCGGCCGTCGTGGCGGCCGGCGGGGACGACGACAATGCCATCCTGCGGAGCTCCGACTACCTGGCCGAGCACCTGCACGAGGTGCCGGTGCACGTGATCCCGTGCCTGCTCAGCCGCCTGCCCGAGCAGCCGACGACAGCGGACACTGCGGGGTTCTACGGGTCGATCCTGCCGGCGGTCTGGAGCTTCATGCTCGCCCTCCGTAGCCGGGGCCTCGGCTCCGCCTACACGACCCTGCACCTGCAGCACGAGCGCGAGGCGGCGGAGCTGCTCGGCGTCCCCGACACCGTCACGATGGTGGCCCTGCTGCCGGTCGCCCACGTGAGCGGCGACTTCCGGCCGGCGGACCGCAAGCCGGTCGAGGCCGTCACATACTGGAACGGGTGGAAGCAGCGCACCTGACCCCGGGCCCCGGCCTCGCCGGCCCGAATCGGCGGCGTGCCATGTGTCATAGCGCCATCGGCGCTTGAAACATCTAGCGTGTCTGACTGGTCTGACTGGGGGCAACCGATCGTGAGGTGACGGTGGCGATGGCCGTAGTACGAGTACGTGAACCGAGTGTGTTCTGGCGGCGGGCCCGACGGGACCGGCAGCGGGCGATCCAGCCGGTCGGCCCTGCGCTGCCCTTGGGCGCGATCGTGCGGGTCCCCGGCCGCGGCGACGTGTTCGTCCGCTACTCGGCCGGTCCGCCCGGCGCGCCGACCGTGCTGCTGCTTCACGGGTGGATGGCGTCGGCCGACCTCAACTGGCCGGGCACCTTCGAGGCGCTGGCCGGTCGCTACCACGTGCTGGCGATGGACGTCCGGGGCCACGGTCGGGGCATCCGCAGCACCGAGCCGTTCAGCCTCGAGGACTGCGCCGACGACGCCGCCGGGCTGCTGCGCGAGCTGGGGGTGAGGGAGGCCGTGGTCGTGGGCTACTCGATGGGCGGCGCGACCGCGCTGCTGATGGCCCGACGCCACCCCGGCCGCGTGCGGGGCCTGGTGATGGTGGCGTCGGCCGCCGAGCTGGCCCGGACCGGCCTGGGGCGGGGGCTCACCGCCGCGGTGCACGTGCTGGGCGCGCTGGTGCGTTCCGGGGTGCCCGACCGCGTGCTCCGCGAGGTGGTGCGCAGCCGGCCGGCGGTGCTGGGCGACCTGGCCGAGCTCGCGCCCTGGATGGCCGGTGAGGCCAAGCGGCTGCATCCGGCCGACATCGTGGGAGCCGGCCGAGCCATCGCCGGGTTCGACGCCCGACCGTGGCTCGGCGAGCTGAGCGTGCCCGCCGCGTCGGTGGTCACGTGCCGCGACCGGGCCGTCGGACCCGATAAGCAGCGGGCCACCGCCGCGGCGCTCGGCGGGGCGGTCGTCGAGGTCGAGGGTGGCCACGCGATGTGCGCGACCGACCCGGAGGTGCTGGGCGCCGCGGTGGGCCGCGCCATCGACTTCGTGGTCGCCGCCCGCGGCGCTCGGCGCGAGCGGTGGCTCGTCCGTGCCGTCGTCCGCCGACGCCGGGCCGAGTCCGCGATTGCGCCGGCGGCCGCCGGCGGGGAGCCGGGGGAGTCCGCCGACGCTCTGGACGTGGCCGTCTAGTGCCGATCGGTGACGTCGGTCAGGTCGCCGTGACGCTGGCGATGAGCCAGACGGTCCCCGGGCCGAGGGGCTGGGCGACCTCGACGATGACCTGCTCGCCCGTGGCGGTGTCGCTCGCCCGGTAGCGGTTCTCGCCGACCGCCTCGAGGGTCCCTGGTGCGGTGTCGATGGCGCAGGCAGCGCCGGCCTCGGCCACCGACTCCGGGGAGCCCCGCCACGGCTGATGCCCTTCCTCGAAGGCGTGCTGGAGCGCGACGGCATCCGTCCCGAGCTCGGAACAGCCGGCGTACGCATCGTCGGGCGGGATCGTGGTGTCCTCGGCCGCAGGTTCGGGCGAGGTGCTCGCGGTCGTGGACGGCGGTGCGGACGTCGTGGCTCGGACTCGCGACGGTCGGGCCTGGGCCGTCGTATCCGGAGCGGTGGTGTCGGAGGATTCCGAGCTCCGGGGGTCGGAGTCGTCGCCACAGGCAGCCACGACCGCGATGGCCAGGAGCACTGACGCTGTCGATCCCAGGAGGATCGTGAGGAACCTTCGCATTGGCCGCCGCCTTCCGCCGTGAAGCCTGCCTCCCCAGACGGACGCTGACATCGTGCATCACGCCACCGCCGGCGACCAGGTCCATCGCCGGCCCTTGACAGACTCCGCTCCTAGAGTTCGGCGTGTGCGCGTAATCGTCGAACAGGTCATCCAGACCGCGACGAAGGTGCTCGACGGGGGGCTCACCGCCCGGGAGGCGGTCACCGTCCTGGCGACGCTGACGCGCGACGCCGTGCCGGCCGCCCGCGCCCTGCGCCGGACCGATCCCGATCGGGCGGCCACCTACCGGGAGCTGATCCTGGCCCTCGGGCAGGAGCTCCGCCGCCTGGAGCCGGCCAGCGACGACCCGCGGCACCTCCACGCCGTGACGGAGGACCTCGCCAAGGTGCTGGAGGCGCTCGCGTGAGGGGCCGCGCTCGCTCAGGACCCCAGGTAGCTCGCCTGGAGCAGGTCGGGGCGATCGGCGAGGGCGGCGGCGGGGCCGCGGGCCACGACCTCGCCGTGGGCGAGGACGACCGCCGCGTCGGCGATCGACAGGGCCACGGGGACGTGCTGCTCGACCAGCAGCACGCCGATGCCCAGGTCGTCGGTTACCCGGCGGAGCACGGTGGCGAGCTGGTCGACGATCTTCGGCGCCAGGCCCAGGCTCATCTCGTCGACGAGCAGCAGCCGGGGCCGGGCCGCCAGGGCCCGGGCGATGACCAGCATCTGCTGCTCGCCGCCGGAGAGCAGTCCGGCCCGCCGGTCGGCCAGCGGTCCGAGCGCCGGGAAGTAGCGGGCCACGTCGGCGAGGTCGGAGCGGGACCGGCGGGCCCGGGCGGGGCCGTCGTCCCGGGCGGCCAGCCGCAGGTTGTCCCGGACGCTCAACCCGCCGAACAGCGCCCGGTCCTCGGTGACGCACCCGAGGCCCCGCCGGGCGTTGCGGTGCGGCGCCGCGGTGTCGACGGGCCCGCCGAACAGGCGGACCTCGCCGGCGAGCGCGGGCAGCAGCCCGGCCACGGTCATGAGAGTCGTCGTCTTGCCGGCGCCGTTCGGGCCCAGGAGGGCAACGATCTCGCCCGGCTCCACGGTGAGCGACAGGTCGCGCACCACCACCGTGCGGCCGTAGCCGGCGTGCAGGTCCCGCACCTCCAGAAGCGAGCTCACTGGTGCACCCTTCGGGATGCACGCAGTGAGCCATCGGCACTTCGTGCCGAGTAACGCACTGTGTTGATGGTTCGCTCGCTCCGCTCGCTCACTGGTGGTCGACCCCCAGGTAGGCGGCCACGACCAGCTCGTCGCCGCGGACGTCGGCCGGCGTCCCGACCGCGATGTGCCGTCCGCCGTCGACGACGTGCACGACGTCGCAGACGTCGAGCACGAGGTCCATGTCGTGGTCGATCAGCAGCACGGCCGTGCCCGCGTCGACCACCGCCCTCAGCCGCTCGCCGAGCCGGGCGCTCTCGCCCGTGTCGAGGCCGGCGGCCGGCTCGTCCAGCAGCAGCACGGCCGGGTCGGTGACGAGCGCCCGGCACAGCCCCACCAGCTTGCGCTCGCCCTCCGACAGCTCGCCCGTGCGCCGGCCGAGCAGGTGGCCGACCCCGGCGACGTCGACCGCCCGGTCGAGCCGGGCCGCGGTGGCCGAGCGCCGGGGCACGACCAGGTCGCGCAGCGCGCCCCACACGGTGAGGCGCTCGGCGGCGACCAGCAGGTTCCCCCGCACGTCCAGGTCGTCGAACAGCTCGACCGACTGGAAGCTGCGCGCCAGGCCCCGGCGCACCCGCTGGTGCGGGGGCAGGCCGTCGAGCGACACCCCGCCGAGCTCGACCGAGCCCTCGTAGGAGACGAAGCCCGACAGGGCGTCGATCAGGCTGGTCTTCCCGGCCCCGTTGGGCCCGATGAGGCCGGTCAGGATGCCCGCCTCCAGGTCGAGCGACACGCCGTCGACGGCGCGCACGCCGCCGTAGCTGACGGTCAGCGATCGTGCGGACAGGCGCATCAGCCCGTCCCCGGCGTCGACGAGGGGCCGGGCGCCGGCTCGGCGATCGCCTGCTGCAGCAGCGCCAGCAGGCCGACCCACCCGACGAAGGCCGACACGCGACCGTCGGGGCCGAGGACCGTGCCGCTGACCTGGGGACCGTCGCCGGCCGCGCCGTCCGTCCCGCCGCCTGCGCTGCCGTCCGTCGCCGGCCGCCGGTCGACGGCGATGTCGAGCTCGAGTCGTGGCATCGTCCCGTCCCCGCCCTAGCGGACCCACGTCTGGTACCGGGCCCGGTGGTAGCCGAGGGCCCGGTAGGTGGCGTCGACCAGCGACTGCCCGGTCGGCCCCAGGCCCATGGCCGCCGACATCTGGTTCATCACGTAGGCGAACGACATGTCGCAACCAGGGTCGGCGAACCCGATCGACCCGCCGTTGCCGGTGTGCCCGAACGCCTCCTCGCTCAGCGAGATGACGGTCGCCGGCTCCACCCCGGCCGGCGTCGCCCCGCCCTTGAGGTACCCCAGCGTCCACCGGCCCGGGCTGGCGAGCACCGCGTCCTCGCCGCCGGCCGACTGCACGGCGCCCATGCGGGCGACGTCCTCGGCCTCGAGGGTGTACCGCCCGATCTGGCGGTCGTGCACGATGGCCCGGTACATGCCGGCGAGGGCCCGGGCGTTCATGACCCCACCCGAAGCCGGCAGCTCGGCGGCCAGCGCCGCCGGCGAGTCCCACTCGCCCGGCACCAGGTAGCCGCCGTTGTTCAGCATCACGAGCCCGGGGATCGAATCCGGCTCGGTCATGGCCTGCACCAGGAAGCGGGGGAGCGGGTCGCCGGGCCGGGGGTCGGGCGGGGGCATGAGCCGGGCGACCCGGTCGGCCAGCCCGTCGGGCAGCCCGACGTAGAGGTCGAGGCCCAGCGGTGTGGCGATCTCGTCGGCGACGAACCGGCCGAGGCTGCGGCCGGTGACCCGCCGCACCACCTCGCCGACCAGGAAGCCGAAGGTGAGGGCGTGGTAGCCGTGCCGGGTGCCCGGCTCCCAGAACGGCGCCTCCGCGGCCAGCCGTCCGACCACGTCGTCCCAGTCGTAGAAGCCGCCGGGCGGGACGGGATCGCGCAGCGCGGGCAGCCCGGCCTGGTGGTTCAGCAGGTGGCGGACGAGCACGCGGTCCTTGCCGGCCGCCGCGAACTCGGGCCAGTAGGTGGCGACGGGCTCGTCGACGTCCAGCTCGCCGGCCCCCGCCAGCAGGTGGGCCGCCAGCGCGGTGGCGCCCTTGGTCGTGGACATGGCCACGCACAGCGTGTCCTTCTCCCAGGGACGGGTGCGCTCGGGGTCGGCGTGGCCGCCCCACAGGTCGACCACCGACTCACCGCCGACCGTGATCGCGACCGACGCTCCCAGCTCGCCCCGCTCGGCGAGGTTGCGCTCGAACTCCTCGGCGACGCCGGCGAACCGGTCGTCACAGTGGCCCTGCACATCCATCGCTCGTACCCCCTGGTCGACCCCTCTGCCTCCAGTGTGCGCCGCGCGGGCGGCGAGCCGTAGTGGGGGGCTCCCTACACGTCGACCCCGCGCCGGCACCGTGGCGCCGTCCTACACTCCCGGCGAAAGGGGGGCAGTGTCGACGGTGAGCACGCCGCCGCTGGTCGGGCGAGACCTCGACCTGGCGGTCGCCCGGGAGCAACTGACGCGCAGCGCACGCGGGACCCCGGCGTCGCTGCTGGTCCGCGGCGAGGCCGGCATCGGCAAGTCGCGCCTGGTCGCCGAGCTGGCGGATGCGGCCGGGCAGCTCGGTCACCCCGTGGTGCTCGGCCGGGCCGACGACCTCGACCACGGCATCCCGTTCGCCGCGTTCCGCGACCTCCTCGCCCGGCTCGACCCCGAGGGGCCCGGCGCGGCGGAGGCCGACGGCCTGCGTGCCGCCATGGAGGGCCACCACGCGGAGGCCGACGCCGAGCAGCTGACCGCCGTGTTCACGGCGGCCACCCGCCTGCTCCGGGCCCTCGCCGGCGGGGGACCGCTCGTCCTCGTGCTGGAGGACCTCCACGTGGCCGACGGCGAGTCGCTGGCCCTGGCCGCCCTGCTGATCCGGCTTGCCGGCCTGCCCGTCCTCACCGTGGTGACCCTGCGGCCCGGCGGGGGCGCCGCCGAGCTCGAGCAGCTCTGCGAGCGGATGGCGTTCGACGGCCGGGGATCGGTCGTCGACCTCGAGCCCCTCGACCGGGCCGACACCCGGGCGCTCGCCGCCGCGGTGATGGGGGCCGAGCTCGACGAGGGCCTGACGGACGCGGTGCTCGCCGCCAGCCGGGGCAACCCCTTCTTCGCCGGCGAGGTCGCGCAGGCGCTGGTGGACGCCGGCGCCGTGGCGGTCGAGGGCGGGCAGGCCCGGCTCGTCCCCGGCGCTCCCGCGGCCCAGCTGCCCCGGTCGACCGCCCTGCTGCGGCGGCTCGTGCTCGGCACCGCGGCCGACCTCGAGCTGGCCAAGGTGGTCGCCGTGTTCGGCCGCTTCTCGCTCCACCACCTCGGGCTGGCGGAGCGGCTCACCGGGCTGTCGGGCGGCGGGGTGGCCGAGTCGTTCGACCGGCTGGTCGCCGCGGGTCTGCTGGCGCCCGCGGCGGGTGGCGGCTACGAGTTCACCCACTCGATCCTGCGCGACAGGCTCTACGACGACATCGGTCCGGCCGAGCGCCGGCGCATCCACGCCGCCATCGCCGCCGACCTGGCGGTGGCGCGCCGCGGCGGCAAGGTCCTCGACGTGCTCGAGCTGGCCACGCACGTGGCCGCCTCGGCCGAGCCCGGCGACGCGGGGGCCGCCGAGGTGCTGCTCGAGGCGGGACGGGCGGTCGGGGCGACGGCGCCGCTGGTGTCGGCGGACTACCACCGCCGCGCTCTCGATCTGCTGCCGGCGGGCGCGCCCCGGCGCGCCGAGGCGCAGGCCGGCCGCGCCCGGGC
>JBKPHT010000198.1:0-8868 GCA_046730015.1 Actinomycetota bacterium
CACGACGACCTGCGGGCCGCAGCCGTCGAGGCCGCGCAGCAGGTCCTGCAGACGGCGCCCGAGGCGCGGATGCACGTGAAGCGCATGCTCAACCAGCGCTACGGCGACATCGACTACCAGACGATGTTCTGGGCGCTCGACCACTCGCCCGAGCCGCGCGAGGGCATGCGGGCGTTCATGGAGAAGCGGGCTCCGAGCTGGGTCCCGCCGACGTACAGGGGGACGGAATGAAGACCTACCGGGTCGTCCAGGGGCCGCTATCCGGTTCCCGAGGCGATACGGGTCCGGGGGCCGACCACTATTCGCCTCGGGAACGGTGGATCGACCCCTATCGGCGGATCAGCCCGCGGGCCGTTCCACGTGAACTAACAACTGGGTCACGACGGTAGCACGCCGCGGTGCCCGGCGCCCCCGCGACCGAGATGGGCGCTCAGCCGGTGGCCAGCAGGTCCGCCTGGACGACCCGGCGCAGGAGCTTGCCGGTCTCGGTGAACGGCAACGCCTCCGCGAACGTGACGATCTGCGGTGTCTTCGACCCCCGGAGCGACCGGCGGGCGAAGGCCCGGACCTCGTCGGCGTCGACGGCCGCGCCGGGCCGAGGCACGACGACGGCCGCGATGCGCTGGCCCCACTCCTCGTCGGGGACACCGACGACCGCGCACTGCGCGATGTCGGGGTGCTGCAGCAGCACCTCCTCGATCTCGGCCGGCGCGATGTTCTCGCCGCCCCGGATGATCGTGTCGTCGCTCCGGCCCTCGATGTACAGGTACCCGTCGGCGTCGAGCCGGCCGCGGTCCCGCGTCGGGAACCAGCCCTCCGGGTCGAGCGGCGCATCACGGCCGGCGTACTCCCCCGAGACCTGCTCGCCCCGCACCCAGATCTCGCCGAGCTCGCCGGCGGGCAGCGGGTCGCCGAGCGGGCCCCGGACCTCGACCTCGATCGTGGGCAGCACCCGCCCCGCCGAGGACAGACGGGCGGTGGCCGCGGGATCGCCGTCCCGGGCGGCGCGGTGATCGTCGGGCCCGAGCACGGCGATCGTCGAGCTGGTCTCGGTGAGCCCGTAGGCGTTCGTGAGGTCGACGTCGGGCAGAAGGGCCATCACCCGCTGCAGCACCGGGGCCGGCGTGCGGGCGCCGCCGTACGAGAGCGCCCGCAGGCTGGGCAGGCCCGCACCGTGGGCGTCGAGCACGTCGCAGATGCGGGCCAGCATCGTGGGCACCACCATCGCGTTGGTGATCCCCTCCCGCCGCACCGCCTCGACCCAGGCGGCGGCGTCGAACTGGGCGAGGTAGACGATGCGGCGGCCCAGGTAGAGGTTGCTCAACAGGTTGGCCAGCCCGGCGACGTGGTACGGCGGGACGCTGACCAGCACCGCCTCGTCCGGGCCCGCGCCGGCGAACTCGACCGTGCCGATGACGTACGCAATGAGATGACGGTGCCGCAGCACCGCCGCCTTGGGCGCCGCGGTCGTGCCGCTCGTGTAGAGCAGGACCGCCGGACCCTCGCCCTCCGCGGGCGCCTCGCCCACCGCACCGCCGGCCCGCGCGGTGGCCAGGAACTCCGTCGTGTCGAGCACCCGGTGGGCCCGGGCGGCGAGCGCCTCCGCCACCTCGCCCTCGGCGACCACCACGGTGTCGCCGAGCGGGGCGAGGAGATCGTGGAGCTGGTCGTGGCTCAGCCGGTAGTTCAGCGGCACGAACGGCACGCCCGCGGCCGCAGCCGCGAACAACCCGATCGGGAAGGCGAGGCCGTTGGTGCCCACGTAGGCCAGCGCCGAGGCGCCCGCCGCCGCCTCGGCCCCCGCCCACGCGCCGGCGAGCAGCTGGCCCGCGGTGAGCCGGTCGCCGCCGGCCTGCACCGCGACCTCGTCCCCGCGGCCCGCGGCGACCATGTCGAGCAGGAGGAGCAGGTTCACGCCGGCGGCCCGCGCTCAGTCCGACGAGGGCAGCGGCTTGGCGCCCTTCAGCAGAAGCGGGCGGCCGTCGACCGTCAGGGCGCCCGTGCCGGCCCGGGTGCACAGCAGCTCGAGGCCGAGGTCGTCGTCCGCGTACCGCTTGCCGAGCAGGGGGCCGTGGCCCACCGACGGGTCGAGGGCCGCGGCCCCGTCGGGCTCCTGCCCGTCCTGGAGCAGGGGCGCGCCGCCGCAGCCGACCTCCACATCGTCCGACGGAGCCTTGACGACGACGACCTGCGCGTCGCACACCGCGCTGTGCAGCTTCAGTCCGGGTCGCAGCTTCATGGAACCCCTCGATGTCCGTCTGCTGGTTGAGTCCGCGATGGTAGCTGGCGCAAACGAGCCAGTCTAACAGTAGGGTCACACCTAGGACTGCGGTGCCCACACGGAGGGGAACGATGACCGACGACAGGTTCGTGCTCTACGAGACGATCGACGAGGGTCGCATCGCCCGCATCATGTTGAACCGGCCCGACGCCCGCAACGCCCAGAACCGCGGGATGCTCGTGGAGCTCAACGACGCCTTCCTGCGGGCCGAGGCCGACGACGACGTGCGGGTCGTCATCCTCGGCGGCATGGGAAAGATGTTCTCGTCCGGCCATGACATGGGGTCGAAGGTGTCGATCGAGGAGTACACCCCCGGCCCCAGCCAGCATCCCACGCGGACGATCAACGGGGGCACCCGCAAGGGGGCCGAGAGCCTGATGCTGCAGGAGTGGCACTACTTCTTCGACAACACCCGCCGCTGGCGCAACCTCCGCAAGATCACCATCGGCCAGGCGCACGGCGACGTCTACGCCGCGGCCCTCATGCTGCTGTGGGCCTGCGACCTCATCGTCGCCGCCGACGACACCCGCTTCGCCGACGTGGTCGGCACCCGGCTCGGGATGTGCGGCGTCGAGTACTTCGCCCATCCGTGGGAGTTCGGGCCCCGGAAGGCGAAGGAGCTCATGCTCACCGGCGACTCGATCGACGCGCACGAGGCGCACGCCCTCGGCATGGTGAGCAAGGTCTTCCCGGCCGCCGACCTCGGCGACCGCACGGTGGAGCTCGCCCGGCGCATCGCCCAGCTCCCGACGATGACCGCGCTGCTCGTCAAGGAGGCGGTCAACCAGTCCGTCGACAACATGGGCTTCTACAACGCCCTCAACGCCTGCTTCACGCTGCACGAGCTGAACCACTCCCACTGGGCGCAGGTCAACGACGACGGCTACCCCGTCGCCAAGGAGGACTCGGGCATCCCGCACTGGAAGGACGCACCCCCCATCGTCCCCTCCGTCAAGGACAAGGTGCGGGCCGACGGGTAGCCGGCGACGCATGGCTCCTCCCCCTCCCCCCAGCGATCCCGTAGCCGCGCCGGCCGGCGCCGGCACCGGCGCCGTCGCCGACGACGACCGGCCCGTCGACGGCGACTCGGACGTGGTGCGCCGCGCGCCGTTCTCCGACAACCCCCGCGTCGGGGCCCGCGGGCAGCGGACGCAGCAGCGCATCGTCGACGCCGCCCTGCGGGTCTTCGGCGAGGAGGGCTACCACCAGTGCGGGGTCGCCCGGATCACCGAGCTCGCCGGGTGCTCGCGGGCGTCGTTCTACCAGTACTTCTCGGGCAAGGAGGACGTGTTCCGCCACCTCACGGGCCAGGTGGCGCGCCAGCTGACCGCGTCCACCGAGGCGCTCGGGATGGTGACGCCCGACGCCGACGGCTGGCGGTCGATCAGGGCCTGGGTCGCCCGGTACTCCGACATCTACGAGCGCTACGAGCCGGTCTTCGTCGTGTTCCAGACCGCCGCCGAGAGCGACGCCGCGGTCGCGGGCGGCTCGGCCCGCACGGGCGAGCGGCACGTCGCCGCCTTCCGCTCCCGGCTGACGGCCACGACCCTGCCGCCACGGCAGCTCGACCCGGTGCTCACGCTGCTGCTCGGGTGCATCCCCCGGACCTTCGACAACGCCCGCATCCTGCGCTCGGCCGCGGCCGCCGCGTACCCTGCCGAGCGGGTCGACGACGCGATCGCCGACGTCGTGCACCGCACCCTGTTCGGCCTCCAGGCCGTGAACGTGCACCCGCCCGCCCGCCGCCGGCCGCCGGCGCTCGAGTTCAGCCCGGTCATGCGGGAGGCCCTCGAGCACGACGGCGCGGCGCGCCAGCTGACCCCGGCCGGCAGGCGCACACTGCAGGCCCTGATGGATGCCGGGCGCGCCCTGTTCGTGGCCCGCGGCTACCACGAGACGCGCGTCAACGACGTCGTCGCCGCCGCCGGCCTGTCCAAGGGCGCGTTCTACCGCTACTTCGACAGCAAGGACCGTCTCGTCCAGGTCCTCGCCGTGCAGGCGATCCGCACCGTGTCTGCCGCCCTGGCCGACGTCCCCTCGGCGGCGCTCGACGGGACGGCCAACCCCGCGGCCGTCCGGCGCTGGCTCCGGCGGTACAACGCCACCCAGGCCGGCGAGGCGGCGATGATCCGCGTGTGGGCCGATGCCGCCCTCCAGGACGCGACGTTGCGATCCGACTCGGCCGCCGCGCTCGACTGGGGCCGGCGGCGGATGGCGCACTTCCTCAGACCCCGGGGCTTCGGGGACGTCGACGCCGAGGCCGTGCTCACCGTGGCGCTCCTGGGCACGTTCGGGACGCGGGTGCGGTCGGCCGCCACGATCGACGCGGCCGCCCACATCATCGAGCGGGGACTGCTCGGCCGCTAGGTGCCGGGTTGGCATCTGGACTAACATCTCGGTCACATACCGACGAGGGGATGGGAACCGTGCGAACTGTGGTCCTCGGCGCGTCGAGCGGTCTCGGGCGCTGCATCGGCGTCGGCCTCGCCCGGCGGGGTGCCCAGGTGGCGCTCCTCGCCCGGCGGCGGGCCCGGCTCGACGACGCCGCCAAGGAGGCGGGTCCGGGGACGCTGGCCGTCGAGTGCGACGTCACCGACGCCGCATCCTGCCACGCCGCCATCGACGAGGCGGCCGCCGGCCTCGGCGGCATCGACGCCCTCGTCTACGCGCCCGGGGTCGGTCCGCTGGTCAAGCTGGTCGACACGGACGCCGACACGTGGCGGCGCGTGTTCGACACCAACGTCATCGGCGCCTCGCTGGTGACCGCGGCGGCCGTCCCGCACCTCGCCGCGTCGTCGGGCGCCGCCGTCTACCTGTCCTCGGTCAGCGCGTCGCAGACACCCCCCTGGCCCGGGCTGGGCGCCTACGCCGTCAGCAAGGCGGCCCTCGACAAGCTGGTGGAGGCCTGGCGGGCGGAGCACCCCGACATCGGCTTCACCAGGCTCGTCGTCGGCGACTGCGCCGGCGGCGAGGGCGATTCGAGAACGCAGTTCAACGAAGGCTGGGACCACGAGGTCGCCGCGGAGGTGGTCCCGACGTGGGCGGCCCGCCAGTACCTGAGCGGCGCGCTGATGGACGTCGAGCGGCTCGTGGCCATGGTGCACGCGGTGCTGCGCGAGGGCGCGACCCTGTCGGTGCCGTCGATCACCGTGGCGCCCCGACCGGTGACCCCGCAGCCGGCCTGACCGGTCGTTCCGTCGAACTCGAGGCGATAGGGGTCGATCGGTCGTTCCCGAGGTGGCGGTTTCAGGGGGTCTGCGCAACATCTGGGTGAGCAGTCCGGGATTCGGTGGTGTTGTGTGGGAGGTGGCGTGTGGGTCGTGGCCCGTGGTTGTCGTTGGATGAGCAGCTGGAGATGTGGCGGCGGCTGCGTGGTGGGGAGCCGATCGCCGGGGTGGCCCGGGCGATGGGCCGCTCGAAGCAGTCGGTGTCGCGGGTGTCGGCGGCATCGGGTGGCGTGTCGGTGTGGCGGCGTAGCCGGTCGAGGCTGGCGTTGCGGGCCGACGAGCGGGAGGAGATCTCCCGGGGGCTGGCGGCGGGTCTGTCGTTGCGGGCGATCGCCGGGGGGTTGGGCCGGGCGCCGTCCACGGTCAGCCGGGAGGTGGCCCACAACGGGGGCCCTGGGGGTTACCGGGGATGGGAAGCCGAGGCTCGCGCTGGCCGGGAGGCGCAGCGTCCCAAGCTGCCTCGGCTGGTCGCTTCGCCGCGGCTGCGAGAAGCTGTCGAGTCCGGTCTGGAACGGCGCTGGTCGCCACAGCAGATCGCTCGCCGGCAGCGCCTCGACCACCCCGAGGATCCGGAGATGTGGGTGTCGTATGAGACGATCTATCAGTCGCTGTTCGTGCAGGGACGGGGTGGTCTGCGCCGTGAGCTGCACCGAGCGCTGCGCACCGGCCGAGCTCGCCGTCGACCCCGGCGTGGACCCAGTGACCGGCACGGCCACATCCAAGACATGGTCCTGGTCAGCGAGCGACCGGCCGAGGTCGAAGACCGGGCGCTGCCCGGCCACTGGGAAGGTGACCTGATCATCGGTAAGAACAGCGGCTCGGCCATCGGCACGCTGGTGGAACGCCGCACCCGCTATGTGATGCTCGTGGCCCTGCCCGAGGGCCGGGACGCCCACGCCGTCCGGGTGGCGCTGACCCGCCAGATCCAGACCTTGCCGGCGTCCCTGCGACGCAGCCTGACCTGGGACCAAGGCAAAGAGATGAGCCACCACCTGCAATTCAGCGTCGATACCGGTGTCCAGGTCTACTTCTGTGATCCGCACAGCCCCTGGCAGCGGGGCTCGAATGAGAACACCAACGGGCTGCTGCGCCAGTACTTCCCCAAGGCCACAGACCTGTCGGTTCACCCCCAAGCCCACCTCGACGCCGTCGCCGACGAACTCAACGGGCGACCTCGACAAACCCTGGGCTGGTTGACACCATCCGAAGCACTCGCCCAATGCGTTGCGGCCACCCCCTGAAACCGCCGGTCATAGGGGTCGGGGGCCGACAGCTATCGCCTCGGGAACGGGGAAGCGTGGCTCAGAAGCATCATGCCGGACGGATCATCCCGTCCTGGACGAACGACGCGACCAGGGCCCCGTCGGCCCGGAACACGTTGGCCGTGCCGTAGCTCCGCCCCCGCCCCGCATAGGGGCTGTGGTGCGAGAGCAGCAGCCACTCCCCCGCCGCGGCCGGCTCGTGGAAGGTGAGCGTGTGGCTGACGACCCCGGTCGCGACCGTGACGTGCGCCTGCGCCTGGCCGACCCCGGGATGGGGCCGCATCGCGGTGGCGATGAGGAAGCCGTCGGTGGCGAAGGCGAGCAGCGCCTGGTCGATCACGGGGTCGTCCGGGGCGCCGACGAAGCGCGTCCAGACGTCGAGGTCGGGCGGGCCGACCGCCTCGGGGTCGTCGACGTCGACGTCGCCCGCGATGCGGACCTGCCACGCGCCCGAGCCCTCCCCGGCGGAGACGCCGGCCCCGGGGCCCGGCGTCCCGGGGATGGCATCGGCGTGACGGATGAAGTCCGGCTCGTCGGCGCTCAGCAGCACGAGCGAGCGGGCGCACAGCCGGTCGCCCTGGCTGATCGTCACCGTGCTGCTGGCGAACGCCCGACCGGCGTGCATGCGGTCGACCGCGATCTCGACCGGGGCGTCCGGCCGGGCGCTGCGGGCGAACGTGGTGTGCACCGTCTTGACGCGCTTGGCGTCGTGGCCCACCGAGGCGGCGACCACCGACTGCCCCAGCAGCTGGCCCCCGAAGACCACCTCGTGGCCCGCATCGGCGTTGCCGGCCCGGTAGCGGTCGGGCCCGACCGGCTCGAGGGTGAGCGCGCCGACGAGGCTCTCGATGGTGAGCACCGACTACCTCGGAGGGAAGCGCAATGCGCCGTCCAGCCGGATGTTCTCGCCGTTGAGGTAGGGGTTGCGGGCGATCGACTCGACGAGCAGGGCGAACTCCTCCGGCCGCCCCATGCGCGTGGGGAACACGATGCTCTGCACCAGGTGCGCCTGCGTCTCCTCGGGCACGCTGAGCATGATCGGGGTGCCCATGGTGCCGGGCGCGATGGCGCAGACCCGGATCCCCAGCACCCCGAGGTCGCGGGCCAGCGGCAGCGTCATGCCGAGGATCGCCGCCTTGGCCGCGGCGTAGGCGAGTTGCCCGGTCTGACCTTCGATGCCGGCGATGGAGGACGTGTTGACGACCACGCCGCGCTGGCCGTGCTCGTCGGGCTCGTTGCCCGCGATCGCGGCCGCCGCGAGGCGGGTCACGTTGAAGGTCCCGAACGCGTTCATCTCCATCGTCCCGACGAACGCGGCCTTGTCGTGGGGCGTGCCGTCCCGCCCGACGGTCCGCCCCCCGCCGACACCGCCGCCGGCGACGTTGACGACCAGGGAGAACATGCCGACCGAGCGGGCCGCGTCGATCGCCGCGGCGACGTCGTCGTCGTCGTTCACGTCGCCGCCGACCGCGACGGCCGGGTCGCCGAGCTCCTTGGCCAGCTCGGCCGCCCGGTCGGCGTCGCGGTCGAAGATCGCCACCCCGACCCCGAGCCCCACCAGCCGGCGCACCGTCGCCGCGCCGAGCCTGCCGGCGCCTCCGGTGACCAGCGCCGATCGTCCGTTCAGGTCCATGTGCTTCCTCTCCCCGTGAGCGTTGTCGAGCGTGTCGGGCGGGACGCGTCAGGCCGGGGTCGGCGCCTCGACGCGCATGAGCCGGCCGAGGTTCCCGCCCATCACAGCGGCGACGACGTCGTCCGCCAGGCCGTCGGGCAGGTGGTGGACGTAGCTGCACGGCTCGGCCAGGCCCTCGGGGTGGGGGTAGTCGGAGCCGAACAGGATGTGGTCTGCGCCGATCACGTCGACGAGCTGTGCGATGTCGTCCTCGTGGAACGGGCTGACGTGGACGTTGCGCCTGAACGCGTCCACCGGGTCCTCATCGAACGCCTGGGGCATCTTGCGGTGGATGTCCTCGAGGTGCTCGAGGAACGGAACCACCCAGTCGGCGCCGTTCTCGATCGACGCGACCCGCAGCTCGGGGAAGCGCGTGAGGGTGCCGTGGCAGACGAGCGCGGCCATCGCGTCCTCGATCGGCCGCTT
>JBKPHT010000199.1:0-12580 GCA_046730015.1 Actinomycetota bacterium
CCGCTGCCCTGGTCGGTCGAGTTGGCCGCCCGCGCCGCCGCCGGGGGCGAGGCCCACGGCGCGGAGCTGGCGGTCGAGCTCGCCGGGTGGGCCGGGCCGGCGGTGCGGACCGAGCTCGAACGCCTGGCGCAGGCGGGCGACCATGCCCTGCGCGCCGGCGCCGAGCGGCTGCTGGCCCAGGTGCCCGCGGCCGGTGGTCCCCGCCTGCGGGTCGAGCTGCTTGGGCCGGTGCGCGTCCTGCTCGACGGACACCCGGTCGAAGTGCCCGACCTGCGCCGGGGCCGGGTCCGGACGCTCCTGGCCCTGCTGGCGGTGGCCGGGCCGCTGCGGCGGGAGCGGATCATGGACCTCATGTGGCCGGACCACGACCCGGCGGCCGCGTCCCGCAACCTCCGGGTCGCGCTGTCCCGCCTGCGCCGCGTCGTCGAGCCGGCGGGGCTGCCCGGCGCGGTCTTGCGGGTCGAGGGCGACACCGTCGCCCTGGCGGGACCGCCGCTGGTCGGCGTCGACGCCGAGGAGCTCGACCTGCTGCTGGCCGAAGCGGCCCGCGCCCGCGCCGCCGGCGACGCGGCCCGCGAGGCCGACCACCTCGACCGGGCGGCCCGGCTGTGGCGGGGGGAGCCCCTCACCGACCTCGCGTGGCTGAACGACCTGGCGCCGGAGGTCGAGCACGCCCGCCGCTCGCTGGTCGACGGCACCCTCCGGCTCGGCGAGCTGCGCCTGGCCGCCGGGCGGACGGCCGACGCCCTGCGGTGCGCGGAGCGGGCCCGCCGGGCGTCTCCCTACGACGAGCGGGCCCACCGCCCGGTGGTGGCGGCCCGGATGCAGCGCCACGACCCGGCCGGCGTGCTCGACGCCGTCGCGGAGGTCGAGGGCACGCTGGCGGAGGCCGGCCTGGGGCCCGAGCCGGCGACGACGATGCTCCTCCGCCAGGCCCGCCACCGGGCGGGGACGGGTCGCGCGGCCGGGCTCGTGCCGGTGGGGTGACCCCCGCCGCGCGCGGTCGGGTCAGATGAGGTCGAGGTCGCCCGTCAGGTACCAGTCGGCGACCGCCGCCCAGTCGCCCACGGTCTCGGCGTCGAGCCGGCGGCCGAGCACCAGCAGCCGCTCGCGGACGCCCGGGCCGACGGCCCGGACGCCGGTCACCGGCGCGTGGGCCCGGTGCTCCTCGGTGAGCCCGGCGGCGAGGCAGTCGCGCCGGACGGGGCAGGTGGCGCACACGCGGAGCAGCTCGCGAGACCGCCGCCGCATGTGCTCGTGGGAGCCGAGCCAGCGGCCCGCGGTCTCGGCGGGGTCCCCATGGGGTTCGCGGCAGGCGGCGTCGCGGGCCCAGCGCCAGCCGGTGCCTGCCATGGGCCGGACGACCTCGGCCAGGAACGACGATGCGATCTCCCGCCAGGCGTCGGCCTCGGCCTGGTGCTCGGCCTCCCGGGCCTCGAACTCGGCCAACGGTGTCGGTCGGGGTGGGGCAGGGTCGAGCAGGGTCATCGCACGCGCCTCTCGGGTGGGGTCCTACCCCCTCATTCGGAGCCGCGGCCGGGCGTGGTTCAGAAAATTGTGCCCACCGGCCCCGGCTACCCTCGCGCCCCGGTGGACGGCATTCACGATCTGGGCGGCTTGCACGGCTTCGGCGCGGTGCGGCGCGAGGACGGCGAGCCGGTGTTCCACGCCCCGTGGGAGGGCCGGACGGTCGGGCTCGTGGTGGCGACCGGGCTGGCCGGCCTCGCCCGCGGCTCGTTGCGGCCGCGGATCGAGGCCATGCCGCCGGCGGCCTACCTCGCGTCGGAGTACTACGAGCGGTGGGCCTTCGCGCTGGAGCGGGGGCTGGTCGAGGGGGGTGTGCTGACCGCCGCCGAGATCGAGGCCCGGGCGGCCGCCGACGGTGACGATCCGACCCGGTCGCCGGGCACCGACGAGCCGATGGTGGCGCTGGCCCGAGGGTTCCTGAACCGGCCGGGGCCCACCTCCGGCGAGCCGGTGTCGGCCGCGTTCGCGGTCGGCGACCGGGTGACCGTCCGGCGGATGGCGCCCGCCGCCCACCACCGCTGCCCCCGCTACGTCCGCGGCGTGACGGGCACCGTCGCCCGGGTGGCCGGAGGCTGGCCCCACCCCGGCGACACCGAGCCGGAGGCCGTCTACACCGTCCGGTTCGCGCTGGGCGACCTGTGGGGCGCGGACGCCGAGCCCGGTTCGCTCGCCATCGACCTGTGGGAGAGGTACCTGGCATGACCGAGCGCAGCGAGGTCCAGCGCGGCGGCGTCCACCACCGCCCGCCCGAGCCGAGCGAGGCCGAGCGCCGGGTCGCCGCGATCGAGTCGTTGCTCGTGGAGCGGGGCCTGATCACCTCCGACGTGGTCGACGCCGTGGTCGAGACCTACGAGCACGACGTCGGCCCGCTCAACGGCGCCAAGGTCGTCGCCCGGGCCTGGGTCGACGACGCCTACCGGGCCCGGCTGCTGGCCGATGGCACGCAGGCGGTCGGCGAGCTGGGCTTCGGCGGTGCCGAGGGCGAGCACATCACGGTGGTCGAGAACACCGACCGGGTCCACAACGTCGTCGTCTGCACGCTCTGCTCGTGCTACCCGTGGCCGGTGCTGGGCCTGCCGCCCCGGTGGTACAAGAGCTTCGCCTACCGGGCCCGGATGGTGCGCGAGCCCCGCGCGGTGCTGGCCGAGTTCGGCACCGTCGTCCCCGACGACGTGGAGCTCACGGTGTGGGACTCCAGCGCGGAGGTCCGCTACCTCGTGCTGCCCCGGCGCCCGGCCGGCACCGACGGCCTGACCGAGGACGAGCTGGCCGCGCTGGTCACCCGCGACCACATGATCGGCGTCGTCCGGTGAGTGAGCTCGAACGGCTCCCGGCCGAGGACGGGGTGGCGGCCCCGGCCTGATCCGATGCCCCGCCTTCCCGGAGACCGTGAGAAGCTGTTGCGTCGGCAACTCCCCACTTCCGGCCATGCCTGACGCGCGACCCCCTCGCATCGCTCTGGCCACCTCGTCGGACTTCCCCGAAGGCGCCGGCGGCGAAGGCCTGCTCACCAAAGCGCTCATCGAGCGCGACCTGTGGCCGGAGTGGGCCGTGTGGAACGACCCCGCCGTCGACTGGCCGGGCTTCGACCTCGTCGTCATCCGGAGCACCTGGGACTACTGGCGATCGGTCGACGCCTTCCGGGCCTGGGTCCGCCAGCCCGCGGTGGCCACGCGGCTCGTCAACCCGCCCAACCTCGTGCTGCCCAACCTGCACAAGGGGTACCTCACCGACCTCGGCTCGCTGGCGGTCCCGACGGTGGTCGTGCCGGCCGGCATGACCGTCGACCTCGGGCGGCTCCGGTGGCCGCAGGTGGTGGTCAAGCCGGCCGTCGGCGCCGGCGGCGTCGGCACCGTGCGCGACGCCGGCCAGGCCGACCTCGACGCCCTGACCCTGGCCGGGTCGCCGCCGGTCGACGCCGTCGTGCAGCCGTACCTCGCCGACGTCGAGCGCCGGGGCGAGACGTCGGTGATCCTCATCGGCGGCGCGGCCACCCATGCGGTGCGGAAGCTCCCGGCCGACGGCGACTTCCGCATCCACGAGCACTGGGGCGGGTGGGCCGAGCCGATCGCGCTGGCGGACGACGACCTGGCGGTCGCCCAGGCCGCGCTGGCCACCCTCGCGGTCGTGCCTGCGTACGCCCGGGTCGACCTGCTCTACGACGGGGGCCGCCCGCTGGTGGTCGAGCTCGAGCTGGTCGAGCCCTACCTGTGGTTCGAGGTGGTCCCCGAGGCCGCCGAGCTGCTGGCCCGCAAGCTGCTGGCCCGCCTCGACCGCGGCCGCTGACCGCCGCCGCCGACTTAGGGCGGGCACGGGGCCCGGCGGGGGCCGCTGGTACCCTTCGGCCGATGCCGCACCCCTCCGATCCGCGCCTGCTCGTGCTGCACGGGCTGCGGTTGAAGGGCGTGGCCGGCGAGCACGCCGTGGCCGAGGCGACCGGTCTGGCGGCAGGCCAGGTGGCCGACCTGCTAGCCGGGCTGGCGGAGCAGGGCCTGGCCGCCAACCGGGACGGCGCGCTGGCCGGCTGGTCGCTGACCCCGGCGGGCCGGGCGGAGCACGCTCGCCTGGTCGGGGCCGAGGTCGAGGCGACCGGCGCCCGGCCCGTCGTGCGCGGCGCCTACGAGCGCTTCCGGGCGCTCAACGCCCCGGTGCTCGACGTGTGCAGCCGATGGCAGGTCCGGGAGGTCGGCGGCACGCCGGTGCTCAACGACCACGCCGACCCTGCCTACGACGCCGAGGTGGTGTCCGACCTGGCCGCCGTCCACGACCGGGCCGAGCCGCTGCTCGACGACCTGGCCGGCGCGCTCGACCGCTACCGTGCCTACGGACCCCGGCTCCGCCACGCGGTCGAGCGGGTCGAGGCCGGGGACGGGGCCTGGTTCACCAAACCCCTGATGCCGAGCTACCACACGGTCTGGTTCGAGCTACACGAAGACCTGCTCACCACGCTCGGGCTCGGGCGCGCGTCCGAGTCCGAGGCCGCGTCCGCTCCGTGAGCCCCGCCACCCACCCAACCTCCAGAGGAGCGCTCCAGATGGGCACCGCTCGCTTCGGCAAGGTCCTCACCGCCATGGCCACCCCGTTCCACGAGGACGGCGGCCTCGACCTCGACGGCGCCGCGGCCCTGGCCCGCTGGCTCGTGGCCCAGGGCAACGACGGCCTGGTCGTCGCCGGCACCACCGGCGAGGCGCCGACCCTCTCCGACGACGAGAAGGTCGAGCTGTGGCGGGCGGTCCGCGCCGCGGTCGACGTGCCGCTGCTGGCCGGCACGGGCAGCAACGACACCCGCCACACCGTCGGGCTCTCGCAGCGGGCAGCCGAGACCGGGGTCGACGGCCTGCTCGTCGTGTCGCCGTACTACAACCGGCCGCCCCAGGCCGGCATCGAGGCCCACTTCCGGGCCGTGGCTGCCGCCACCGACCTGCCGATCGTCATGTACGACGTGCCGGTCCGCACCGGACGGGCCATCGCGGTGGAGACGATCGTCCGCCTCGCCACCGAGGTGCCGACGGTCGTCGGCCTCAAGGACGCCCGCGGCAACCCGGGTGAGGCGGCCGCCATCGTCGCCGGGGCGCCCGACGACTTCGACCTGCTGTCCGGCGACGACTCGCTCACATTGCCGCTGCTCGCGGTCGGCGCGGTCGGCGTGATCGGCGTGGCCACCCACTGGACCGCGGGGCTGCACGCCGAGATGATCGCCGCCCACGACAAGGGCGACCTGGCCGCGGCCCGCGAGATCAACGCCCGGCTGGTCCCGTCCTTCTCCGTCGAGACCGGCCCCAGCTGGGTTCACTCGACGGCCGTCAAGGTGGCGCTCGCCGCCCTGGGCCAGCCGGCGGGCCCGCTCCGGCTGCCGCTGCCGCCGCCGAGCGACGGCGCCCGGGCCGCGGTCGCCCATGTCCTACAGGAGCTGGGCCTCGTCGACGGCGGCGGATCGGCCACCGGTGCCTGAGCCCGTACGCATCACCTTCCTCGGCGGCCTCGGCGAGATCGGCCGCAACTGCGCGTGCATCGAGATCGGCGGCCGCATCCTGCTGCTAGACGTCGGCCTGATGTTCCCCGAGCTCGACATGCTCGGCGTCGACCTGGTGCTGCCCGACTTCACCTACCTGCGCGCCAACGCCGACCGGGTCGACGCGGCCATCATCACCCACGGCCACGAGGACCACATGGGGGGCCTCAGCTACCTGCTGCGGGAGATGTCGTTCCCCATCTACGGCTCGGCGCTGACCCTGGGACTGGCCCGCAACCGGATCGAGGAGGCGGGCCTGCTCGACCGCACGGAGCTCATCCCGGTCCGGGACGGCGAGCGCCGCCGGATCGGCCCCTGCGACGTCGAGTTCATCCCCGTCACCCACTCGGTGCCCCACGGCTTCGCCACCGCCTTCCACACCCCGCAGGGCACGATCCTGCACACCGGCGACTTCAAGCTCGACCTCACGCCGGTCGACGGCCGCCTCACCGATCTCGGGCGCATCGGCGCCCTCGCCTCCGGCGACGGCATCCGGCTGCTGCTCAGCGACTCGACCAACGCCGAAGAGCCCGGCCACGCCCGCAGCGAGCGGTCGATCGGCCGGGTGCTGTTCCAGCTGTTCCACGAACACGAGGGCCGGCGCATCGTCATCGCCTGCTTCGCCAGCCACATCCACCGGGTGCAGCAGATCGCCGACGCCGCCGTCGCCTTCGGGCGGAAGGTGGCCACGCTCGGCCTGTCGATGAAGAAGAACGTCCAGCTGGCCCGGGAGATGGGCCTGCTCCACATCCCCGAGGACGCCCTGGTCGACATCGACGACGTGCGCGACCTGCCGCCCGGCCAGGTGTGCGTGATCTCCACCGGCAGCCAGGGCGAGCCGATGTCCGCGCTCGCCCTCATGGCCGAGCGCAACAACCGGTGGCTGGAGATCACCGCGGACGACACGGTGATCCTGTCGTCGCACCCCATCCCGGGCAACGAGATGAACGTGTCGAAGGTGATCGACGGGCTGGTCCGGTTGGGGGCCGAGGTCGTCCACTCGGGACTGTCCGAGGTCCACGCCTCGGGGCACGCCAAGCAGGAGGAGCTCAAGACCCTGCTGTCGATCGTCCGGCCCGACTGGTTCGTGCCGGTGCACGGCGAGTACCGCCACATGGTCGCCCACGCCAAGCTGGCCCGGGCGATGGGGGCGGTGGCCGACGACCACGTGCTGGTGTGCACCGACGGCGACCAGCTGGTCCTCGACGACGAGGGCATGCGGGTCGACCGCGAGGTGCCGGCCGGCTACCTGTACGTCGACGGCATCATCGGCGACGTCGGCCACGGGGTGCTGCGCGACCGGCGGGTGCTGGCCGAGGAGGGCGTCGTCGTCGTGGTCGTGACCGTCGAGCTGAGCACCGGCGCGATCCTGACCGGTCCCGAGGTCATCACCCGCGGCTGGGTGTACGCCCCGGAGGCGGAGCCGCTGTTGGCCGAGTGCGCCGACGAGGTGCGCCAGGGGGTGAAGGAGGCGTTCGCCAAGGGCGCCGTCGTCGACGTCGAGTCGCTGCAGAAGGTCGTCCGCCGGTCGGCCGGCCGGTTCGTCAACGAGTCGACCAAGCGCCGTCCGATGATCGTGCCGGTCGTCATGGAGGCCTGATGGCCGACAGGGTTGTCTGGTGACCCACCGCGGTGCCTGAGCTGCCCGAGGTCGAGACCATTCGCCGCCAGCTCGAGCCGCTGGTGGTGGGGCGGCGGTTCGGGGATGCGTGGGCGTTCCCGCACCCGAAGTTCATGCCGGCGCTGCTGGTGTCGGGGGCGACGGTCGAGCGGGTCGGGCGGCGGGGTAAGTACCTGCTGCTGGGCCTGGACGACGACCGCGAGCTGGTCGTCCACCTCGGCATGACCGGGTCGCTCCGGGTCCGCCGGGCGGGCGACGCCGGGGACGCCTACGTCCGGGCGTGGTGGGGGCTGGAGCCCGGCCCGGCCGGGGAGGCGCTGGAGTACCGGGACGTCCGCCGCTTCGGGCGACTCGCGGTGGCCGAGGGCGGGGCCTACGCCGGGACGCTGGCGGTCCAGGGGCCCGACGCCCTCGACCCGTCGTTCGGCCCCGAGGACCTGTGGCGGGCGTTGCGCCGCAGCCGTCGGGCGGTGAAGACCCAGTTGCTGAGCCAGCGGCCCCTGGCCGGGGTCGGCAACATCTACGCCGACGAGGCGCTGTGGCGGGCCCGGATCCACCCGGCCCGCCGGACCGTGACCCGGGCCCAGGCCGCCGCGTTGCTCACCGCCCTGCGCGAGGTGCTGACCTCCAGCCTCGACCACCGCGGGACGACCCTGTCGGACTACCGGACCGTCGACGGCTCGCCGGGCCGCAACCAGGCGCGCCTCGACGTCTACGGCCAGGCCGGGCTGCCGTGCCCGCGCTGCGGGACGCCGCTGCGGTCGATCGTGCTCGACAGCCGGACGTCGACCTTCTGCCCGGCGTGCCAGCGGCGCTGAGGCGCGCCCGGTCGCGGCCCGGCCGGTGGCGTCAGGCCCGGGCGACGACGAGCCGGGCGGGCGCCCACCAGTAGTCGACCAGGGGGACCACGTCGTCGACCGTCCAGCCGGCGGCGCCGAGGTCGGCCACCCAGCGGCCGATCGGCTGCTCCCAGGTGACGCGGGGCCGGTCGGGGGCGAACTGGGCGGTGAGCACGGGCAGCAGGAAGCCGGGCCCGACCGGGCTGCCCTCGGGATACTCGGCCAGGCCCCGCTCGTAGCGCTCGGCGGCGTATGCGGCGTGCTCGGGGCCGCGGTCGGCGAAGGTGGGAACGTCGAACTCGGCCACGGCCAGGCCGGCGACCCGGCCCCGCAGGCCGGCCAGCGCGGCCGCCCGGGCCGCCGGCTCGACGGCGTGGAGGGCGAACGTCGCCTGGGCGTCCCGGTCGGCGTGCCCTCGGTCGCCGCGCGCCGTCCCGTCGAGCCAACCGGTGATCGTGGTGGCGTGGGCCGCGACCGCGAGGTCCCGGCCGGCCAGCCGGGCGACCGCCTGGTCGAGCAGGGCCGCCGACGGCTCGACCAGGTCGACCCGCCGGCACGACGCCGTCAGCGCGCCCGCGGTGACCCGGCCGTCGCCGCAGCCAACGTCGACCAGCGCCCGGGTGCGGCGGCCGGCGTGGAGGGCGCGCAGGGCTGCGATCGTGGTGGCGTAGAGGGACACGTTGCCGCCGCCCGAGATGAACGCCTGGAAGGCGGACGGCTCGTCGTACACGGTGCCGGCCGCCGCCCGTTCCAGGTGGGCGACCAGGGCGGGAGGCAGGAGGGCCTCCGTGGACCGTCCGGCCGCCCGGCGGGCGAGGTCGAGCGCGGCGTCGGCGTCGCCCTCCGCCAGGGCCGTGAGCGCGGCGGCGACCGCGTCGCCGGCTCGTTCACGCCGGGGGCCGGCGGTGGACCTGGCGGGCGCCGGCCTGGTCGCGGGCGAGCACGATCATCTGGTCGACGTTGACATGCGCCGGCCGGGCGCCGACCCAGCGGACGCACTCGGCGACATCGGCGGCCGACAGCGGCGTCAGGCCGGCGTAGACCGCGGCGGCCCGCTCGGCGTCGCCGCCGAACCGCACCAGGCTGAACTCGGTTTCGACCAGCCCGGGGTCGATCTCGCAGACCCGCACGGGCCGGCCGAGGAGCTCCTGGCGGAGGGCCGACAGGACGGCCCGGACGGCGAACTTGGCGGCGTTGTAGCCGGCGCCGTTCGGGTAGGGCTCGTGGCCGGCGATCGACCCTATCGTGACCACCTGGCCGTCGCCGCTGGCCTCCAGCGCGGGCAGCAGGGCCCGGGTCATCCGGACCACGCCAAGGACGTTGGTGTCGTACATGGCCTGCCACTGGTCCTCGTCGGCCTCGGCCACCGGCGCCCAGCCGAGGGCGCCGCCGGCGCAGTTGACGAGCAGCCGGCAGGACGGGACGCCGGCCACGAACGCCTCCACCGAGGCAGGGTCGGTGACGTCGAGCCGGGCGGCCCGGCCGCCGGCCTCGGCGACGAGCGCCTCCAGCCGGTCGAGCCGCCGGGCGCCCGCCACCACGTCCCAGCCGTCGCCGGCCAGGGCCCGGGCGGTGGCCGCCCCGATGCCGGAGCTCGCACCGGTCACGACGGCGACGCCTCTTACCCTCGTACCCCACGGATCGTCCACGGCGGCCACCGTAGTGAGCCCCCGGGCATCCTCCGGTGGCCGCGCCGGCGGCGTCAGGATGGGGTGCGGCCGCCGCGGCACCCGGGCGGGACGGATGTGTCCGGTGTGGCCCATGTGGCGACTGGTAGCGTTGTGGCCATTGTGACGACCCGCCAGGGATCCTCCCGCTCCCCGTCGCGGGGTCGCTCCGGCGGCTCCTCGCGCTCGACGGGCACGATCCGCTCGCTGACGCCGTCCCGGGGCCGGTCGGGCGGCCGAGGCAAGGGCCGGTCGGGGCGCACCGGTGGCGCCCGGCCCGACCGCCGCAAGCGGACCACGCGCCGCGACACCGTTCCCCGCGGGCCGTCCCTCACCTCCCGGGCGATGTCGTCGTCGTCTCGGGTGCTCGGCCGCCATGCCGACGACGTCACCGGCCTACTGCTGGTGGCCGCCGGCCTGGTCTGCGGCCTCGGCGTCTACGCCCGGGGCGGCGGCCCGGTCGGCCGGGGCGCGGCCGACGTCGCCGGCACGCTGCTCGGCTACCTCCGTTACGCCCTGCCTGCCGTCCTGGCCGTCGCGGGCGCGGCGCTCGTGCTCCGCAAGCCTCCGGCGCCCGATGATCCCGCCGCCGACCCCGATGTCCCCTCGGCCGGCGCCCACGCCGCGGTCGGCACCACCCTCCTCGCACTGGCCGCCGCGGGCGTCCTCCACCTCGCCGGCGGCAGCCCCCCGATCACCGGGCCCGACCGCGATCTGCGGGAGGCCGGCGGCTGGCTCGGCGCCGGCGTCGGAACCCCCCTCCGCAACCTGCTCGGCACCGGCGGCACCGTCGCCTTCCTGACCCTGGTCGGCGTGATCGGCTTGGTCGTCCTCACCCGCACCCGGCTGCGCGACGCTGCCGGCCGCACGGTCGCGGGCGTCCGACCCGTCACCGCTACCCTCAACCGGCGGCTGGCCACCCTGTTCCGCCTGCCGTACGACGACACGGCCGTCGCCGACACCATCGACCCGTCGCTCGTCCCCGACGACGACACGCTGGTCGAGCCGCCCGACGACGACGCCCCGGACCCGACCGTCCCCGACAAGCCCGAGCGCCGCCGCACACCGAAGTTCGTCGCCCCCGCGCCGGCCGAGGCGGACGATCCCGAGCAGCTCGAGATCGCCCTCGGCCCCGCCGGCAAGGCGTCGCCCTGGAGGCTGCCGCCCATCACCCTGCTCGATCGGTCGGGCAGCCACCAGGTCGACCGCCGGTCCATCGAGGAGACCGGCCGGACCCTGGAGAAGGCCCTCGCCGACCACGGCGTCGAAACCCGGCTCGTCGGCATGGTGGTCGGGCCCACCGTGACCCGCTACGAGCTCGAGCTCGGCCCCGGCGTGAAGGTCAACCGGGTCACCAGCCTGCACAAGGACATCGCCTACGCAATGGCCACGCCCGACGTCCGCATCCTCGCCCCCATCCCGGGCAAGCAGGCCATCGGCGTCGAGGTGCCCAACACCCGCCGCCAGATCGTCGCCCTCGGCGACATCCTGATCAGCGAGGAGGCCCGCCGGGCCTCCCACCCGCTCGAGGTCGCCGTCGGGCGTGACATCAACGGCCGGTCGATCATGATGAACCTGGCCGCCATGCCCCACGTCCTCATCGCCGGGGCCACCGGGGCCGGCAAGTCGAGCTGCCTCAACTCGCTGATCACGTCGGTGCTGATGCGCTCGACGCCCGACCAGGTGCGGATGATCCTCGTCGACCCCAAGCGGGTCGAGATGGGCCAGTACGACCGGCTGCCCCACCTGCTCACCCAGGTGGTGACCAATCCCAAGAGGGCGGCCAACGCCCTGGCCTGGGCGGTCAAGGAGATGGAGCGCCGCTACGACCTGCTGGCCGAGGTCGGGTTCCGTGACATCACCGGCTACAACGCCGCGGTCGACAAGGGGGACCTCGACGGCGACGGCCGGGCCGTGGTCCGCGGCTACGTCGACGACGACGACGACGCCGACGGCGACGGCGACGCCGCCGAGTCGGACCGCCAGTACCCCCGCCTGCCGTTCATCCTGGTGGTGATCGACGAGCTGGCCGACCTGATGATGGTCGCCGCCCGCGACGTCGAGGACTCGATCGCCCGGCTCGCCCAGATGGCCCGGGCCGTGGGCATCCACCTGGTCATCGCCACGCAGCGGCCGTCGGTGAACGTCATCACCGGGCTCATCAAGGCCAACGTGCCGGCCCGCATCGCCTTCGCGGTGTCGTCGGTGACCGACAGCCGGGTCATCCTCGACCAGGGCGGGGCCGAGCGGCTGGTCGGCAAGGGCGACATGCTCGTGCTCGACGGCGGGTCGTCCGTGGCCCGCCGCATCCAGGGCGCCTGGGTGACCGAGGACGAGGTCCGCAAGATCGCCTCGGTGTGGAAGCGCCAGGCGCCCGAGGTCCGGTTCGACGACTCTGTGCAGGGCACCGACGACGGCCCGGGCGGGTCGTCGGGGCCGGGGTCCGGCGGGGGCGGCGACGATGACGACGACATGCTGTGGCAGGCCATGGACCTGGTGGTCCGGAGCCAGCTGGGGTCGACGTCGATGCTGCAGCGCAAGCTGCGGGTCGGCTTCGCCCGGGCCGGCCGGCTCATGGACCTGCTCGAGCAGCGCGGCGTCGTCGGCCCGTCCGAGGGCTCGAAGGCCCGGGCGGTGCTCATGACCGTCGACGAGCTCGAGGAGCTCACCGACAGCCGCGAGTAGTCGTTCCCGAGGCGATAAGGGTCGTTCTGAACCGGGGATGGCCGCCACGGAGGGCGCGGAACGTTACGACATGGCGACGCCTGCGTACGGGACCGGCCGCTCACCCTAGCAGCCGGGCGTGGAGACCGGGACGGTGCGCTCGCACACCGACAAGGTGGCGCAGCCCCGGGAGCGCGACGAGCACGCGTGGAACGACCTGGTCGCGCGGTACGACGGCATGGTGCACGCC
>JBKPHT010000200.1:0-3389 GCA_046730015.1 Actinomycetota bacterium
CCCGACGATGACCGCCGCGAGGGTGACCGGCCGGCCCACCGGCCCGGACGCCGCCTCGTCGGGCCGCTCGCCGTGCTGGCGCTGGCCACCGTCGGCGGTGCAGTGGTCGAGGGGGCGCCTGCCGACTGGTCGGCGATCCGCCTCGAGCGGCTCGGCACCGGGCCGGGGGTCGCCGCCCTGGGGTTCGCCGCGTTCATGGCCGGCATGCTCGCCGGGCGCCTGGTCGGCGACCACCTCACCGACCGGTTCGGCGGGGCCACCGTGCTCCGGGGCGGGATGGCCCTGGTCGCGGTCGGGCTGGGGCTCGGCGCTGCACTCGACCGGCCGGCCGCGTTCGCCGCCGGGCTGGTGGTGGCCGGCGCCGGGGCGAGCGCGTTCTTCCCGCTGGCGTTCTCGGCCGCCGGCCGCACGCCCGGGGTGCCGCCCGGGGCCGGGGCGGCGACGGTGTCGCTGGCCGCCCGGCTCGGCTTCCTGGTCGAGCCGCTGCTCGTCGGCGCGCTGGCCGAGGCTGTCGGCCTCCGGTGGGCGTTCCTGGCCGTCGGCGCCCTCGCGCTGGCGCTGGGCGCGGCGGCCACCCGGGTGATCCCGCCGGCCGGCGGCCCGGCGCCCGCCCTCGTCACCGACGTCCGCGCCGGCTGACCGCAGGCTCACCCGACGGTGGCGATGCCGCCGTCGACCGGGATGACCGCCCCGGTCAGGTAGGCGCCGGCCCGGGAGGCCAGGAAGATGGCGACGCCGGCCATGTCGTCGGGCCGGCCGATCCGCTTCAGCGGGGCGGACGCGGCGATGGCGTCGCCCGCGGCCTCGAGGGTCGCCGCCATCATCTTCGACTCGAACGGCCCGGGGGCGATGGCGTTGACCGTCACCGTCGGGGCGAGGCGGCGGGCCAGATGCCGGGTGAGCTGGTGCACTGCGGCCTTCGACGCCGAGTACGAGTAGGTCTCCAGGATCGGGACGTGGATGCCGTCGATCGACCCGACGTTGATGACCCGGGCCGGCTCGTCGGCGGTGCCCGCCTTCTCCAGCAGCGGCACCAGAAACTTGGTGAGGTGGAACACGCCCTTCACGTTGAGGGCGAGCACCCGCTCCCAGGCCGCCTCGTCGAACTGCTCCAGGGGGGCGCCCCAGGTCGCTCCCGCGTTGTTGACGAGGATGTCGAGGCTCGGCTCCCGCTCCGCCACGGCCTCGGCGAGGCGCCGGCACTCGGCCTCGCTCGACAGGTCGGCCGGCAGGGCGATGCACTCCCCCACCTCCGACAGCTCGGCGGCCACCCGGTCGCACGCGTCGGCCTTCCGCGACGAGATGTAGACCTTGGCCCCGGCCTCGACGTACCCCCGGGCGATCATCAGCCCGATGCCGCGCGAGCCCCCGGTGACGAGGGCCGTCCGGCCGGCGATGGAGAACAGCTCGCTGCACTCGCTCATCGGGTCAGCTTGCCCGACCCGGCCGCCCGTCACCCAGCCCGGGCCCGACGCTCGACCGGCCGGCGGCCGTCCCCCGCCGGCAGGCCCGCCCGCCGTAGGCTCGGTGTCGACACCGGTGGGGAAAGGCACGGGCCGTGAACACCGTCAGCTTGATCACCTCGATCGTCGTCCTGGTCATCGTCGTCGTCGCGCTCATCGACGCCGCCTCGCGGCCGGCCTGGGCCTGGGAGCAGGCCGGGCAGAACAAGACCCTGTGGATCGTGCTCTTCGCGGTCGGCATCTTCTGTGGGCTCGTCGGCCTCGTGGCGGCCGTGATCTACGCGACCTCGATCCGACCCCGGGTCGTGGCCGCCCAGGGCTCGCCCCCGCCGCCGTACTGACCCGGCCCGGCGCCGCTCACCAGGTGCTCACCAGGTGTCGACGGGGTGCTTCCCGCCGGCGCCGGGGGCGGGGCCGGTCAGCAGGGTGGCGATCCAGCGACGGCTGTCCGCCGGGTCGATCACGTCGTCGATCTCGAAGTGGCTGGCGGAGTTGAGCGCCCGGCCGTGCTCGTAGGCGGCGTCGACCATCGTCTGGAACGCACGCTCGCGCTCGGCCTCGTCGTCGATGGCCGCCAGCTCGTTGCGGTAGCCCAGGCGGACCGCGCCCTCCAGTCCCATGCCCCCGACCTCGCCGGTCGGCCACGAGACGCAGAACAGCGGGGCCTTGAAGCTGCCGCCGGCCATCGTCTGCGCGCCGAGGCCGTAGGCCCTGCGCAGGATGATCGTCCCGAACGGCACCGTCAGGCCGGCACCGGCGACGAACAGCCGGCTGGCGTGCCGGACCAGGGCGGTCGCCTCGGCGTCGGGGCCGACCATGATCCCGGGCGTGTCGCACAGGAACAGCAGGGGTAGGTCGAACGCGTCGCACAGCTGCATGAACCGGGCCGCCTTGTCGGCGCCGTCGGCGTCGATCGCCCCGGCCAGGTGCCCGGGGTCGTTGGCCACGACGCCCAGCGGGCGGCCCTCGACCCGGGCCAGCGCGGTGACCATTCCGGCGCCGAAGCCCCGGCGCAGCTCGAGCACCGAGCCGGTGTCGGCCAGGCCCTCGACGGCCGCCCGGACGTCGTAGACCCGGCGCCGGTTCTCGGGGACCAGGTCGCGCAGCGCCGCCTGGTCGGCGCAATCCCAGGTGGCGGTGGGCCCGGCGAAGAAGGACAGGTAGCGGCGGGCGACGTCGACCGCCTCGGCCTCGTCGTCCACCAGCACGTCGACGACCCCGTTCGCCGCCTGCAGCTCGACCGGGCCGATCTCCTCCGGCGCGAACACGCCGAGGCCGCCGCCCTCGATCATGGCGGGGCCGCCCATGCCGATGTTGGCGCCCCGGGTCGCGATCACGACGTCGCTCGACCCGAGGATGGCGGCGTTGCCGGCGAAGCACCGTCCCGACGCGATCCCGACCCGCGGCACGAGGCCGCTCAGCCGCCCCCACAGGTGGAAGGCCATCGTGTCGAGGCCCGACACGCCCGGTGCGTCTGTGTCGCCGGGCCGGCCGCCGCCGCCCTCGGCGAAGAACACGACCGGCAGCCGCCGCCGCTCGATCACGTCGAACAGCCGGTCCTTCTTGCGGTGGTTCTGGTAGCCCTGGGTGCCCGCCAGGACCGTGTAGTCGTAGGACAGGACCGCGGTCGGCACCCCGTCCACCGTGCCCACGCCCGCCACCAGGCCGTCGGCCGGCGTCCGGGCGATCAGGTCGTCGAGCGGGCGGCGGCGTCTCTGGGCGGCGATGGCGAGCGGCCCGTACTCGACGAGCGACCCGGGGTCGAGCAGGTCGTCGACGTTCTCGCGGGCGGTCCGCTGGCCGGTCCGGCGGCGCCGGCCCACCGCCTCGGGCCGGGCCGCGTCCAGCCCCGCGGTGTGGCGCGCGACGACCTCGGCCAGGTCCGCCCGGACGGCCGGGTCGGCCCCCGGCGCCGCGGGGGCGGCC
>JBKPHT010000201.1:0-8702 GCA_046730015.1 Actinomycetota bacterium
CCGACCGGCATCGAGTCGACGGTCTTCGGGCACGCCATGCCCCCGGTCGCCACCGCGGGTCCGGACATCCACGTCATGGCCACCGCCACCGGCGACCCCCACCCGTCCGACCCCGGGGTCCCCGGCCCGGCGCCGGCGGCCCCCGACCCGGACCCGGACCGGGACGCCACGCAGGTGGAGGGTGGCCACGCCGAGGACCGGTCCGACGACGCCGACCCCACCGCCCAGATCCCCCGCCGGACCGAGTGAGCCGGTCCTAGCCCTCCGGCTCAGGCAGCCGCTGCTCGCTCGTCAGGGTGTCGGCGAACAGGTCGCCGTGCTCGTCGGCCCGGGCGAGGACGTCGGCGATCTCGAACGACAGCGGGGCGCCGCCGGCGGCGGCCGCGACCGCGTCCCAGGTCCCCGGCGTCGACACCGGGGGACGCGGCCGGGCCCGCAGGGAGTAGACGGCGACCGTCGTCTTGTGGCGGCTGTTCTGGCTCCAGTCGACCAGGACCTTTCCCTTGCGGAGCGACCTCTTCATGTTCGACACGATGCCCTCGGGGTGGGCCCGGGCCAGCAGGCCGGCCACCGCCAGCGCGAACGCCGACGCCTGCTCGTGGGTATGGCGCGAGTTGAGCGGCACGTACACCTGCAACCCCTTCGACCCCGACGTCTTCGGGAACCCCACCAGCCCGAACCCCTCGAGCACGTGGCGGACGTCGAGCGCGACGTCGGCGCACTGGCGGATGCCGGTCCCCTCCCCCGGGTCGAGGTCGAAGACGCACATCGTCGGCGTCTCGATGTCGTCCCGGGCCATCGGTGCGTGGATCTCCAGCGCCGCCATGTTGGCCGCCCACACCAGCGCCGGGGTCGAGTCGAGGCGGCAGTAGCCGATGTCGCCGTTCCGGTCACCGGGCCCGAGCTGGGTGCCGACCCACTCGGGGCGGTGCGACGGGCACCGCTTCTCGAAGAACGAGCCGCCCTCCACCCCGTCGGGGAACCGCCGCAGCGTCACCCCCCGGTCCTCCAGGTGGGGCACCATCACCGGGGCGATGCGGGCGTAGTAGTCGATCACCTCGGCCTTGGTCGTGCCCGTCTCCGGATAGAGCACCTTGTCGAGGTTGGACAGCTTCAGCCGCCGGCCCTCGATCTCGACGACCGGGTCGGGCCCGGCCCGCCCGACCGCCACGGGTCAGGCCGACTTGCGCTTGGGCGCCGCCTTCGACGCCGACTTGGTCGACTTGGAGGCCTTCGTCGCCTTCGTCGCCTTCGTCGACTTGGCCGCCCGGGACGAGCGGCGGCCGCGGCCGTTGCCCGACGCCGCCTCCTCCTCCTCCGAGTCGGCATCGGCGGCCTCGCCGCCGCGGGAGCCGCCGGCCGCCTTGGCGGTCGGGTGGCGGCCCCGGGCCGCCTTGGCCTCCTTGACGCTGGCCTCCAGCGCGGCCATGAGGTCGACCACCTTGTCCTCGGCGGCCGGCGCCGGGGCGGCGACGACCTCCTCGCCCGACGCCTTGCGGTCGATCAGGTCGAGCACCCGGTGCCGGTAGCTGTCCTCGTAGCGCTCGGGCTCGAACGGCTCGGTGAGCGACTCGACCAGCTGGCTGGCCATCGTCAGCTCGCGGGAGCTGACGTCGACGTCGCCGAGGTCGTCGCCGTCGACCAGCTCGGACGGGTCGTTGACCTCGTCGGCGTAGACCATCGTCGACATCACCAGCACGCCGTCCTTGGGCCGGAGGGCCGCCAGGTACTGCTTCGACCGCATGACCAGCCGGGCGATCGCGACCTTGCCCTGCTCTTCCATGGCCCGGGTGAGCAGCGCGTAGGGCTTGCGGGCGGCCTTGTCCGGGGCGACGTAGTAGGCGGCGTCGTAGTAGATCGGGTCGATCTCGTCGAGGTCGACGAACTGCTCGATGTCGATCGACCGGGTGGCCTCCGGGTCGAGCGCGGACAGCTCGTCGTCGCCGACCAGGACGTACTCCCCCGAGGACAGCTGGTAGCCCTTGGCGATCGCCTCGGACGGCACCTCCTCGCCGTCGGCCGCCGACACCTTCCGGTACTGGATGCGCGACCCGGTGCGGGTGTCGATCTGGTTGAAGTGCACGTTCTTGCGGGACACGGCGTTGAAGAGCTTGATCGGGATGTTGACCAGACCGAAGCTGATGGCACCGCTCCACATGGCACGAGGCATGCCCGCAAGTATTCCCTGTGACGGGCTGAGTTGAACAGGAGTCCGGCGCCGGCGGGGCCGGATCGGCCTCAGGCCGGGACGACGGGCCGGGGGAAACGGCCGACGCCGTCCCACAGCGCCCCGGTGATCAGCACCGTCGCGTCCTCCAGGCTGCACGGAGCGTGCTCGATCCACTCGCTGGCGGCCGCCTCCAGCATGCCGACGATGCCCCGGGCCACCATCCGGGCCGAGGGCCCGCCGCCCCAGGTGTCGGCGATCCGCTGGCAGCGCTCCAGGCGGGCCCGCTGCACCGCCGGGTGGTCGACGGCCCCGGCCGCCGCGAACAGCCGCCACGAGTCGGCGTTCTCCTGGGCCAGCTCGAGGAACGTCCGGACCACCCCGGCCAGCCGGACGCGCTCGACCGGCACGTCCCGCAGCAGGGCCGACAGCTCGTCGTCGAGCTCGGCCAGGCTGTGGAGGTAGACGGCGGCGATGAGCTCGCCCCGGTCGCCGAAATAGGCGTACACCAGCGACCGCGAGACCCCGGCGGCCGCCGCCACCTCCTCGAACCGCACCGATGCCGGGTCGCGCCCGAGGAACACCCCGGCGGCCGCCTCGACGATCTGGGCCCGGCGGGCCGCGGGGTCCAGCCGTGACCGCCGGATCTCCGCGGGACCGGCGGCGCTCTGGTCGGCGCGAGCGGGCTCCATGGCCGCTACGCGGGGGCGCCCTCTGCCGCGGGTGGCCCGGACCGGGCCTCGGGCGCGCTGTCGACGACGTCCGAGGTCTCCGGTCCGGCCCCGTTGCCGGTCAGGGGGAAGTGGCAGGCCACCCAGTGGCCGTCGGCGCTGGGGCGGATCTTCGGCTCCTCGATCGCGCACCGCGGCTCGGCCCGCGGGCACCGGGTGCGGAACCGGCAGCCGCTGGGCGGCGCCACCGGCGACGGCAGGTCGCCGGCCAGCAGGCCGGTCGACCGGGCCTCGACCGTCGGGTCGGGCACCGGGATCGACGACAGCAGGGCGGCGGTGTAGGGGTGGGCGGGAGCGGAGTACAGCTGGGACGGCGGGGCCAGCTCGCACACCTTGCCCAGGTACATCACCGCCACGTTGTCGCTCACGTTCTTCACCACCGCCAGGTCGTGGGTGATGAAGACCAGCGTGAGCCGGTAGCGCTCCTTCAGGTCCTCGAGCAGGTTCAGGATCTGGGCCTGGACCGACACGTCGAGCGCCGAGACCGGCTCGTCGCAGATCAGGACCTTGGGGTCGAGCACGAGGGCCCGGGCGATGCAGATGCGCTGGCACTGCCCGCCGGAGAACTCGTGGGGCCGCCTGTCGCGCGCGACGTCCGGGTCGAGGCCGACGGCCTCCAGGGCCTCGTCCACGACCCGGCGGCGCTCCTCCTCGGTCCCCCGGTTCCACACCTTGAGCGGGGCGGCGACGATGTCGCCCACCCGGCGGCGCGGGTTGAGCGAGCTGATCGGGTCCTGGAACACGATCTGCATCTCGGGCCGGACCGCACGCAGCGCCTCGCCGTGGAGGGCGGTGAGCTCCCGACCGCCGAACGTCACGGTGCCCGAGGTGGGCGCCGGGAGCTGCATCACGGCGCGGGCGGCGGTCGACTTGCCGCAGCCGCTCTCCCCCACCAGGCCGAGCGTCTCGCCGGCGGCGACGTCGAAGCTGACGCCCGCCACCGCCGACACCACCTGGCCGCCGCCGGCGGGGAAGTTGACCACCAGGTCCTCCACCCGCAGCAGCATGCCCTCCGCCGGGCGGAGGTGCGCGGTGCCGGTCCCGGCCATCAGCTCGCCTCGACCGCGAGGTCGCCGGCCACGGTGCCCGACACCGCCGCCTCGGCCTGCGGGAGCTGGGCCGCCAGGTTGGACTCCAAGGCCTCGCGGCCGGCGTCGGTACCGACCGGGTACCAACAGCGGTACAGGTGCCCGGGCGTGTCGGCCTCGACCAGCGGCGGCTGCTCCTCGCGGCAGCGGGCCTGGACGTAGGGGCAGCGCGGGGCGAAGCGGCATCCGGCCGGCGGGTCGATGAGGTCGGGCGGGCGCCCGCCGATGACCGCCAGCCGGGTGTGGGGCTCGTTCTCCAGCCGGGGCACCGACCGCAGCAGGGCCTCGGTGTAGGGCATCCGCACCTCGGCGAACAGCGTGCGGGTCGGCGCCTGCTCGACGATCTGGCCCGCGTACATGACCGCGATGTCGTGGGTGCGGCCCGCGACGACGCCGAGGTCGTGGCTGACCAGGACGACCGCCATGTCGCGCTCCCGCTGCTGCTCGCCCAGCAGGTCGAGGATCTGGGCCTGGACGGTGACGTCGAGCGCGGTGGTGGGCTCGTCGGCGAACAGCAGCTGGGGGCCACAGGCCAGCGCCACCGCGATCACGACCCGCTGGCGCATGCCTCCCGACAGCTCGTGGGGGTACTGGCGCAGGCGGCGCTCCGGCTCGGGGATGTGCACCGACTTGAGCAGCGCCAGCGCGGTCTCGCGGGTGTCGCTCCGGCTCATGTCGGTGTGGACCTCGAGCGACTCGGTGATCTGCTTGCCGATGCGCATGACAGGGTTCAGCGACGTCATCGGGTCCTGGAAGACCATCGACATCTGGGTGCCCCAGTAGGACCGCAGCGCGTCGTCGGCGAGCCCGTCGATGCGCTCGCCCTGGAACGTCACCTCGCCGGACCGCTCGGCGGTGGGGGGCAGCAGCCCCATGATCGAGCGCGACAGCACCGACTTCCCGCAGCCCGACTCGCCGACGAGGCCGAGCGTGCGGCCCCGGTCGAGCGCGAAGGACACCCCGTCGACCGCGGTGACCACGCCCCGCGGGGTGCGGAAGCGGGTGCGGAGGTCGGCCACGTCGAGCAGGCCGCGGCCCCCGACGTGGAAGCCCTCGGGCGAGGTCGTCACGTGCCGCCGATGAACCCGGGTCATTGCCGCACCCTTCGGGATGCGCCAATGACCCGACCGGCCCTGCGGGCCGCGCAGGTCACTGTGCTCATGGTTCGCTCGCTTCGCTCGCTCACAGTGCGCTCTCCCGCACGTCGAAGCGGGCCCGGACCACGTCGCCCAGGTAGTTGAGCGACAGGACGGTCAGGAAGATCACGACCGTGGGCACCAGCACGATGTGCGGCGAGTCCCGCAGGTCGGACCGGCCCTCGGCCAGGATGTTGCCCCACGACGGCGTCGGCAGCTTCACCCCCACCCCCAGCAGGCTCAGGCCGCCCTCGGCCACGATGACGACCGCCACCCCCAGCAGGGCGATCGAGAACATCGCCGGCAGCACGTTGGGCAGCACCTCCCCGAACATGATCTGACGGTTCCGGGCCCCCATCGCCCGGGCCGCCTGCACGAACTCGCGCTGCGACCACGCCAGGGTGTTGGCCCGGGTGATGCGGGCCAACACAGGGATCGACACCACCCCGAGCGCCAGGATCAGCACCACCATCCGCCGCGTCTCGCTGACCCCTTCCTGGCTGGCGAACACCGTCACCAGCGTCAGGGCCAGGATCAGCTGCGGGAACGACAGCAGCACGTCGAACGCCCCGGTGAAGATCGTGTCGGTGCGGCCCCGGAAGTACCCGGACATCAGGCCCAGCAACCCGCCGAGCACGAGGCCGAGCAGCACCGACGCCACGCCGATCAGCAGCGACGCCCGGGCACCCCACACCATCCGGCTCAGCAGGTCGCGACCGAGGCCGTCGCCACCCAGGATGTGCCCCTCGGTGCCGGGCGGCTGGCCGACGATGGACGCGAAGTTCTCGTTGGGGTCGTCGAGCGGGAGGATCGGGGCCAGCAGGGCGGCCAGCGTGACGAACGCAAGCCACGCGATGGCGAGCGAGCCGGCGATCCCCAGCCGGGCCCGGCGGGCTCGACCCACGGGACCACCCGCAGCGATCGCCTGCGAAGCGTCGACGGGCTCGAGCGTGGAGACGGGGTTGATGGCCTCGGCCGCCGGGTCGGTACTGGTGCCGAGGCGGGCGTCATGCAGGAGGCTGGTCTCGGGATCATGCGCGGGCATGGCGGATCCTCGGGTCGAGGACGGCGTAGAGCACGTCCACCAGGAAGTTCACGAGCACGTAGCCCACCGCGATGATCGCCACCAGACTCTGGAGGGCGATGTACTGGCGGGCCTGGATGGCCTCGTACAGCAGCGTGCCGATGCCCGGCATCGAGAAGATGACCTCGACGATGACCGCGCCGCCGATGAGCGTGCCCACGTTCAGGCCGGCCACGGTCAGCAGCGTGAGGCTGGAGGGCCGCAGGGCGTGGCGCCACAGCACCCGGCTGGGGGACACGCCCTTCGACTTCGCCATGGTGATGAAGTCCTCCTGCAGCGTGGCGATCATGTCGCTGCGGAGCAGCCGCATGTAGACGGCCACCTGCCCGACGGCCAGGCTGATGGCGGGCAGCGCCATCCGTCGGATGTGCTCGACGAGGTCCTCGCTCGGTTTCACGTACCCGCTGACGGGCAGCCAGCCGAGCTGGACCCCGACGTAGTACGCCAGCACCAGCGCCAGGGCGAAGTTGGGGATCGCCAGCATTCCGAACGCCGTGGCGTTGGCCGTCTTGTCGGCCCGCGAGCCCGCCCGGTACGCGGTGAACACGCCGGCCGGGATGGCGATGACGAGCGCCAGCACCTGCGCGTACAGCATGAGCTGCAGCGACACGGGGAGCGAGTCCCGCACCCGGTCCATGACCGGTCGCTCGCCCGTGACGCTGTAGTAGCCCCCGAGGTCCCCGGTGACGAAGTCGCCGATCCACCGCCCGTACTGGACGTACACGGGGTCGTCGAGGCCGAGGTCCTCGCGCAGGGCCTCCTTCTGCTCGGGGCTGGCGAAGCCGGCGATGGCGTCCACCGGGTCGCCCGGCAGCATGGCGGTGAGCAATGCCACGAACAGCGTGACGCAGAACAGCACCACCACCAGGTGGGCGAGCCTGCGGAGGATCAGCGGCACCGCGGAGCCCCTCTGGCTACTGCTCGACCCACATGTACATCACGGGGTGCCCGGCGGCCAGGCCGGGGAAGGCCTCGGCGGACGTCGGGCCCTCGCCCGGGACGCCGTGCACATCGTTCGCCATGGCGACGATCCACGGCGTGTACCACAGCCACACGTTGTGGACCTCCTCGCCGAACCGCCGGTTCAGGTCCTCGTAGACCTGCTCGCGGTTGTCGAGGCTGGTCCGTCCCTCATCGAGGAGCCGGTCGATCTCGGGGTCGTTGAACCGGCCGAAGTTGACCGGCGAACCCGACTTCCACCAGTTGTACTGCTGGTCGGGGTCGCCGCCCGGGTGGTTGCGCCAGCCGATCGCCTCGAAGTCGCCCGAGATTGCCGAGTCGATCTGCGTCGACTGGTCGACCGTGATGATCTCGACGCTCATGCCGGCGGCCTCGGCCTGCTCCTTGAGGAGCTGGGCCTGGTCGAGGGTCGCCTGGGCGTTCGTCGTGGTGTACGTGAACGACAGCTGCTGGCCGGTCTCCGACTCGTACTCCTCGACCAGGCGCTTGGCCTCGTCGAGGTCGTAGGTGGGGAAGCCGGTGTCGTCGAGGTTGCCGATGTTGCCGGGCGCGAACGGGCCGGTGGCCTGGGTGGTGATGCCGGCGTTGAGGATGGCGTTGACCTCGTCGAAGTCGGCCGCGCGGGCCAGCGCCTCGCGGGCCTTGATGTTGTCGAAGGGCGGCTTGGACTCGTTCAGCATGACGTAGCTGACCTCGCCGAACTCCTCGGACTCGTAGGCGTTCACCTCGCCCGCCTCGGCCCGGTCCCGCAGGTCGGCCACCGTCTCCGCGTCGCTCGTGTGCATCGCCGTGATCTCGCCCGACTGGAGCGCGTTCAGCCGCTGCTCGATCTCGACGATGGGCCGGAACTCGATGCTGTCGAGGTACGGGAGCTGGTTGCCCTCGGCGTCGGTGGCCCAGTAGTCCTCGTTCTTCTCGGCCTCGAACTTCTGGTTGGGCACCCAGTCGACGAGCTTGAACGGGCCGGTGCCGATCAGGTTCTCCGCGCACGTCTGCGTGTCGTCGAGCTGGGCCTGGGCCATCATGCCGACCCGGCCACTGCCGTAGAGCTGGGCGTCGAACGACACCCACGGCTGCTTCATGGTGACCTGCACCGTCGTCGGGTCGATCACGTCGACGCTCTGGATGGGCTCCAGCACGAAGACGAACAGCAGCGGCCGCCGGGTGGGGTACACCCCCCGGTAGGCGTCGAGGTTGTTCTTCACCACCTCGGCGGTGAGGTCGCTGCCGTCGTGGAACTTCACGCCCTCGCGGATCTTGATGGTCCACACCGTCGAGTCCTCGTTCGGCTCGACGGACTCGGCCAGCCACGGCTCGATCTCACCCTCGGCGTTCGGCCGGGTCAGCGTGTCGTAGATCGAGGTGGCGACCATGATCCCGGAGATGGCGAGCTGGGCCTCGGGGAGGCACCAGCCGTCGGTGGTCTCGGCCTCGAGGCCGTAGACGACCTTGCCGCCCGGGGTGACGGTGCCGGCGTCCTCGGTGGCGCCGGTGCCGCCGTCCGAGTCGTCGCCGCCACCGCCGCAGGCCGCGGCC
>JBKPHT010000202.1:0-12720 GCA_046730015.1 Actinomycetota bacterium
GACGCGAGCAGCGCGGTCACGAGGTCGGTGAGGTGGCTGGTGAACAGCCGGTCGTCCTCCCGGGGGTCGGCCGCGGCCCGCCGGGCCAGCTCGACGAACGCGAACCGGATGGCCGGGTAGCGGGTGTGGAGGACGGCCAGCTCCTCGGCCGGGACCAGCGGGTCGAGCAGCCGGTGCCAGCGCAGGATGCTGTCGTCGGGGCCGAGGATGGGGGTCCGCTTCCCGTGGCGCGGCGCGCGGCTGTAGAACTCGGCCGACACCTGGAGGTAGTGCCGGCCGCCGTCGGGGTCGGCCAGCTTGGCCGCCATCGGCGACACGAGCGCGGCGGCGAGGGCCCGCAGGTCGTCGTTGCCGGCCTCCTCGTACTGGTCGAGGAGCGCGTGGCGGCGGGGCTCGGTGTCGCGTCGATGCTTGTCGATGAGGGCCCGGACCAGGCCGTCGCGATCGCCGAAGTGGTACTGCACCGCGCCGGTGTTGCTCTGGCCGGCCGCCCGGTTGATCTCGCGCAGGGACACGCCGTCGATCCCCCGCGAGGCGAAGAGCTCCTCGGCGGCGCAGATGATCTGGTCGCGCGTCTCACTGTTGACGGTCGTGCTCATCGCGCGCTCGTCGTTCCTTCCCGTCGAGGCGACCCTACCGCCGAGGGAGCCCGGACAGGTCAGAGTTTGAGACATGTGCCTGCGCCTTGGGGTCACATGTCCCAGGGCCGCGCCGGACCGGCCCCGAGCGGGTACGCCGGGGGCGTGACGCTGCTCGTCGGCACCTCCGGGTGGCAGTACCGGGACTGGCGCGGTGTGCTGTACCCGGACGGGGTGCCCCAGCGCGCCTGGCTGGCCTGCTACGCCGCCGAGTTCCCCACGGTCGAGGTCAACAACGCCTTCTACCGGCTGCCCGAGCGGTCGGTCTTCGCCCGCTGGCGCGAGGCCACGCCGGACGGGTTCGTCACGGCCGTCAAGGTCAGCCGCTACCTCACCCACATCCGCAGGCTGCGCGACCCGATGGAGCCGGTCGGCCGGCTCGTCGACCGGGCGGCGGGTCTCGGCGACCGGCTCGGCCCCTTCCTCCTCCAGCTCCCGCCCACGCTGCGGGGCGACGCAGGGCTGCTCGACGCCTGCCTGCGCGCATTCCCCCAGGGTTCCCGGGTGGCGGTCGAGCCCCGCCACGACACCTGGTGGACCGACGAGGTCCGGGCGGTGCTCGAGCATCGCGGCGCCGCCCTCGTCTGGTCCGACCGGCGGGGCCGCCCCCAGGGCCCCCTGTGGGACACGGCCGGCTGGGGCTACGTCAGGCTCCACGAGGGCACCGCCTCGCCCCGCCCCTCCTACGGCCGCAAGGCCCTGCGCACCTGGCTCGACCGCATCCTCGACGCGTGGCCCGACCGCGACGCCTCGCCCTCCGCCTACGTCTACTTCAACAACGACCCCGGCGGCGCCGCCGTCCGCAACGCCCGGACACTGATCCGGATGGCCGCCCGGCGGGCCTAGCCTCGCCCGGGTGAACGACCTCCCCCGGCCCCGCATCGCCGTGCTGCCCTCCGGCCGGCTGCCGTTCATGACGGCGGCGGTCGAGGCCGGAGGCGCCGAGGTGGTCGATCCGGCCGACGCCGACGCCCTCGTGTGGACCGACCACGCCGACCCGGCCGGCCTCGGCGCCGTGCTGGACCAGCACCCGCACCTGCGGTGGGTGCAGCTCCCGTGGGCCGGGGTCGAGCCGTACGCGGCCGTGATCCGGGCCCACGCCGACCGGATCTGGACGTGCGGCAAGGGCGTCTATGCCGACCCGGTGGCCGAGCACGCGCTCGCCCTGGCCCTCGCCGGCCTGCGAGGCCTCGACCGCTACGCCCGCGAGCGGGCCTGGTCCCGGCCGCGGGGCCGGAACCTGATCGGCGCCCGGGTGACCGTGGTGGGCGGCGGCGGCATCTCCGAGTCGCTGCTCCGGCTGCTGGCGCCGTTCGGCTGTGACGTCACCGTCGTCCGCCGGACGCCCCGGCCCATGGCCGGCGCCGCCCGGGTGGTGGGCGACGACGACCTCGACGCCGCCCTGACCGGGGCCGACCTGGTGGTGCTCGCGCTGCCGTTGCTGCCCGAGACCGAGGGCCTGATCGACGCCCGCCGGCTGGCCCTGCTGGCGGAGGGGGCGTGCCTGGTCAACGTCGCCCGGGGCGCGCACGTCGTCACCGACGACCTGGTCGCCGCGCTGCGGGACGGAACGCTCGGCAGCGCCGGCCTCGACGTCACCGACCCCGAGCCCCTGCCCGCCGGGCACCCGCTGTGGGACCTGCCCAACGCGCTCGTCACCCCCCACACCGCCAACACGCCCGAGATGGCGGTGCCGCTGCTCGCGACCCGGGTGACCGAGAACGTCCGCCGGCGGGCGGTGGGCGAGCCGCTGGTCGGCCCGGTCGATCCCGAGGCGGGGTACTGATGGCGGAGGTCGCCGGTCCGGGGGTGGCCGAGGCGCTGGCCGGCTACCGGCCCGCCGACGCCGCCGAGGAGGCCGACCTCGACCGCGTCCGGGCCCTCGTTGCCGGCACCGACGACCCGTGGAGCCGGGCGCTGCCGCTGCACGTCACCGGCTCGGCCCTCGTCGTCCACCCACCCTCCGGGCGGGTGCTGCTGCGGTGGCACGACCGGATGGGCAGCTGGCTGCAGATCGGCGGCCACGGCGACCCGGGGGAGTCGAGCCCGCTGGACGTCGCCCTCCGGGAGGGCCGGGAGGAGACCGGCCTCACCGACCTCACCCCCTGGCCCGACCCCGACGCGCCCCTGCTCGTGCAGGTCGCGGTCGTGCCGGTGCCCGCGGCGAAGGGCGAGCCCGCCCACCACCACGCCGACGTCCGCTACCTCCTTGCCACCGACCGCCCCGACGACGTCCGCCCCGAGCACCCCGACGCCCCGCTCCGCTGGGCCACCCTCGACGAGGCCCGGTCGCTCGTCGCCGAGGACAACCTCCGGGTCGCCCTCGACCGTGCCGCCGACCTGTTCGCCCGCCGGTCGCCGAGGCGATAGGGGCCGGCGAACAAGTGGCGGCACGGTAGCGTCGCCCGGGTGACCCGGCTCTACACCGGCAAGGGCGACGACGGCACCACGGGCCTCCTGTTCGGCGGGCGGGTGCCGAAGGACTCGGCTCACCCCCGGGCCTGCGGCGCCGTCGACGAGGCCCAGGCGGTGATCGGGGTCGCCCGCTCGCTGGCCGACCGGGACGGCGAGATCGACCGGGCGCTCACCCACGTCTGCCGCGACCTGTGGGTGCTGATGGCCGAGCTGGCCACCCTGCCCGAGCACCACGAAAGGCTGGCCGACGGCCAGACCCGGGTCACCGCGGCGATGGTCGAGGCGGTCGAGGCGATGGTGGACGGCCTCGGCGCCCGGTTCCAGCCGCCCGCCCAGTTCGTCGTCCCCGGACAGACGCCGCTCGCCGCCCAGCTCGACCTCGCCCGCACCGTCGTCCGGCGGGCCGAGCGCGACGCCGTGGCCGCCACCGTCCCGGGGTCCCACGTGCTGCCGTACCTCAACCGGCTGTCGTCGCTGCTGTGGGTGCAGGCCCGGTGGGTCGAGGGCGAGCACCTGCTCAGCCGCGACGTCACGTGACCGAGCGACCGCCCGCCGCCTGAACCGGGGCGTCCACGGCCGTAGCCTGGCGCCCATGTCGATCGCCATCGAGCTCACCCGCGCCGTCCCCGCACCCGGGGAGGACGGCGACGGCGCCGCACCCGCCGTGGACGCCGTCGGCGTGGGCGTGTTCGCCGACGCGCTGGACGGGGACGCGCCCACCGGCGCGCCCACCGACGTCCCGGCGCACGCCGGCCTCCCGGCCGGGCTCGACCCCGCCTTCCTGGCCGGACAGGGCTTCACCGGCAAGGCGGGCCAGACGGCGGTCGTGCCCGGCCCCGACGGGCGGGTGCTCGTCGCGCTCGGGCTCGGCCCGTCGGGAGAGGCGGACGTGGCCACCTACCGCAAGGCGGCGGCCGCGCTGGCCCGGGCCGCGAGCCGCCACACCCACCTCGCTATCGACCTGCTCGACACGGTGCCCGAGCGCCTGGCCCGCCCCGACGTCGCCCAGGCGCTGGCCGAGGGGGTGATCCTCGGCGCCTACCGCTACACCGCGCTCAAGTCCGACCCCGAGCGCAGCCACCTCGAGTCGCTCACCGTGGTGGGCAAGGGCGGCAAGCGGGTGCAGGCCGCCCTGGAGCGGGGCCGGGCCGTGGCCGAGGCCGTGTCCCTGGCCCGGGACCTGGTCAACCAGCCGGGCGGCACGCTCACCCCCACCGCCTTCGCCACCCGGGCCGAGGACCTGGCGGGGCTCCGGGGCTTCGACATCGAGGTCCTCGACCGGGCCGCCATCGAGGAGCAGGAGATGGGCGGCCTGCTCGGCGTCAACCGCGGGTCGGTCGAGGAGCCCCGGTTCGTGAAGCTGTCGTGGGAGCCCGAGCGGCCCCGGGGCACGGTGGCGCTGGTGGGCAAGGGGATCACGTTCGACTCCGGCGGCCTGTCGCTCAAGACCTCCGACTCGATGATCGGGATGAAGGGCGACATGGCCGGCGCCGCCGCCATCCTCGCCACCTTCTCCGCCCTCGACGCGGTCCAGCCCCCGGTGCGAGTGCTCGGCTACCTGCCCCTGACCGACAACATGCCGGGCGGCGACGCCACCCGGGTCGGCGACGTGTTGCGCATCCGCAACGGCACCACGGTCGAGGTGCTCAACACCGACGCCGAGGGCCGGCTCGTGCTCGCCGACGCCCTGTCGCTGGCCAGTGAGGACCAGCCCGACGCCATCGTCGACCTGGCCACCCTCACCGGGGCCTGCGTGGTGGCGCTGGGCACCAGGATCGCCGGGCTCATGGGGAACCACGAGGGCTTCGCCGGGCAGGTCCGGGCGGCGGCCGACGCCGAGGCCGAGCCGGTGTGGCCGCTGCCCCTGCCCCCCGACATGCGGCGCCAGATCGACTCCGACGTGGCCGATATCAAGAACGTCGCCGGCGCCCGCTGGGGCGGCGCGCTGGTTGCCGGGGTGTTCCTGGAGGAGTTCGTGGCCGACGGCATCCCCTGGGCCCACCTCGACATCGCCGGCCCCGCCGACGCCGCCGAGGAGGACGCCGAGACCCGCAAGGGCGGCACCGGCTTCGGGGTCCGGACCCTGCTCCGCCTGCTCTCCGACTTCCGCAAGCCGGCGAAGGCGGACAAGCCCGTGAAGGTGGACCGGGCGGCGAAGGCGGACCGGTAGGTCAGGCCCCGGCGGTGATGTCGCGCCGCCGGAGGCCGGCCAGGCCCGCCGCCACCAGCGCGGCCGCGATCGCGGTCAGGACCGCCAGCGGCACGACGTCGAACCCCTGGGCCGGCATCCCGGGGACGTGCTGGAACGGGGACAGGTCCATCAACCAGCCGGGCAGGTCGAACAGCTCGCCGAACAGGCCGATCACGAAGCACAGCGCCAGCACCCCCCAGGCCGCCGCCGCAGCCCGGGGGAACAGGCCGAAGAGCGCCAGCGCCACGCCGATCAGCACCCACAGGGCCGGCGCGAACGCGACGGCCGCGCCCACCAGCCGGCCGGTCTGGCCGAGGTCGTCGACCGACAGCCCGTAGGTCAGGCCCATGCCCAGCCCGGTGGCGGCGAGCACGAGGACCGTGCCCACCAGCGCGACGGCCAGGTGCCCGCCGGCCCAGTCGGTGCGGGACACGGCGGTCGCCAGCGGTGGCTCCGCCCGCCCCGACGTCTCCTCGCTGCGCAGCCGCAGCACGGCGGCGACCGCGAAGCCGCCGGTGATCAGGGCCAGCATGAGGGTCGAGGTGGCGAAGAAGGTGTCGGTCAGGCTGCCGCCGCCCTGGGCCATGATGTCGGCCACGGCGTTGTTGTCGCCGATGAGGTCGCCGACGTCCTTGCCGACCGACCCGTAGGCCACCCCGGAGGCCGCGAGGCCGACCGCCCATGCCAGGAACGACGCCCGCTGCAGGCGGACGGCGAGGCCCCACCGGCGGGACAGCCACGGGGAGGCCTCCGCCGGCCCGGGCCGGGGCGCGACGAGCCCGGCGCCGAGGTCGCGGTGGGCGATCAGCCAGGCGGCGACCGCGACCAGCCCGACCGCGGTGACGGCCAACAGCCCGAGCGGCCACCACCGCTCGTCGGCGTACGGCCGGACCGCCATGGCCCACCCCATCGGCGACAGCCACGACAGCGCCCCGCTGCCGACGTCGCCGATCGCCCGGATGACGTACGACAGCCCGAGCACGGCGCCGGCGACGCCGTAAGCCGCCCGGTTGTGCTCGGTGACCTGGGCGGCCACCGCCGTGACCCCGGCGAACGCGAGCCCGAACCCGGTCATCGCCGCGCCGTAGGCCACCGATCCGGCCACCGGCAGGTCGGTGGCGATCATGATCAGCGTGATGAGCGCGCCGGCGACCGCGAGCGCGCCGGCGGCCTCGACCAGTGCGGCGGCGAGGGGCGCGTTGCGGCCGATCTCGGCGGCCCGCACCAGCTCGGTCCGCCCGGCCTCCTCGTCGCCGCGGGTGTGGCGGCCGATGAGGAACATGGCCATGAGGGCCATGACGATGTAGCCGAACGCGCCGATGTTGAACACGACCTGCCCGCCGAGCGTGTCGATCCCGTAGGGCGCGCCGTTGAGCGCGATGACCGCGGCGTTGTCGCGGGCCGTGGCCGCGGCCTTGTCGAGGTCGGCCTGGGTCGGGTAGAGCGCGACGACGCTCGCCGCGCTCGACCACACCAGCACGGCGATGCCGCCGAGCCACACCGGCAGCCGGACGCGGTCGAGCCGCACGTAGAACCGGAGCAGGGCCCAGGTGCCGGCGAGGGTCATCGGGCCCGCGCCTCCTGGGCGTCCGTGTCGACCTCCCGCTGCCCGTCGCCCTCCAGCTGGGCCAGCTCGTCGCCGTAGTGGCGGAGGAACAGCTCCTCCAGCGTCGGCGGCTGGCTGACCAGGCTGTGGATGCCCCGCTCGGCCAGGTAGCGGATCACAGTGTCGAGCTGGGCGGTGTCGACGTCGAACTGGGCCCGCGTGCCCTCGATCTTGGCGTCGTGCACGCCGGGCAGGTGGGCCACCCCGTCGAGCGGCTCGGCGGCCTCGACCGTGATCGCGGTCCTGGTGAGGTGGCGCAGCTCGGCCAGGGTGCCGCTCTCGACCGTCCGGCCAAGCCGGATGATGCTGACCCGGTCGCACAGCGACTCCACCTCGGCGAGGATGTGGCTCGACAGCAGCACGGTGCGGCCGCCGTCGCCCGCCATCTCGCGGATCGTGTCCTGGAACACGGTCTCCATCAGGGGGTCGAGGCCGGAGGTCGGCTCGTCGAGCACCAGCAGCTCGACGTCGGACGCCAGCGCCGCCACCAGCGCCACCTTCTGCCGGTTGCCCTTGGAGTAGGTCCGGGCCTTCTTCCGGGGGTCGAGGTCGAACCGCTCGAGCAGCACCTCCCGGCGGCGGGGGTCGAGGCCCCCGCGCAGCCGGCCGAGCAGGTCGATGACCTCGCCGCCGGTCAGGTTCGGCCACAGGTTCACGTCGCCGGGCACGTAGGCCAGCCGGCGGTGGAGGGCCACGGCGTCACGCCACGGGTCGCCGCCGAGCAGCGTGGCCTCGCCGGCGTCGACCCGTAGCAGGCCGAGCAGCACCCGGATGGTGGTGCTCTTGCCCGAGCCGTTGGGCCCGAGGAACCCGTGGACCTCGCCGGTGGCGACGGTCAGGTCGAGGCCGTCGAGCGCCCGGGTGTGCCCGAACGACTTGACGAGGCCCGACACGACGATGGCATCGGTCATGGGGTCGACGATACGGCGCCCCGTCAGCGCAGCGAGGCCGCGCCGGCGAGGAACGTGTCGAGCACGCCGTCTGCCACCCGCACCGGGCCCTCGGGCCGGGTCTCGCCCGGCACGGTCTGGATGGCCGCGGCCTGGGCGGCGAGGTCGTCGGCCTCGGCCATCCGGGCCGCCGCCCCGGTCGTGTCGCCGGCCAGGCTGGCCTCCAGGCCGTCGAGGGTGGCGACCAGCGCCTGCCCCCACAGCGCGGTGGCGTCGAGCCACGGCCGGCAGTCGGCGACGAAGCCGGCGTCGGCCACGCCGGCGCGGATGACGGCGGGGGCTCCGGCCAGCCGGTCGGCGACGGGGCGGAGGCCGGCGACGGCGCCGGCCTCGTCGCCGCCGTCCCAGCCGGTGCGGAAGGCGGCGAGGTGCTCGGCCAGGACGGGCGCCTGGGGCTGGGACACCCGGCCGTCCCGCGCCGAGGTGGGAGCGAGGTTCTGGAGGTCGAAGAACGCGAGCAGCGCGTCGACGGTGGCGGGGTCGCCGCCGGCTCCGTCGGCGCCTGCGAGGTGGGTGGCGGCCGCCCGCTGCGCCCGTTCGGGGTCGTAGGCCGCGTCGTTCCAGGCGAAGTCGGCGGCCCCGACGAGCTGCACCTTGCTCGCCGCGGCTTGGTTCATGGGGTTGAGGACGACGCCGGTCACGGCGGCCGACAGCCCAGGCTCCCGGCGGGCGTAGGGGGCGAGGATCAGGCGCCCCTCGGTGGCCGGGTAGTCGTTGACCGGCGTGTTGTCCCACACGAGGACGGGGCGGCCGTAGGTGGCCGCGGCCTCCGTGGCCTGGCCGACGGTGATCTCCGCCGGGACGACGTAGCTGCCGGTCCACATGACCTCGATCGCCGGGTCGAGCCCGGCCCGCAGCGCCCGCCGGTAGTCGGAGTCGCGGGTGCCCCGGTAGTCGGTCGGCACCATCTGCAGCGGGGCGACGCCGTCACGGGCGGCGACGAACCCGGACTGCACGGCGTTGAGCAGGTCGGCCTGGGCCCGGGCGGCGGCGGCGTTGGAGGGCGGGCCGTAGCGGTCGGCGTCGCCGGGGCAGTGCCAGCGGGCCGGGTCGATGTCGTCCAGCGCCACGGTGAACGAGCGGACGCCGAGGGCGTGGACGGCGTCGAGCTTCGCCACCAGGGCGGCGAGGTCGGCGGGGTCGGAGTAGCAGATCGACACGCCCGGCGACACGGCGAACGTGAACGCGACGTGGTTGGCCGCCGCCGCGTCGACCAGCCGCTGCAGCGCTCCGAGCTCCCCGGCCGGGTAGGGCTCGCGCCAGCGGTCCCGGTGGAACGGGTCGTCCTTGGGGGCATACACGTAGGTGTTCAGCTTGAAACGGCCGTAGAAGTCGAGCTGGTCGAGGCGCTCCTCGGTGGTCCAGGGGCTGCCGTAGAAGCCCTCGATCGCGCCCCGGTGGGCCATGGCGGGGCGGTCGAGCACGGCGACGCCGGCCAGGGCCCCGCCGGCGACGAGCTGGCGGAGGGTCTGGGCCGCGTAGAACGTGCCCGCGGGCCCGCCGCCGCCCAGGGCGACGGTGGCCGACCCGTCCGACAGCCCGTAGGCGGCCAGCGCGTAGCCCTCGGCGGGCAGGTCGGCGGGGGAGGGGACGCCGGCGGCGCCGAGGACGGCGGCGACCTCCGGGTCGGACGCCGCGCCGACCTCGACCGTCAGCCCGCGGGGGCCGGCGGCCCGGTCGTCCGCAGCGACGACGGCGACGTCGGTGGCGCCCGCGGCGCGCAGGACCTTCTCGACGACCGTGACAGCCGGGTCGCCGGCGCCCGAACCGGGGCCCGTCCGGACGGTGACCCGGGCCGGCACGGGCACGTCGGGCCCGATCCGGCGCATGTCGACCGGCGTCGGGGTGACCACCGGCGGCGGCTGGTCAGCGCCGCCCAGCACCGGCATCCCCTCCGGCGCGGTGGTGGCCGGGGCCGCCGCACCCTCGCCCTCGCTCTCGCCGTCGATCCCGCCGCTGGAGCAGCCCGCGCCCAGAGCGGTCGCCAGCAGGCCGACCACGGCCAGGGCCGTCACCGTGCCGCCGGCGCGGCCTGCTCGGCTCGTGCTCGCTCGGCCCACGCGGTCGTCCCAGCTCTCCTCCCCAGTGCCGGCGGCGGCACCCGCCGAGGGTACCGGCTACGCGGGCGCGGGCACGCGACCCGCGGCCGGCAGCTCGACCACGAAGCGCGCGCCACCGAGCGGCCCGTCCTCGACCCAGGCCACGCCGCGGTGTCGCCCGACGATCGAGCGGACGACGGCCAGGCCGAGGCCGGCGCCGCCCGCGTCCCGGGCCCGGGCGTCGTCGAGCCGGGTGAACCGCTCGAACACCCGCTCCCGATCGCCCGCCGGGACGCCCGGCCCGTCGTCGTCGACGGCGAGCCGCCAACAGGTGGGCTCGCCCGGGCCGGGAACCCGGCCCACGGTCACCTCGACCCGGGCGCGGGCGTGGCGGGCGGCGTTGTCGACCAGGTTGGTCACCACCCGTCCCAGCTCGGCGCCACTGCCCGCCACCGGGAGCGGCCCGGCGCCGACCGGCACGAGGTCGACGGGCACCCGGCGGGGCCGCTCGGCGACCTCCCGGGCCACGGCCGCGAGGTCGACCGGGCCCCCGGCGGGCGGACGCGCTTCCTCGTCCCCCGAGGCCAGGATCAGCAGGTCGGCGAGCAGGCCCTCCAGCCGGGACTCCTCGGCCAGCACCGCCCGGGCCACGCCCGGCCAGTCGGCCGCGCCCCCCTCGGCGAGCGCGACCTCGAGGTCGGCGCGGATGCCCGCCACGGGGCTGCGCAGCTCGTGGGAGGCGTCGGACACGAACCGCCGCTGCTGGGTCGACGCCGCCTCCAGCCGCCCGAGCATGGCGTTCATGGTCCGGGCCAGCCGCCCGATCTCGTCGCCGGAGCCGGGCTCCGGTACCCGGCGGTGGATCGTCGTGCCGCTGATCTCGTCGACCTGGGCCCGGATGGCCTCCACCGGCCGCAGCGCCCGGCCCACCAGCCGCCAGGCCGCCAGGGCCACGAGGGCGACCAGCGCGGGCAGGCCGACCCACAGCCCGCGGCGGACCGCGTCGACGCTCCGCGCGACCTCGTCGACCGGCGCGGCCGCCACCACCGAGTAGCGGCCGGTCGGGGTCTCGACCTCGCGGTGGATCCGTTCGAGCCGGCGGGTCGAGATCACGGTCGGCGGCAGGAGCCTGGTGGACTGCGGCTCGGTGCCGACGACGTCGCCCGAGGGCTCGCCCGCCGCACCGGGGGGCGTGACGGCCAGCACCGACCCGGAGCTGGGGTAGACGAGGGTGCCCGCCTCGCCCTCGATGGCGATGGCCGCCTGCTGCCCGCCGACGGTCAGGGTCGGCCCGGCGGCGACCGTGTTCCCGTCTTCGTCGACGACCTCGACGAACCCCGGGGGACCGGCGGCCATCGCCGCGTCGACCGCGTCCTGGGGGGCCCGGCCGGCCTCGAGCCGCGCCTCGACCTCGGCCACCTGGGCCTCCGCCCGGTCGCGCAGCTCACCCATCTGGGTGTCCTCCACCGAGCGGACCAGCAGCCAGCCGGCCAGCGCCACCGCCACCGCGGTCACCGCCGCGGCCGCCGCGGTCGTCCGGACGCGCAGCGACCGCGACGCCCGGCGGAGGGCGCCGCCGTCAGGCATCGGCCGTCACCCGGTAGCCAGCGCCGCGGACCGTCTGGAGCGACCGGCGGCCGAACGGGGCGTCGACCTTGCGGCGCAGGTAGCCCATGTACACCTCGACCACGTTGGCGTCGCCGTCGAAGTCGTCACCCCACACCTCCCGCAGCAGGTCGCGCTTGGGCACGACCTCGCCGGGGCGGCGCAGCAGGGCGGCGAGCAGCGCCAGCTCCCGCGGCGTGAGCGCCACCGCGTCGTCGCCCCGGTGGCACGACCGGGTCACCGGGTCGAGCACCAGGTCGCCGGCGGTCAGGATCCGCGGCCGGGGGGCCGCCCCCCGACGGGCGAGGGCGCGCAGGCGGGCCACCAGGACCACGAACGAGAACGGCTTGGACAGGAAGTCGTCGGCCCCGATGTCGAGCGCCTCGGCCTCGTCGTACTCGCCGGTCTTGGCCGTGAGCATCAGCACCGGCGTCCACACCCCGGCCTCCCTCAGCGTCCGGCACACCGCGTAGCCGTTCATGCCCGGCAGCAAGATGTCGAGGACGACCGCCGCGTACGGGCGCTCCCGGGCCCGCCACAGGCCTTCGGCGCCGTCGTGCACCAGCTCGACGTCGAAGCCCTCGGCCTGCAGGCCGCGCTTCACCGTCTCCCCCAGGTGCACCTCGTCCTCCACCACGAGAACTCGCACGGCACCAGTCTGACCGCCGGGCGTGCGATCGGGGTGTCGGCGGCTGAGAGCGTCCTCAGCCGCTCTCAGCGAGCCCACAGGCCCGGTGCGGCACGGTCCGCCCATGTTGACCAGACGACTGACCGCGACGGTCGCCGTGCTGACCCTCGCCGGCCTGCTGGCCGGGTGCGGGGGCGGCGGCGACGGCGACGGATCCGACGTGGCGAGCATCGACGAGAACGCCGCCTCCGAGAGCGAGGACGCCCCCGACGAGGGCGGTGGCGACAGCCCCCGGGACTCCCAGGAGTTCCAGGACGCCATGCTCGAGTACGCCGAGTGCATGCGGGAGCACGGCATCGACATGCCCGATCCCGAGTTCAACGAAGACGGCGGCGTGCTCCAGAAGATGCCCAAGGGCTCGGGCGGGCAGATCGGCCCGGACGGCAAGCCCTCGGAGGAGTTCCAGGCCGCCGAGGAGGCCTGCCGGCCGATCGTCGAGGACGTCACGCCCGAGATGGACCTCAGCCCCGAGGAGGAGGCCGAGCGCCAGGACCAGATGCTGGCCATGGCCGAGTGCATGCGCGCCAAGGGCCACGACATGCCGGACCCCGAGTTCGGCGACGACGGCTCCGTGCGGATCGGGCGCCG
>JBKPHT010000203.1:0-6844 GCA_046730015.1 Actinomycetota bacterium
CGGCGCCCCCGGCGCCGCCGGGGGGCGGGCCGTTCGCGCCGCCGACGGCCTATGGGCCGGCGCCGGGCTACGGCTACGGCGCCGCGGCGGCCAAGGCGGGGTTCTGGTCCCGCTTCGCCGCGCTCCTGATCGACGGGGTGATCGTGAGCCTGTTCTCGATCCCGGCGTGGATCGCCATCAACGTCGGGCCCACGCGGACGACCACCTGCACGGTCGAGGACGGCACCGTCACCGGCTTCGGTGACGGCAGCAGCCTCTGCGAGGTGCCGACCGGCGGGACGATCGCGATCGCGGTCGTGCTGTGGATCGCCGCCTTCGTCGCGGGCGTCATCTACTTCGCCAAGCTCGAGGGCGGCCCCAGCGGGCAGACCGTCGGCAAGAAGGCGCTCGGCATCCGTGTCGTCGACGCCGCCACCGGCGGGCCGATCGGCACGGGCCGGGGCGTCGGCCGCTACTTCGCCCGCATCCTGTCGGCCCTCGTCTGCTACCTCGGCTACCTGTGGATGCTGTGGGACCCCGAGAAGCAGTGCTGGCACGACAAGATGGTCAACGACTACGTCGTGAAGGCGACCTGACCCGGCACCACTAGTGGGGTGGCTCGCATCACAACGCTGGTAACCGCCGGTCAGATTCACCGCTGGCTGCGTCCTCGCCCTCGCATTCACTGGTGGAGTGCGTCGGGCTGCGTCCTTGCCAGCGGCGAATCTGACTCGCCGGTTACCGGGCGAGCGATGCGAGCCACCCCACTAGCCTCGGCGGCGTGGACCTGACCACCGTCGCCGACGACGAAGCCGTCCTCCACGAGGGCGGCCCGGAGGGGGTCGTCGTCCATCAGCACGACGGCCTCACCCCCGACACCGACTACGAGCGCGAGGGCGTCGCGTTCCGCACCCTGCCCCGCCCGCCCGGCGAGCGGCTGGCGACCGTGGGCACCGTCAACGACGTGCACTTCGGCGAGGTGGAGTGCGGAATCCTCAACGGCGTCGACGACGACCCCATCTACACCAGCGCGCCGGGCGACGACCCCTACCCGGTGGTGATGAACCGGGGTGCGATCGCCGACATGAAGGCAGTCGACCCCGACGCGGTCGTGGTCAAGGGCGACCTCACCTCGATGGGCACCCGGCGCGAGTACCAGGAGTTCCTGAACCTGTACGGGCCGGCGTTCGGGGAGCGGCTGGTGCACGTCCGAGGCAACCACGACGCCTACCACGGCGAGGACTTCGCATCCCACGCCCCGCTGGCGGTGACCCTGCCGGGCGTGACCCTGGCGGTGATCGACACGTCGATCCCGGGCAGGGCGTCCGGCGGCGTGTCAGCCGAGTCGCTCGCCTGGCTCGACACCCTGGCCGCCGAGACCGACCGGCCGGTGCTGCTGTTCGGCCACCATCACGCCTGGAACCCCGACTCGGCCGAGCGGCCGGAGGCCTACTTCGGCATCAACCCCGACGACTCGGAGCGGCTGGTCGAGGTCGTGGCCCGCCGGCCCCGGATCGTCGGCTACTTCGCCGGCCACACTCACCGCAACCGGGTCCGGCGGTTCTCCGCCACGGGCGAGGTGCCGTGGGTGGAGGTGGCCTGCGTCAAGGACTTCCCCGGGGCGTGGGCCGAGTACCGGGTGTACGAGGGCGGCATCCTCCAGGTGTTCCGCCGCATCTCGGCGCCCGACGCCCTGGCCTGGAGCGAGAAGACCCGCGACATGTACGCCGGGCTCTACGAGGTCTACGCGTTCGGGGCGCTCGCCGACCGCTGCTTCCCCATCGCGGTCGACCGCTGACCTCCGCCGACTTGTCCCGGCCACCGACCGTGGCCTAGGTACGGGGGTCGTGACCGCGGCGCCCGACCCTCCTTCCGCCGTCCCTCCCTCCGGGCCGCTCGTCGGCCTGCGGGTGCTCGACCTCGCCACCGTGGTGGCCGGACCGGGCGCGGCCCGCTACCTGGCCGACTTCGGTGCGGACGTCCTGAAGATCGAGCGACCTGGCGTGGGGGACTCGACCCGGACGATGGGGCTGCCCGACCCCCGCGACGGCACCTCCGCCTACTGGAAGGTGGTGGGCCGCAACAAGCGGTGCGCCACCGTCGACCTCAAGTCGGACGAGGGGCGGGACACCATCCTCCGGCTGGTCGAGGATGCCCACGTGGTGGTCGAGAACTTCCGGCCCGGGGTGCTGGAGCGCCTGGGGCTCGGGCCCGACGTGCTGCTGGCCCGCAACCCGCGGCTGGTGGTGTGCCGGGTCACCGCGTTCGGGCAGGACGGGCCCTACGCCGGGCGGCCGGGCTTCGCCACCCTGGCCGAGGCCATGTCGGGCTTCGCCGCGATCAACGGCGAGGCCGACGGGGCCCCGCTGCTGCCCCCGATCGCGCTGACCGACGAGGTGACGGCCCTGGCGGCCGCGTTCTCGATCATGGCGGCCCTCCACTCGGGGGTGGGGCAGGTGGTGGACGTGTCGCTGCTGGAGTCGCTGCTCCAGTGCATGGGCCCGCTGCCGGCCGCGTTCGGGATGACCGGGTTCCGGCAGGAGCGGGCCGGGTCGAGCCTGCCCTACTCGGTGCCCCGGGGCACGTGGAGGTGTGCGGACGGGGGCTGGGTGGCGGTGTCGGCGTCGGCCGAGTCGGTCGGCCGGCGGGTGATGGAGCTGATCGGGCTGCCCGGCCGGGACGACCTGGCGTCGTTCGGCGGCCGGATCGCCGCCCGCGACGAGATCGACGCCCACATCGCCGCGTTCTGCTCGTCGCGGACGGTGGCCGAGGTGGTCGCCGCGTTCGAGTCGGCCCACGCCGCGGCGGCGCCGGTCTACGACATGGCCGACGTGTTCGCCGACCCCCAGGTGGCCGCCCGGGGGAGCCTGGTCGAGGCCGACGGCGTCCCGATGCAGGGCCTGGTGGCGCGCCTGTCGGCGACCCCGGGCGCGGTCCGCTGGGCCGGCCGCCCCCTGGGCGCCGACAACCCCCCGTCCTGGTCCGACGAAGCGTAGCCGGGCCCGTCCGAGCCGGCGGTTGTCGGCGGTTGTCGGCGAGGCGATAGCGGTCGTTCTCCCGTTCGACGGGGCAGAGGCACGACGGGTCGTCTGGCGCGGTTACCGTCCCCGCCCATGGGCCTGCGCCGCATCGCCGCCGTCACCGTCACGACCTGCCTCGCCGTGCCGCTCGCCGCGCTCGGCACGGCCGTGGCCGACAGCCCCCCGGCCGCGGCCGCCGTGCCGACCGACCTGTTCTTCTCCGAGTACGTCGAGGGCTCGAGCTTCAACAAGGCGATCGAGATCTTCAACGGCACCGGCGCCCCCGTCGACCTCACGGCCGGCGGCTACACGCTGGAGCTGTACTCCAACGGTGCCGCCACAGCCAGCCAGACGGTCGCGCTGTCGGGCACCGTCGCCGACGGCGACGTGTGGGTGGTGTCCCGCAGCGACGCCAACGCTGCCGTCGTGGCCCAGACCGACCAGTTCGCCCCTGCCGTCGCCAACTGGAACGGCAACGACGCCGTGGTCCTGCGCAAGGCCGGCGCCCCCCTCGACGTCATCGGCCAGATCGGGACCGACCCCGGCGCCGAGTGGGGCACCGGCCTCACCAGCACCCAGGACAACACCCTTCGCCGCCTGTCCACCATCAGCGCCGGCGACACCGACGGCACCAACCCCTTCGACCCGGCCGCCGAGTGGGAGGGCTTCGCCCAGGACACCTTCGGGGGCATCGGCGCCCACACCTTCGACCCCGGCACCGGCGGCTCGCCGGTCACCGTGAGCTGCGGCGCCCCGCTCACCGGGCTGGCCGGCACCGCGCTCGACCGGGTCGTCACCGCCACCGACGCCGACGGCACCGTGGTCGACATCGCCGTCACGGGCGTCAGCCCCGCCCCCGCCGCCGGGACGATCGCTCGCACCGCGTTCTCCCCGGCGCCCGGCGCCGGCGGCACCGCCCAGGCCACGATCACCGTCGACGCCGCCGTGCCCGCCGGCACCTACGCCGTGGCGGTCACCGCCACCAACGACGACGGCACCCCCCAGACCGCCACCTGCACGCTGACCGTCACCCTGCAGGCGGTCCGGCCCATCGGCGAGATCCAGGGCCCGGTCACCGACACGACCGACGGCGCCACCTTCCTGTCCCCGCTCGTCGGCCAGCAGGTCGTCGTCCGCGGCGTCGTGACCCAGAAGACGCTGGCCCGCAGCTCCGCCGGCAACCTGCAGAACGGCCTCTTCCTGCAGAACACGCCGGCCACCGCCGACGCCGACCCCACGACCTCCGACGGCGTGTTCGTGTTCCTCGGCGGGTTCACCACCTTGCTCCGAGCCGACGGCGGCCCGGCCTACTTGCCGTCCGTCGGCGACCAGCTCACCCTGCGGGCCACGGTCAGCGAGTTCTTCGCCCTCACCCAGCTCGCCAGCCCCCGGCTGATCTCCGTCGACGCCACCGGCCTCGACCCCGACGCCGACGTGGTCGTCACCGAGGCCGACCCACCGACGCTGCTGGCCGACGCCAACCGGTTCTGGGAGCGGCACGAGGGAGAGCGGATCCTGGTCCCGGCCGGGAGCACGGCCACCAGCGGCCGCGACGTCTTCCCCGGCACCGCCGACAGCGAGGTGTGGGTGATCCGCCCCGACGACCCGCTGAACGACCGCGACGACCCGTACGCCCGCCGGGTGTTCCGCGACCCCCATCCGCTCGACAACAACCCGGACGAGCTGTTCGACGACGGCAACGGCAACCGGATCATGCTCGCCTCCCTCGGGGTGAAGGCCACCACCGGCGACTCGTTCAGGCTGCTCCCGCCGGTCAGGGTGTTCGACAGCCTCGACGGGGACGCGGTGGGTGGCCTTTACTTCTCGTTCGGGAAGTACGGCGTGCAGGTCGAGGAGGCCGCGTTCACCGCCGGCGTCGACCTGGCCGCCAACGCCCCGCCGGCCGCCGCCGACCGCGACAAGGAGGTCGCGGTCTCGACCTACAACCTCGAGAACCTCTACGACTTCCGGGACGACCCCACCGACGGCTGCGACTTCGCCGGCAACCCCGGCTGCCCCGGCGTCAGCCCGCCGTTCGACTACGTGCCGGCCAGCCAGGCCGTCTACGAGGAGCGGCTGGGCGAAATCGCCGACCAAATCACCGACGACCTCCACTCCCCGGACATCCTGCTGACCCAGGAGGCCGAGGACCAGGACATCTGCTCGGTCGCCACCGGCGCCCTCGCCTGCGGCGGGCAAGAGGCCGGCGACGGCAAGCCCGACACCCTGCAGGAGCTGGCGCTGGCGATCGGCCTCGCCGGCGGCGGCGACTACGACGCCGCCTACGACCGCAACGGCGCCGACGCCCGGGGCATCGTGTCGGCGGTCCTGTTCCGCACCGACCGGGTGAGCCTCGTGCCGGCAGACCCGGCCCACCCCGTGCTCGGCGCCACGCCGGCGGTCGACTACCGGGGTGCGCCCCTGGCGTCCAACGCCGACGTGTCCAACCCCAAGACCCTCAACGCGGTGCTGCCCGCCGACGTCGACACGTCGACCGGGGTCGACGGCGTCAACGTGTTCACCCGGGCGCCCCAGGTGGCCCGCCTCCGGGTGGCGGCCGCGCCCGGCAGCGACGACAGCTACGACCTGTGGGTGCTGAGCAACCACTTCTCGTCCGGGCCCGACACCCGGGTCGGCCAGCGGACCGAGCAGGCCGCCTACGCCGCCGCGATCGTCGACGCCATCGAGGCCGCCGACCCCCAGGCCCGGGTCGTGGTGGGCGGCGACCTCAACGTCTTCCCCCGCCCCGACGACCCGTTCGCCCCGGGCCACCCGCTGTTCCCGTCCGACCAGCTCGGCCCGCTGTACGACCAGGGGCTGGACAACCTGTGGGACGACCTCGTGGCCGACGAGCCCGCGGCGGCGTACTCCTACACATTCCAGGGCCAAGCCCAGACGCTCGACCAGCTGTTCGTGAACGACCTGCTGCACGCCGACCTCGTCGAGATGCGGGCCGCCCACGTCAACGCCGGCTGGCCGGCCGACCACCCCGGGGACGGGGCCCGCGGCCTCAGCGACCACGACCCCCAGGTGGCCAGGTTCGCCAGCCGGGCCGGGCTGTCGGTGGCCGACGTGTCGGTGGTCGAGGGCAACAGCGGGCGCCGGCCCGCCACGTTCGCCGTCACCCTCACCCGGCCGCTGGGTCGGGACGCCACCGTGTGCCTGGTGCCCCTGCCGGGGACGGCGCTGCCGTTCCTCGACTACGAGCTGACCGTGCCGTGCACCACCCTGGCCGCCGGGCAGACGACGACGAGCCTGTCGGTGCAGGTCAAGGGCGACCGCGTCCGGGAGCGGGACGAGACGTTCACCGCGCTCGTCATCGCCACCGGCGGCGTCCGGTACGTCGACCCGACGGCGGTCGGGACGATCGTCAACGACGACTAGGCCTGGACCCGCGGGGCCGGCGGCTCCGTGCCCGGGTGCCGATCTCGGACGCCACCGTGGCGGCCACGAAGCCGACGATCAGCAGCACGATGTCGTGAGCGCTCTCGATCTCCCACACGAAGTGGGGCACGGTGATCGCCCACCCGAACATGAACGAGCCGGCGGCGACGGAGCCCAGCCCGGCGTCGCGCCCGCCCAGCCGGCCGCACACGAACGCGAGCCCGACCAGCACCGTCATCGCCAGCCCGGAGGGGACGACCACGAGGGCGAGGCTCACGGCCACCGTCACGACGATGCCCGTCATCAGGCGATCGGCGTCGAAGACATCGTCCCTCACGGCAACCTCCTGTTCCCGGTTGCCTGCCTACCAGCGCCCGCCGGCCTTGCCGCCAGGGTTCACGCGGCCGCGACGCGGCTGCCGGAATCTTGACGTCGCCTTAGCGCGTGGGCGGGTGGACGGC
>JBKPHT010000204.1:0-4714 GCA_046730015.1 Actinomycetota bacterium
GTACGTGTCCTCGTACCCGCTGCGGCCAGGGCCGACCTGCGGTGTCACGCAGACAACGCCTCCGCCATTCCTGAACACGGCCAACCCGTACGACGCTGACCCCGGGAGTCCCAACAGCGGGCTGCACGGCGTCATCCAGACAATCGAGGTGCCACTGAACAACCCGGCGGCCAGTCATGAGCTCCTCGAAGGCCAGCTGCCCATCAGCTATCCGGGCGACCCGGACGGCAAGCAGGACTGGACCGAGAAGGGGCTCACCGGGCTCGAGCCGGCGGCGATCGCCTGCCACGACATCGTCGTCCACGTCGAGCATCGCCTGGCCGGGGCCGCGTGCGCCGAGCAAGGGCAGGTGTGGGAGATCGGCCCGAACGGGCTACCGGACACGGCCAACCCGATCTCGATCGGTGACGACGAGGTCAGCTCCGGCGGCACGGGACAATTCCCTGGAGCGATCGACTTCTTCCACTCCGTGATGTTCAACAACGCCGGGACCGTCGTGAACTGGGTCGACGAGTCGTTCGGCAGCGGTTGCCCGACGATGACGACCTACCAGTCGCGGCCGTGGAACACCGCCGGAGGTACGCACAAGACCGGGCGGATGTTCTTCTCGGACCTGGAAGGCAACTTCCTGAGCGAGTTCCACGTGGGTGACCTGCGGCCCCAAGCCGACCCCGACTCGTACTGCTCGGCCCACATGGGCATGGCCGTCATGGGCGTCAACCGGGACCTGCTGGTGAACGCCTGGTACACCGGCGGCGTCGACGTGATCGACTTCAGCGATCCGGTGAACCTGAAGGAGATCGCGTACTACAAGTTCGGCGGAACCTTCGGCTCGGACAACTGGTCCGCGTACCCGTACACGGGCCCGATGTTCAAGGGCGCGGGCATTCCCGTCTATGCCTCCGACGGGGTCGAGGAGCCCTCCACCGCGAGGGGCACGGTGGTGTTCAGCGCGCTCTTGCCGAAGCCCGGCAACTCAAAGCTGGTGGATCACCTGAACCCCCAGACGATGGATTAATAGCGGCAGACGCCGCATCAAGCCGGTGAGTGGCGGGGCCTTGGGCCCCGCCACATCACCGTGGCGACTCCTTGGCGGCGGGCGTCCGTGGACAGCCCGTGGGCGGACCGGCAGAGCCTTGACCCTGCCGCCTATCAGTGCGAGGAGCGCTCAGCGAGTAATCGCTGAGGAACCGCGCATGGGCTTGACCCCATAGAGCCGAATTCGGCAGAGCCAGCAATGGGGTCCTGCAGCGGAATGATCCGGCCTCGTCAGAGCCATCACGCCCGGTTGGAACGGGTTCCCCCAGCCCGCAGGCGGGTTGCCGTTGCCGTCGTCGAGAACCGGCTCGGCCACACAGTCGGGGCCGGCGAACTGAGTTCCGGCGATTCCGCAATGGGTGTAGAGCACGTGCCAGTAGCGCTCATCGATCGTCGCCGAGTCGTCCCCCGGTTGGGGTTGGGCGAGCGTCAGGCTCGGCCAGACAGCGCTTGAGTCGCGGAGGTACCGCTGCTCGACCGGCGCCCGCTGCCCACTCGTGCGCGATCAGCCGGGCCGGTGTGGGCGCTGCTGTCGCTGAAGACGGGAAAGGATGTGTTGGCGGTTCATCTGGGGCGGCTCGCGTTCGTGGGTGCCGACGTGGGCCTGAACGGCGTCGACCAGGGCGTCCTCGTCATCGGCTTCGATCTCGACGTTGCAGTGCCGGCACGTCAAGGAGACAGTCATGGGCGGCTCGTTCATGCATCTCGGCGGGTGATGAGGAAGAAGGCGGCTGCCAGGACGACGGCCGCATACAGGCTGAAGACGGCGAATCCGGTCCACGGGCTGAGGGCGTCGGGTGGAGTGTGCTGAGAGAACACCTGGCTTCCGGCCTCCATCGGGAGATACGGGCCGATGGTGGTGCGCCACTCCTCCGGCAGGAGGTCGACCAGGAGCTGGGGGACGAAGAGCAGGCCGAATAGCAGCGCGATGGCCCCGGCGGACGAGCGGACCACCGCGCCGATGCCCAGGCCCAAGAGCCCCAGCACCGCCAGGTACAGGCCACCGCCGACCAGCGCACGCACCACGCCCGGGTCGCCGATCGCGGCACCCAGGCTGTCCCTGGTCCGCACCGCCTGGAAGGTGAAGAAGCCGGCGAAGCTGGCCACGACGCCGACCGCCAGGGCGACAACGGCGAACACCACGGCCTTAGCCGCCAGCAGCCGACGACGCCGGGGTACCGCGGCGAACGTGACCCGGATCATGCCGGTGGTGTACTCGCTGGTGATGACCAGCACACCGAGGACCCCGATCGCCACTTGGGACAGATGGCTGCCGCCGAGGCTGACCCGCACTGCGTCAAGCGTCGAGCCGTCGTGGTCGCTGAGCTTCTCGGGCAGGAAGACGGCCTCGAGCGCGGCGAAGACCAGGTTGAACCCGATGGCGAGCGACAGCGTCCAGTAGGTCGACCGGACAGAGCGGAGCTTGCACACCTCGAACCGCACGATGTCGGCCATCGACACCGACCGTGGCCGCGCCGCAGCGGCGGCCACCGTCGAGGCCGGCTGATCCCTCAGCGAGGCGGTCACCACTTGCTCATCGCCGGCTGCTGACCGGCGTGGTAGTCGACGGCGTGGTGGGTCATCTCCAGGTAGATCTCCTCCAGCGACGGGCGCTGTACCGACAGCTCCTGCAGGGTCACGGCGTTGGCCGCCGCGACATCGCCGACCACATCGCTCGTGACCCCGGTTATCACCAGCGTGTCGGCGGACCGTCGATCGACCGCAGCGCCCCGGGCCGTGAGTAGCTCAGCCAGCACGCCGGCCTGGGTGGTACGCACCCGAACCGACTGGCCCGCGGCGCCGTCCAGCAGCTCCACGAGCGTCGTCTCAGCGATGAGACGGCCGCGGCCGATGACGACCAGCCGGTCGACGGTGATCGCCATCTCGCTCATCAGGTGGCTCGACAGCAGCACCGTGCGGCCCTCGGCCGCGAGCGACTGCACGAGTGTGCGGAACCAGCGCACGCCCTCGGGGTCGAGCCCGGTCACCGGCTCGTCGAACATGAGGACCGCCGGGTCGCCTAACAGCGCGGCCGCGATGCCCAGCCGCTGCGACATCCCCAGCGAGAAGCCGCCCACCCGCTTCGCTGCGACGCCCTCCAGCCCGACCAGCTCAAGCACCTCGTCCACCCGGCGACGACCGATCCCGTTGCTGAGCGCCAGGCACAGGAGGTGGTTGTAGGCGCTGCGCCCGCCATGCTTGGCGCCGGCGTCCAGAAGCGCGCCCACATGGAGCAACGGCCGGTCGAAGTCGACGTACCGGCGGCCGTTGACGGTCACCGATCCGGCCGTGGGCGCGTCCAAGCCGAGGATCAGCCGCATGGTCGTGGACTTGCCTGCGCCGTTGGGGCCAAGGAACCCGGTCACGTGCCCGGGCGGGACGGTGAACGAGAGATCGTCGACGGCCAGCGTCGGCCCGTAGCGCTTGCTGAGACCTGTGGCTGCGATCACGCCCTAGTGCACTCCCGGCCCGACGACCCCAGTGAGGTGCAGCACGATCACCACCAGCAGCGCGACCACCACCACGATGCCGATCACGTAGCCGATCCAACCAGGCGTCGGTGTCGGTTCCGGACTCGGCCCATCGCCGACCTCGCCGGTATCCGGGTGCCGAGGGAGCTCTGCCATACCTCCCTGTTTATCCAGACACTGTGTCTCTGTCAATGCAGGGTGTCTACGCATGTCACGTTGCGTATCATCCCGTCGTGCCCAAGCTGTGGACCGCAACGATCGACGCGCACCGCCGCGAGGTCCGCGATGCCGTCCTAGACGCCACCGCGGCCCTCGTCGCCGAGCGCGGGCTCTTATCCGTGACGATGTCGGGCGTCGCCGAAGCGGCCGGCATCGGTCGGGCCACCCTCTACAAGTACTTCACCGACGTCGAGGCCATCCTCGCAGCCTGGCACGAGCGCCAGGTTTCCGGGCACCTCGCCCAGCTCCAAGCAATCCGGGACCAGCCCGGCCAGCCCCACCAGCGGCTCCGTGCCGTACTCGAGGCCTACGCCGTCATCACACACGAGTCCCGGCATGAGCACGACGGTGACATCGTGGCCTCGCTCCACCGCGACCGACACGTCGCCGACGCCGAACGCCACCTCCACGAGATGGTCACGAGGTTGCTCGCCGACGCGGCGACGGCCGGCGAAATCCGCGCCGACATGCAGCCCGACGAGCTCGCCACCTTCTGCCTCAACGCCCTCACCGCCGCCCGCAGGCTTCCGACCAAAGCCGCGGTTCAGCGGCTCCTCGCCGTCACCCTCGGCGCCCTGGACCCCACCTAGACAGCCTAGGAGCCGGCTCCGTATCACTGGGAGCCGCGCCAGGCATACGCGAGCACGATGCCCATGACGTCCTGGCGAGGCACAGAGTTGTCGTAGCGGGATGTCACGGTGAAGGTCTGACCGGCCCCGATCTGCTCATGTGTCGGGCAGGTCGTGATCGATGACGGCGCGTCGTGCGGATGGGTGTGCTCGTACTTCGCGACCATCTTGCACTCCAGCCCGTCGGCGTTGTCGCGGATCGCGATGTCGATGCCACCGCCGTGGAGGTGACCACCCGCGGTGACCAGATAGCCGTCCCACGGCGCCGACCACGTACGGCTCAGGGTGTGAACACTGCCGGCGCCGCCATCTCCGGGCACGTCGTAGGTGGAGTTGCCGCACCCGGTGACGTCGAGG
>JBKPHT010000205.1:0-8402 GCA_046730015.1 Actinomycetota bacterium
GCTCGGCACTGCGGCGCCGGATCAGGTCGAGGTAGCCGATGTCGACCCCACGGGTGGCCCGCAGCGCGGCAACGACCCGGCGCAACGCAGCAACGTGCTCCGGTTCCAGGTGGTTGTTGACGATGACGATGTGACCGAGACCCTGGTCCACAAGCGATGTGCAGATGTCGACGAGGAGCGCGTGCAGGGTGTTGGCGGCGACGTGTACCGCGCCCGCGAAGGCCGCGGCGTAGCGCGTCACGCCGTAGGGCAGGGCGGGAAGGATGAGGGCACGCACGTCGGGGTCGTCCACGAGCCGACCTGCGGCGCGCGTGCACATGCTCATGGAGATGAGCGAGTCGGTCGAGAGCGGTGCATGCGGTCCGTGCGGTTCGGTCGCGCCGACGGGTAGCAGCAGCACGGTGGGGGGATCGGCCCGACGAAGCGCCTCCACCTGGGGTGAGGCCAGATCGGCGAAGTACAGGCTGGTCACGATGCCACCTGTCGGTCGAGGTCGGTCTCGGTCAGCTCGATCAGGCACAAGTCGGCGCGTCCGGCGCCGACGATCGTGTTCACCTCGTCGGGTGTGGTCAGATAGCCGCCGACGAGCGTGGGTACCCGTGCTTCGCTGCGGACGCGGTCGGACAGGACCGTCAGGAAGCCGCGGCGGTAGTCGGGCTGGGCCTCGGCCACGGTCTGGCCTGCCTCGACGTGGATCAGCTGGGCGCCGTGCTCGCTGAGGGCACGGGCGATCTCGACGCCCTCGTCCACGCCGACCCCGCCGCTGGCCCAGTCGGTCACGGTCAGGCGGACGCCCAGCAGCCGATCGTTCGGCCACACCGCGCGCACGTCGTCGAGCACCTCGAGCGGGAAGCGCAGCCGGTTGCCGAGCGAGCCCCCGTAGCCGTCGTGTCGTCGGTTTGTCAGCGGCGACAGAAAACTGGCGAGGAGATAACCGTGCGCCATGTCGAGCTCGAGCGCGTCGAAGCCGGCGATGGCCGCATGCGACGCGGCCGCGGTGAACGCCTGGCGTACCCGTGCCATGTCGTCATCGTCCATGGCCTTCGGCTGGGAGCTGAAGGGCCCGTAGCGCAGCGGCGAGGCGGACAGCAGCGGCCAGCCACCGGTCCGCAGTGGGAGATCGACACCGCGCGTGTGCGGCTGGGTCGCACCTCGTCGGCCGGCGTGTCCGAGTTGGAGCATGACGAGAGCCCCGGCGCCGTGCACCTCCTCGACGATCGACATCCACTCGTCGGCGTGGAATGTCGGGCAGTCCGGTGACGTACGGCCGTCCGGGGTGACCGCGACCAGGCCCGTCAGCACGAGGCCCGTGCCGCCGTGCGAGACGGCGCCCAGCGCATCGCTATTGACCACGTGGACCGTGCGGTTGGGCACGCGGAGACCGCTGATGGACAACGGCGCGAACAACGGGGGCGGCGCGACGGCCATCCGCCCAGCCTCGCCCCGAGACGCGCCGTGGAACCAGGTGTCGAGCGCCCGCACAAAGTCGGGATCGCGCACCTCGAGGCTGGCGTGGCTGATGCGCCCGCTGCGGGTCAGCAAGTTGAACGCGAACTGCATCGGTTCGAGATCCGCATGGTGGGCGACCCGCTGGAAGTATGCGGCGCTCTCGTCCGCCGCCTGCTGGACCCGTTCGACGACCGGTTGACGCTCGAGCTCGTAATCGACGAGGGCAGCATCGACGTCGGTGTGGCGCACGAACGCGTTCGCCAGCGCGATCGCGTCCTCCATCGCGAGCTTCGTCCCCGAGCCGACGGAGAAGTGCGCGGTGTGCGCCGCGTCCCCGAGGAGCACGACGTTGCGGTGGTGCCAGCTCCGATTGCGCACCCGCAGAAAGTCGAGCCAGATCGAGCGGTTGGACAGCAGGCGGTGCCCGTCCAGGTCGTCGGCGAAGAGGCCTTCGCAAAAGGCGATGCTCTCGTGCTCGCTCATCCCGTCCAGCCCCGCCCGCCGCCAGGTCGGCTCCGGGCACTCGACGATGAACGTGCTGGCGTGCTCGTCGAACGGATACGCATGCACCTGGAACAGGCCGTGCTCGGTCTCGCGGAAGATGAACCTGAACGCGTCGAACACAAGGTTCGTGCCGAACCACACGTACTTGCACCCCTGCGGCTCCACAACGCTGCCGAGAACATCGGCATAGCGGCGGCGGAACACGCTGTTCACGCCATCGGCAGCCACCACGAGGTCGCCCGGGACCGTCGCCGGATCGTCGATCTCCACGCCAAACTCGAGCTTGACGCCCAGCTCCTCGCAGCGGCGTTGCAGGATGGCGAGCAGCTCCTTGCGGGCGATCGCCGAGAAGGCGTGACCTCGCGAGCGCAGTAGCCGCCCCCGGTAGCGAATGTCGACGGCGTCCCAGCGCGCGAACGTGTCAGTGAGCTCGACATAGGTCTGCGGGTCCGCGTCGCGCAACTGACCGAGCGTCTCGTCGGAGAACACCACACCCCAGCCGAAGGTCGCGTCGGGCGGGTTGCGCTCCATCATCCTGATCTCGTGGGCCGGGTCGGCCTTGCGCAGGAGGATGCCGAGGTAGAGCCCGGCCGGACCGGCGCCGACGATCGAGACCTTCATGTCCCGGTCATCCCGCGATCACCTCGGCCAACCGATCGACCTCGTCGATGTCGGCGACCGTCGGCAGGAGGATGAGCTCGTCGCAGCCTGCGGCTTCGTAGCCACGGATGAAGTCCTTGACCGCCCGTGCGCTGGCCAGGTTCCCGGCCGCGATCTTCTCTGCGAACCCGCCCGTGAAGGCGTAGTAGTCGCGCAGGTACGCCCCGCCGCGCTCGGCGTCGTCCAAGGCGAAGTAGCCCTGCCCCCACAGCTGCGGCTGCCCGGACCGCCCGAAGTCGCTCCACGCCGCCCGAGCCTTCACGGCCGCGGCCGCAAAGGCACGTGGCGGCCCGCCGCCGTGCGCGTACCCATCGGTGTAACGCGCCATCCGGGCGAACGCCGGTCCACTCGCCCCGCCAGCGAGTAGTTCGAGGCCGTCACCGATGCCGTAGGCATCGCCTTCGCCACCCCGGAGGTACGCGAGCTGCTCGGACAAGCGAACGCCACGGCGGCGGTGGTCGACGCCGGCGACCTCGTAGTCGTCCAACCGCGCCCCGACCGCCAAGCCGAGCGTGAGCCGCCCGCCGGCGATGGCTCGAACCGATGCCGCCTGCTTGGCCAGCAGGGCCGTGCTCCGCACCGGGCCGATCACGATCATCGTCGCGAGCCGGATCCGCGAGGTCACCGCGGCGGCGGCCGCCAGCGCGGTGAACGGCTCGACGCTGTCGTAGGCGACGCGGTCCAGAACGGCGAGGCTGGAGAAGGGTCCGGCGTCCGCCCGCCGCGCCCACTCGAGCAGCAGTGCCCCCTCCGCGCCAGGCGTGGTGTTCGGAAGTCCGATGCCGACCCGCAACCGGCCTCCTTCGTCGGCGCGCAGGGCAACGAGTTACAGCTGACCTGGCTCAGGTGTAATACGATTTCGACCGTGCCTCAAGAGGTCGCGGGCCAGCCGCAGGACCTCGTGATGACGCTGTTTGGCGCCTACGTGCATCCACGTGACCGCCCGGTGTGGTCGGGCGGGCTGGTGACGCTCCTCGGCGAGCTCGGCATCTCCCCCGGTGCGGCGCGCGTGTCCCTGACGCGGCTCGCGGCACGAAACATGCTGGCCAGGCTCAAGAATGGGCGATACGTCTACTACACGACCACGCCGCGAAGTACCGCGGTGCTCCACGAAGGGGACGAGCGAATCTTTTCGCTCGGACGTGCCTCCCGGCCGGAGCACGAGGAGTGGACCGTGCTCTGGCACACGATCCCTGAAGCCCGGCGGTTGGAACGGGGCCGGCTGACACGGCGGCTGCGGTTCCTCGGGTTTGGCCCGGTGCAGGACGGAACCTGGATCGTGCCGCGTGACCGCGCCCGCGAGGTGAGAGCGCTACTGGTCGAGCTCGGGGTGCGCGAGCACACCGGCCTGATGCTCGCACGTCCGCCGGCGCCCCTGGACTTCAGCGGTTTCATCACGAGAGTCTGGGACCTCGAGGAGCTGGCCGAGCGCTACCGCGGGTTCGTGCACGAGTTCGGCCGTTATGAGACCGACTCGGTGCAAGAGGACATCGACGACCGGCAAGCACTGCTGCTGCGAACCCGGCTCGTTCACGCGTTCCGCCAGTTCCCGTCCCTCGACCCCGAGCTGCCCGAGGAGCTCGTGCCCGCTCCGCAGCACCGACCGGAGGCCGTACGGCTGTTCCACGACCTCTATGCGGCGCTCGCGCCACCGGCACAGCGGCACTTCGACGAGGTGACGACGCCATGACCGATCGTTCTCCCGCCTTGACATACAGCTCGTACCTCGCACTCGACGAGGTCCTGGGTGCGCAGCGGCCGCGTTCCGGCGAGCACGACGAGATGCTGTTCATCGTCATCCACCAGGTGTACGAGCTGTGGTTCAAGCAACTGCTCCACGAGGCGAGCCACCTCCAGCGGAGCCTCGAAGAGGGCGACACCCCACATGTCCTGCACACCCTGCGTCGAGTGCTCACGATCCTGAAAGTGGCCGTCGCCCAGATCGACGTGCTGGAGACGATGACGCCACGTCGGTTCCTCGGCTTCCGCGATCGCCTCGATGCATCGATCGGCTTTCCGTCGGCGCAATTCCGCGAGCTCGAAGCGGTGCTCGGACGGCGCGAGCGCCGGATGGTCGAGCACTATCCCGAAGGCAGCGCAGCGCGAGAGACGATTGCTGCGGCGATGGCCCGGCCGTCGTTGTTCGACTCGTTCCTGTGCTATCTCGCTACTCAGCGCTACGACGTGCCGGCCCACGTACTGAAGCGGAACGTCGGGCTGCCACTGGAACCGTCGGGCGACGTCCAGCGGATCCTCCTCCAGGTCTATCGCGACGATGGCGAGCCGGCCCAGGTGGCCGAGCGCCTCGTCGATATCGACGAGGGCGTGCAGGAGTGGCGCTACCGACTCGCCAAGATGGTCGAGCGCACCATCGGCGACAGACCCGGCTCCGGCGGATCGATCGGGGCGGCCGACCTGCGTACGACGCTGTCCGTCCCCGCTTTCCCCGATCTTTGGGCCGTGCGGAGCGAGCTGTGATCACGCGCGACGACCACACGCGGTTCTGAGCCTCTGGTTCAGGTGAAGTCCGGCTGGGCGAAGGCTGGATTGGGATAGCTGTAGAAGCCCTGGCCGCACCTGTAGGTCCAGCGCAGCGGTGCACCAGGGGACGAGCAGGCTGTTGATGATGTAGCCGTTCTGCTCCTTGCGAATGGGGATCGACCCGAGCGCCGCCGGCCTGACGCTTGAGTTCCCCAACCCTTTGGCAATCGTGTGATTCACACGACGGTCGACCTGCCAGCTGTCGGCGATCCTGGTCTCGGATAGCCCACGGACCTCCGGGACCGTGACTGACCTACCACCGGGACAGCTCTGCTTCATGCCGAGGACTCGGACCAGACGGACCTAAATGGTTGCTTCCCGCTGGCCGACGACGACGCCGGTCAACTCCACGTAGGCGACTGCATCTCACTGGTCATCCCGAACTATCTCGACAACGAGAACTCCGGGGACCACTGACCCCTCGCGGTTCCGGCGCTGCGTCGTCCGCAAGTACAGGCCCACACAATCACGCGAACACCAAGCCAGTCCAAGCACCACCGGCAAGTCGTGTGCCCACGTTTTCGAGCGTCTCAACTCACCTGCAAGTCCCTGACCAGGACATTCACCGGCCGACCCGGCTCATGTGCCCATCAACTGCGGAACTCCGGCCCGACGACTGAGCTCGATCAGGGCTCAATCGAGACCCCGATCAGGTCGATCACGCCGTCATCCGCCAACTGGCCGTAGACCATCACAGCGCCGACCAGCAGACCCGAAGTGATCCGCATGCGGGCGAACGCCACGCCAGGCACGACCTCCGGGAGGTCATCGAACCCCTCGGCGAACCGGTCACGGTCATCGGCAGCTCCCAACTCGATGAAACTCGTAGCCGACGGCTCACCCCCGGGCCCACGGCGGTCATGCCCGCGCTGCGAGCGAACGGAATCCGTGGAAGTACCGATGCGCCCGGCGTCGCGCTCGTTCAACGTCCTTAGGTATGCCTGCCACGTCGTCCTTGCTGAGGACCAAGCTCGCCATTGAGGCCTCTGTCGCCGCCGTCGTCACCCGTCGGGGCCGCTGGAGCCGCGGCGGGTCCCTACAGCGGGACCTGCGGGGGGCGAGTTCCCACCAAGACGAGCTGCGTTGATGCCGGCACACGTCTCGTCGAGACCCACCGGGCGACGCGCTTCACGTGCCCCGGACCCTACGACGCTTCGATCGGTGGCCCTCACGCGTCACTCAGGCATTACAGACAGACTTTGGTACGGCCGTGTTTGACGCCCCTGCGGAGGCGGCCCGCGAGACCTCATCCGGACGGGAGGCCGCCCACGGGGCGAGAGTCCCCCTCAGGAGCCGTTGCGGACTGGGTGCGGCCGGCCGTGCCCAGCCTGTAGCTCCCCATTTGCTGCGCATGACCACGGAGATCATGGAATGGATCCCGACCCAGAACTAATCCTCGGCCTCAACATCGTCGGCACCTTGTGTGCGATCGGTCTGATCACCTGGCTCTATGTCCTGCCGAGCTTGCGTACGCGTCCCCGAGACGATGCTCTAAGGCTTCTCGTCCTTCCGCACGCTTTTCGATTCGTCGGCCTGAGCTTCCTCGTTGAGGGCGTCGTGTCTCCGGCATTGCCAGCCAAGTTCTCCACCCCGGCAGCCTGGGGCGACTTCGGCGCCGCGATCCTCGCGTTAGTTGTCATAGCCTCGCTCGCAAGACGCTGGTCGATCACCGTTCCACTCGTGTGGGTCTTCAACGTGTGGGGGACAATCGATCTCCTGTACGCCAACGTCAACGCCATCAGACTGCACATCGACCCTGGTGAGTTCGGCGCTGCCTACTACATCCCCACGGTGTGGGTGCCGCTGCTGCTCGTGTCGCACGGCCTCGTGTTTTGGCTTCTCCTCCCAACAAGGCAGACGACGGGCCCTCCTCCTCGAAGGGCAACAGCGGAGGTTCGTCGATAATTCGCGTCCGTGTGGGCGGTCTTGTCACGCAGCACGCAACCGGTGACCCGCAACTCGGCTTGTATCAGTAGGAACAGCCGCTCGTGCTGAGCGGGTGGCCGCTACGCGCTGATGCGTGGTTGGCGGGGTCGTATTGATGCGACCAATCGATGGTGCCATGGTGCGCCGCAGCGCAGGAGGAGCCCGAGCCGATGGTTGTCGAAGTTCCGGAACCCGAACCCGAGGCACTTGACGTTCTTGATGACCAGGTTGGTGCCTTCGGTGGCGGCGTTGGTGAGCCGGGTGCGGTGGCGGCGAAGGATGGGACCTCCCAGCGGGCGATGGTGCCGGCGAGCCGTTCGAGCTCGGGCACCTGGCTGCGGGCGCAGTGGTCGTAGAAGATGACGAGGCGTCGGCGGGCCTCGGGGGCGTCGGCGGCGAGGTAGGTGTCGCGCAGCAGTTCCTCGGTGAGGTAGGCCGCGCCGACTTCGCCTTCGGGGTCGCCCGCGTCGAGCCAGGTGAGCATGCGGGCGAAGCCGGCGGGGCCTGCGTCAGATTCCTCATGATCCCGACGGGCGACTGAGGCGACCGAGAGAGGACAGCCGTGAACCAACAAGAGATGCTCGCCGAGTTCCAGCGTCATCGCGACGCCGAGATCCGTCGTGACCTCGATGCCGTGATCGACACGTTCGTCGACGACTGTTATCTCGAAACCGTTGCGCTGGGCACGCGTTCCGAGGGGCAGAAGGCCACGCGTGTCGCCTACGAGTCGTACTTCACCGCGTTCCCCGACCTCGGTTCCGACTATCAGGGGTTCGCCGCCGGCGACGATGTCCTCGTGGGCTGGGGCGTGCTGAGCGGCAGTAGCGGTGGCGAGTGGCTCGGTCTCGCGCCAACCGGAGGGCACTTCGCGGTTCGTTTCACGAACGTGGCGACGTTCCGCGATGGCCGCATGGCCGGCGAGAGCCTGTACTTCGATCTGGCAACGCTGTGCGAGCAGGCGGGCTTCTTGGTCGACGCGGTCAGAGCAGCCGCGAAGGAACGAGCCCCGCGTACCCCGTGATATTCGCGGCCTCGCTTGATCGCCGGGCAGGCCGGAGCGTCGGTTGACCCTGGCGTCCAGCTCGACGCCCGCCCGAACACTGACCTGGGGACGACCGCGACGCTGCAAGGAAGCCCGGTCCGTACCACATAATGAGCAATCACCCCGACCGCCTTGGGGGATACGCCTCGACTCGCGACGGACCCGCGCGGAGTGCGACAGGCAGCCCAGCGACTCCTCGCTCGCGGTTCAGCTGACGGTCGTGCGACCGGTGAGGTGCCCGCCCTCCCCTGCTGGGCGGAGAGGGCCGGCACTCACGCGT
>JBKPHT010000206.1:0-12563 GCA_046730015.1 Actinomycetota bacterium
CCCCGGAGCCGTCGGGGGCACGCCGGGCGACCCGGTCACCCACGGTCCGCCCGGGGTCGCAGTCCCGGCCCGGCCGGCCCGGCCCCGGCACCGCCCACCCGCCGACGTCCGCCGCCGGCGCCACTTGTTGCTGGCCGGCATGGGGGCGCTCACCGCGGCGGGCGCCGCGCTGGCGTTCGGTGGCCTGGCCATGGTCCGCAACAGCACGGTCGGCCGCTACGAGCAGGCCGCCGCCCCGACCGATCCCGGCTACCAGGCCTACGTCGTCACCACCCCGACGATGGCCGTCCTCCACCTGGGCCCCGACGGCGACCTGGTCGGGGCGTACCTGCTCGCGCTCGAGCCCGAAGACGACGGCGGGGCCGTGATCGTCGTGCCGCCGTCCACGATCGTGACGGGCGACGCCGCCTCCCGCGCCACGCTGGCCGACGTCTACCGCGCCGACGGCGCCGGTGCGGCCAGCGCCGCCCTGGCCGGGGTCGTCACCGTCGCCGTGGGCGAGCACGTCGAGGTCGACGACGCCCAGTGGAGCCGGCTGGTCGCGCCGGTCGAGCCGGTGACCGCGACCCTCGAGCGCCCGGTCGGCGAGTGGTCGGCCGGCGACGTCGAGCTCGACGCCGCGTCGGTCGGCCGGTTCCTCGCCGCCCTGGACGGGGGCGAGACAGACCTCGACCGCACGGAGCGCCAGCAGCAGTTCTGGGCTGCGTGGCTGTCCCAGGTGTCCAACGGCGGTGACGACGCCGTTCCGGGCGAGGTCGAGTCCGGCATCGGCCGGTTCGTCCGGGGCATCGCCGGGGGGCGGAACGACGTCAGCGTCCTGCCGGTCGCCCGCGACGGCTCGGGCGAGGCCGCCGACGCCCGGTTCCGCACCGACGGCCAACGGGTCGCGGAGCTGGTCGCGGACGCGGTGCCGTTCCCCCGGTCGCCGTCGCCGGGGGCCCGCATCCGGGTCCGGCTGCTCAACGGCACCGACGACCAGGCCCTGACCACCCAAGCCGTCGCCAGCCTGGTGGCCGCGGGCGCCGAGGTCGTGATCGCCGGCAACGCCAGCTCGTTCGACGTGGCGGAGACAACCTTCGCCTGGTCGCGTCCCGAGACCGAGGCGTTGGCGGGCTGGCTACAGGCCAAGCTGGGCGGGAAGATCGAGCAGGTGCCGGAGGGGGAGGATGCCCCCGCCCCGTCCGACGACGAGATCGACGTGACCGTGATCCTGGGCGACGATGCCGGGGACCTGATCGGGAGGTGACAGGCAAACTGACCGAACGCAACGACCGGGCGGCCGCCCGCGAGCTCGCCATGGCCGCGGCCCGGGGGGCCGACGCCAAGGACGCCCACGACATCGTGATCCTCGAGGTGGCCGACGTCCTGATCGTCGCCGACGAGTTCGTCATCGTGTCCGCCTCGAACGACCGCCAGGTCCGGGCCATCGTCGACGAGGTCGAGCGGGTCGTGGCCGATGCCGGCCACGCCAAGCCGCTGCGGGTCGAGGGCCTCGAGGACCGGCACTGGGTGCTCATGGACTACGGCGACGTCGTCGTCCACGTCTTCCTGGACGAGACCCGCCACTACTACGAGCTCGAGCGGCTGTGGAGCGACGTCCCCCGCATCGAGTGGGCGGAGCCCGCCGCCACCCGGCGAACCGCGCCCTGAGCCGCCTGCGCGACCCACGGGTGTGCCGTCTCAGGGGGCGGACGCCAGCAGGGGCCGGGCGCTCGCCCCGGCCCCGACGCGGAACCGGGCCGCCGCACGGTAGCGGGGCCCGGGGACGTGGAGCCGACGCGGATCGAACGCGCTACCTCGTCCATGCCATGGACGCGCTCTACCAATTGAGCTACGGCCCCGTGGGGAACGCACACCTTACCATCGGTCGCGGGCCGCCCGACAAAGCGCCCGGGCGGGCGATCAGCCCACCACGAAGTTGATCAGCCGGCCCGGGACGGCGATCACGTTGCGTACCGTGACGCCCTCCAGCAGGGCCGCCACCCGGGCGTCGGTGCGCGCCGCGGCCTCCACCGCAGCGGCGTCGGCGCCGGCCGGCACGTCGACGCGGGCCCGGACTTTGCCGTTGACCTGGACCGGGATCTCGATCGTCTCGTCCACCAGCAGGGACGGGTCGGCCTCGGGGAACGGCTCGGCGGCCAGCGAATCGGGATGACCCAGCCGGGACCACAGCTCCTCGGCGATGTGGGGGGCCAGCGGGGCCAACAGGAGCACCAACGGCTCGACCACGGCCCGGGAGGCGCCCCCCGACGGGTAGCGGGCGGTCAGGTGGTTGTTCAACTCGGTGATCTTGGCGATGGAGACGTTGAACCGCAGCTTCTCCATGCCCTCCCGCACCGCCGCGACCGTTCGGGCCAGCATCCGGGCCGTCTCGTCGTCGGGTGTGTCGTCCGACACCGTCACCTCGCCGGTGTCCTCGTCGACCACGTTCCGCCAGATCCGCTGCAGCAGCCGGTAGCTGCCCACGATCGCGGTCGTGTCCCACGGCCGGCTCTGGTCCAGCGGACCGGTGAACATCTCGTACAGCCGCAGCGTGTCGGCGCCGTACGACTCGTACATCTCGTCGGGCGCCACCGCGTTCTTGCGGCTCTTGCCCATGCGGCCCAGCTGCCGCTCGACCTGCTGGTCGCCGTGCCAGAAGGCGCCGTCGTGCTCGGTCACCTCGCGGGCCTCGACGTAGGCGCCCCGGCGGTCGGTGTACTCGTAGGCCTGGATCACGCCCTGGTTGAACAGCCGCCGGTAGGGCTCGAACGACGAGATGTGGCCCAGGTCGAACAGCACCTTGTGCCAGAACCGGGCGTACAGCAGGTGCAGGACGGCGTGCTCGGCGCCCCCGACGTACAGGTCGACGCCGCCGGGGTCGCCCGGCCGGCGGGGGCCCATCCAGTAGCGCTCGTTCTCGGGGTCGACGAACGCCTTGTCGTTGGTCGGGTCCAGGTAGCGCAGCTCGTACCAGCACGACCCGGCCCACTGGGGCATCGTGTTGGTCTCCCGCCGGTAGGTCTTGGTGCCCTCGCCCAGGTCCAGGGTGACCTCGACCCAGTCGGTGGCCCGGGCCAGCGGCGGCACCGGCTCCGACGTCTCGTCGTCGTCCGGGAAGGTGATGGGGGAGTAGTCGTCGACGTCGGGCAGCACCACGGGCAGCATCGACTCGGGCAGCGCCCGGGGCAGGCCGTCGTCGGGGTCGTACACGATCGGGAACGGCTCGCCCCAGAACCGCTGCCGGCTGAACAGCCAGTCGCGCAGCTTGGTCGTGACGGTGCCCGTGCCCAGGCCCGTGGCCTCCAGCCAGGCGATGATCGCCCGCTTGGCCTCCTCGACGCCCAGGCCGTCCAGGCTGACCTCGTCGTTGGCGCTGTTGATCGCCGGCCCCTCGCCGACGTACGCCTTTCCCTGCCACCCCGCGGGGGGCTGCACGGTCCGGACGATCGGCAGGTCGAAGACCTCGGCGAACTCCCAGTCGCGCTCGTCCTGGCCCGGCACGGCCATGATCGCCCCCGTGCCGTAGCCCATCAGCACGTAGTCGGCGACGAACACCGGGATCGGCTCGCCGGTCGTCGGGTTGGTGGCAGAGGTGCCGACGAAGACGCCGGTCTTCTCGCGCGACTCGACCTGGCGCTCGACGTCGGAGCGCGCCGCCGCCTGGCGCCGGTATGCGGCCACGGCCTCGGCCGGGGTGGCGTGCCCGCCCGTCCACGACGTCGGGACGCCCGCGGGCCAGGCGTCGGCGGTCAGCTCGTCGACCAGCGGGTGCTCCGGGGCCAGCACCATGTAGGTCGCCCCGAACAGTGTGTCGGGCCGGGTGGTGAAGACGTCGATGCCGGGCCCGCCCGGCACCGGGAACGTGACCCGGGCGCCCTCCGACCGGCCGATCCAGTTGCGCTGCTGCAGCTTGATCGCCTCGGGCCAGTCCAGCAGGTCCAGGTCGTCGATCAGCCGGTCCGCGTAGGCGGTGATCCGCATCATCCACTGCTTCAGCGGGCGCCGGAACACCGGGAAGTTGCCCCGCTCGCTGCGGCCCTCGGCCGTGACCTCCTCGTTGGCCAGCACGGTGCCCAACCCGGGGCACCAGTTGACCAGCGCCTCCTCGACGTAGGCCAGGCGGTGGGCGTCGACGACCCCGCGCCGCTCGATGGCCGACAGCTCGCCCCACGGCCGCCCCGTCGGGTTGGTGCCCTCCGCCGGCTGGCGGGACCCGGCGTCCAGCTCGGCGACCAGGTCGTCGATGGGCCGGGCGCGGTCGGCGTCGGGGTCGTACCAGGCGTTGAAGATCTGCAGGAAGATCCACTGGGTCCACCGGTAGTAGCCCTCGTCGATCGTCGCCACCGACCGCCGGGGATCGTGCGCCAGGCCCAGCCGCCGCAGCTGGCGGCGCATGGTGGCGATGTTGGCCTCGGTGGTGGTCCGCGGGTGCTGGCCGGTCTGCACCGCGTACTGCTCGGCGGGCAGGCCGAAGGCGTCGTAGCCCATGGCGTGGACGACGTTGTGCCCGGTCATCCGCTTGTACCGGGCGTAGACGTCGGTGCCGATGTAGCCCAGCGGGTGGCCGACGTGCAGGCCGGCGCCGCTGGGGTAGGGGAACATGTCCAGCACGTACAGCTTGGTGGCGTCGGCCACCTTGTCGAACCCGACGCTCAGGTCGCCCGCGGGGTTGGGGGCCAGGAAGGTGCCCTCCTGTTCCCACCGGTCCTGCCAGGCCGTCTCGATCCGCCCCGCAAGCACGGCCGTGTAGCGGTGGGGCGGTGTGTCTGAGCTCGGCGGTTGCGGGACGGCCATGGGCACGAAGGGTACCGGCCCGCCCCCACCCCACCGGAACCCGAAAGGCACCGGCGGGCCCAGGCCCCCGAGGCGATCGGGGTCGATCGGGCGTTCCCGAGGCGATAGCTGTCGGGGGCCGGACCCTATGACTTCGGGAACCTCGGATCGACCGCTATCGCCTCGCCGAGACAGATTCACCGCGCCCCGGCGCGGTTCCCGGTGTAACCCCCCCGTTCATCGGCAAGTCGGACGGTTGATGCCTTCCCTCCTCCGTCGCATCGAGCGTGCCGCCGGCCGCGACACCACCGCCACGTTCGTGCTCGGCGGCGGCGAGGACGCCGTCACCTGGCGCGACCTGCACCGCGAGGCCCAGGGGTACGCCGCCGCGCTCCAGTACCGCGGGGTGCGGCCGGGCGACCACGTCGTGCTGCTGTCGCCCACCACCCGCGAGCTGGTCACGGCCATCCAGGCCACGTGGCTCGCGGGCGCGACGATCGTGGTGCTGCCCCTGCCGATGCGGCTGGCGTCGATCGATGAGTTCGTCACCCAGACCCGCCACCGCATCCGCAACGCCGACGCGGCGCTGGTGGTGGTCGACCCCGAGCTGGCGGCGTTCGTCGAGCCCGAGCCCGGCGACCCGCCCTTCGTGGCCATCGGCGACCTGGCCGCCGGCGACCCCGCCGCCTGGGTCCGGCCCGCCGACGACGACGACCGGGTCGACATCCTCCAGTTCACCAGCGGGTCGACCTCCGATCCCAAGGGCGTGATGCTCCCCGACCGGGTGCTGTGCGCCAACCTCGACGCCATCGCGGAGGCGGCCCGGCTCGACGCCGACGACGACGTGCTGGTGTCGTGGCTGCCGCTCTACCACGACATGGGGCTGGTGGGCCTGCTCACCCTGCCCATGTCCACGGGCACGTCCCTCGTGCTGGGCGCGCCCCAGGACTTCACCGCCCACCCGGCGCGGTGGATGGAGTGGATCTCCACGTACGGCGGCACGGCCACCGCTGGCCCCAACTTCAGCTACGTCCTCGCCACCCGGGCCCTGAACCGGTCCGAGACCCTCGACCTGTCCCGGCTCCGCATCGCCCTCAACGGCGCCGAGCCCATCGATCCCGACCAGGTCGAGGCGTTCGTCGAGGCCGGCCGTCGCCACGGCCTGCGAGCCGAGGCGGTGTTCCCGGCCTTCGGAATGGCCGAGATCGCCATCGCCGGCACGTTCCCCGAGCCGGGCGCGGGCATGGTCACCGACTGCGTCGACCGCCGGGTGCTGGAGACCGAGCGGTTCGCCGCCCCCGCCAGCCCCGGTGCCGAGGGCAGCCGCCGCCTCGCCCTGCTGGGCCGGGCCGTTCCCGGGCTGGAGATCCGCATCGTCGACCCGGACACCGGGGCCCCGCTGCGGGACCGAGAGGTCGGCGAGCTGGAGATCGCCGGCACCTCCGTCACCCCCGGCTACTACCGGCGGCCAGACGCCAACGCCGACCTGTTCCGCGACGGCTGGCTCCGCACCGGCGATCTCGCCTACACCCTCGACGGCCAACTCGTCGTGTGCGGCCGCATCAAGGACGTCATCATCGTCGGCGGCCGCAACGTCTTCCCGGAGGACGTCGAGCGGGCCGTCGGCGCCGTCGATGGCGTCCGGGCCGGCAACGTCATCGCCTTCGGCGCCGACGGCGACCGCGGGCGCGGGCGCGAGACGCTGGTGGTCGTGGCCGAGTCCAAGGCGGACGACCTGGCCGGCCTCCGCCGGTTGGTGGCCGAGCGGGTGCGCGAGGCCGTGGGCGTGCCGGCCAAGGACATCGTGCTGGTGGCCCCGGGCACGTTGCCCAAGACCAGCTCGGGCAAGCTCCAGCGGTCGCTGTGCAGGGCCCGGTACCGCGACGGGACCCTGGCCCCGGTCCACGCCTGACCGTCCGGCCGCCCCGCCACGCCGGCGGAGGCCGGCGCCGGGTCAGGCGGCTCGCAGGTCGGCGACGATCCCGTCCCAGTCGGCCTGGTCCGACTCGTACGGCGTGTAGAAGCTGATCCGGTCGAGCGACCCGCCCCACCTGCTCACCAGGCCGCCGGCCACCTCGTCGAGCGGCGCCACCACCGCGAACTCGCGGAGGATCTCGTCGTCGATCAGGGTGCCCATCTCGCCCCAGCGGCCCTCCTTCGACAGCCGGTTGAGCTCGTCCTGCAGGTCGCCCCAGCCGTGGAGCTCCAGCACCTTGCGATAGGCGGGGGTCGAACCGTAGAACGCGATCTGGCCCCGGACGCCGGTCGCCGCCTTCGCCATCTCGTCCTCGTCGCGGCCAGTCACGACGAACATCGGGCCGGTGAGTTCGAAGCCCTCCATCGCCTTGCCCGCCTTGGCCCGGCCCTTCTCCAGCGACGGCAGCGTGACCTCCTCCAGGTAACGGCGGGTGGTGAAGCCGTGGCAGATGAAGCCGTCGGCCACCTCGCCGGCCACCTCGGTCATCCGCTCGCCGACCCCGGCGAGGAAGATCCGGGCGTCGCCGTGGGGGTTGGGGCCGGGGTTGAAGAACGGGGTCATCAGGGTGTGGGTGTAGAACTCGCCGCGGAAGTCGAGCTTGGTGCCGTCGTTCCAGCAGGCCCAGATCGCCCGGATGGCCAGGATCATCTCCCGCATCCGGGCGGCCGGGTGCGACCACGGCATCGAGAACCGCCGGGTGATGTGGGGCTTGATCTGGCTGCCGAGGCCGAGGACGAAGCGCCCGCCTGACGCCGCCTGCAGGTCCCACGCCGTCTGGGCCAGGGTCATGGGGTTGCGGGCGAACGCCACGGTGATGGAGGTGCCGAGGTCGACCCGCTCGGTGCCCTCGGCGGCCAGCAGCAGCGGGAAGAACGGGTCGTGGCTGGTCTCTGCCGACCAGAGGCCGTCGTACCCCCGCTGCTCCTGCCGCGCCGCCTCCTCCCGCGCGTGCTGCAGACCACCCCTGATGCCACCGTCGACCTTCATGGTCCCGACCGTAGCCGCGACTTGACCGGAGGGTCAGGGTCGGGGCGTCAGCCGTCGCCCCGCTGATCGCGCAGGAACTCCTCCAGCTCGGCCACCAGCTCGTCGCCCGACGGCAGGTCGCCGAGGCCCAGCCGCGTCTCCGCCGGCTCCGCGTGGTCCCACGCGTTCTCCAGCTGGCGGAGCATGGCCTGGTGCTCGGGGTTCTGGGCGATCAGCTCGTCCAGCCGCGCCCGGGTCGCGTCCGACCGCGACGGCAGGTCGCCCACCGGCAGCGACAGCTCGCCCACCCGGGCCAGGCTGTCGATCAGCGCCAGGCTGCCGGCGGGGAACGGCATCGTCGCCGGCACGTAGTGGGGGATCTGCGCCCACAGGCCCAGCGCCGGGATGCCCCGCTCGTCGCAGCCTTGCTCGACCGCGGCCTGGATGCCCCCCGGGAAGTCGAGCGACGCCTTCAGGAACCCGTGCTCGGCCAGGCTGGCAGTCGACGCGGTGCACGCCACCCGCGGTGCCTTGGTGTGGGGGGCGGCGAACGGGTAGGCGCCCAGGCCGACGCACATCCGGGCCCCGAAGTCGAGGGCCAGGGTCACCACCTCGTCGGTGAACTGCTGCCACAGCCGGTCCGGCTCCGCCCCCACCAGCAGCAGCATCTCGTTGCCCTCGCCGTCGGTGGCCGCCCGCAGCTCCAGGGACGGCCAGGTCAGGCCCCGGAGGACGCCGTCCACCAGGTGGGCCACCGGGCGCCGGGCCCGGTAGTCGAGCAGCTCGTCGGTGGAGAACCGCGCCACCGTGATCGTGTCGAGGGTCTCGCTCAGCACGTCGGCCGCGCCCGCCGCGGCCAGGCCGGCGTCGATCCAGCCGTCCAGGGCCAGGACGAGCAGCGGGTCGTCGAGGTCCGGTCGTTCGATGAGCTCGTACAGCGCCATCTGCGCCTCTCGTCGGGGGGTCGGGGGTCAGGAGGGGGCCAGGCCCTCGAGCGTGGCCTGCGCCTGCCGTGCCAGCATCTCGACCTGGAGGCCGAATCCCTCGAATCCGGACGAATCCCCCATGACGCCGCCCCGGTAACGGGCGTAGACGCCTTCGAGGATGCAGGCGAGCTTCCAATACCCGAACGCGACGTAGAAGCCGACGTCGCTCACGTCCCGGCCCGACGCCGCCGCGTACCTGGCGATCAGCTCCCCGCTGGTCGGGAACCCCTCGAGCGTCGTCGACGCCTCGAGCAGGGCGGGCCGGGTGTCGTCCCGGTCGGTCCAGTAGACGAGCAGCAGGCCGACGTCGGCGAGGGGGTCGCCGAGGGTGCACAGCTCCCAGTCGAGCACCGCGGCGATCGTGCCGTCCGGTGCCAGCATGCAGTTGTCGAGCCGGTAGTCGCCGTGGACGATCGTCGCCGGGCCCTGCTCCGGCACCCGGGCGGCGAGGGCCGCGTGGACATCGTCCACCTCCGGCAGGTCGCGGGTCTTCGACTTCTCCCACTGCCCGTACCACCGCCGGAGCTGGCGCTCGATGTAGCCCTCCTTGCGGCCGAGGTCGCCGAGCCCGACGGCGTCGGGGTCGACGGCGTGGATGCGGGCCAGCACGTCGGCGAGCTGCTCACCCGCGCGGCGCCGGCCGGCCACGTCGAGCCGGGCGGCCGCCTCGGCGTTGCGGGCGACGAGTCCGTCCACGAACTCCATGACGTAGAACGGGGCGCCGTTGACCGCCCTGTCGGTGCACAGCCCGACGACCGGGGCCACCGGCACGTCGGTGGGGGCGAGGGCGGAGATGATCCGGTGCTCCCGGCCCATGTCGTGGGCGGTGGCCAGGACCTGCCCGAGCGGCGGTCGGCGCAGGACCCACGATCGGCCCGCGGTGTCCGTGACCTTGTAGGTCAGGTTCGACCGCCCGCCGGCGACGAGGTCGAACGTCAGCGGCGGCGCGACCTCCGGGGCGTGCTCGCCGAACCACCCGGTGACCCGCTCGACGTCGACGCCCGCGGGGTCCTCCGGGGCAGCTGCCGGGGCGGTCGGATCCGTCGGTTCGTCGGTGGTCGGCACGTCCGTCATCGGCCGTTCACCGTAGAGCCCCGGGGCGGTCGGACGCGTACGGACCGCCGATAGCGTGGTCGCCGATGGCTTTCGACGTCAGCGACGATTCCTTCCAGACCGACGTGCTCGACCGCAGCGCCACGACCCCGGTCGTGGTGGACCTGTGGGCGCCCTGGTGCGGCCCCTGCCACACGCTCGGCCCGATCCTCGAGAAGGTGGTCGACGAGACGGAGGGCAAGGTCGTCCTGGCCAAGGTCAACGTCGACGAGAACCCGCAGGTCTCGGCCGCCTTCCGGGTCCAGGGGATCCCCGCCGTCTACGCCGTCGACAAGGGCAAGGTGGTCGACGGCTTCGTCGGCGCCCAGCCCGAGGGGCAGGTCCGCGAGTTCATCGAGCGGCTGGTTCCCAGCGAGGCCGACCAGGAGATCGAGGCCCTGGTGGCCGCCGGCGACGAGGACTCGCTGCGGCAGGCGCTCGCCGCCCGCCCCGACCACCACGACGCGATCGTCGCCCTGTCCGAGCTGCTGGCCAGCCGCCGCGAGGACGGTGACACCGACGAGGCCCTGGCCCTGCTCGGTCGCATCCCCGAGACGTCGGAGACCCGGCGGGTCGCGGCGCTGGCCCGCACCGGCGCCGGGACGGCCGCGTCCGGCGACGGCGGGTCCGACGAGATCACGGCCAAGCTCGACGCGCTGCTCGATCAGGTCAAGGACGACGACGCCGCCCGCCAGGAATACGTCGACCTGCTCGAGGTGCTCGGGTCTGACGACCCCCGCACCGCCGACTACCGCAAGCGCCTCACCACCCGGCTGTTCTGAGGTCCGGGGCGGTCGGGCAGCGGGGTCGGGCGTCGGATGCGCCTCGAGCGGCACGACGGCTACTGGTTGCTGATCGGCCCGGCCGCGCCGGGGGCCGCGGCCACGACGCTGGGGCCGCTCATCCTCATGCGGCCCCGGGCGGTCGGGAACCGCCGGCTGCTCCGCCACGAGCTGGAGCACGTCCGGCAGTGGCGGGAGCAGGGAGTCGTCGGCTTCCTGCGCCGCTACCTGGGCGCGTACCTGTCGTGGCGACTGCGGGGCTACCCCCACTGGGGTGCCTACCGGCGGATCCCCCAGGAAGTCGAGGCCGAGTGGCTGGCCCGCCGGGCCGAGCTGGCCGTCACCCCTGGTCCAGCGCCCCGAGGATGAGCCACCACGACGCCAGGCCGTGCTCGCACCAGCCGTCGGGCGCGACCAGGCACTCGTCTGGACAGCGGCACACGCCGTCGCCCAGCCACTCGGCCAGCGTGTCCTCGTCGGGCGGCGCCCAGCCGCTGTTGACCTCGAACCACCCGTAGGCGTTGGCCACCGCGGCGGCGCGGCCGGCGGGTGGGCGATCGGGCAGGGAGTGCACGGCCTGATCATGCCGGGCCGGGCGGGGGTCGCGTCCGGGAGTGTCACAGGGGGCGTGTAGGGTCCCCGGCACCGGATCGCTCCGGTCTCGCCGCCCCCGGTGGCCTCCCTCTCGCCGCAGCACGCGGCTCCTGCGACTGCTGACGCGCCCGGGCGACCGCGCCCGGGCCGTCACCGGCTTCCCGGAGGACGGCGATGCCCGATCTCTCTTCGTTCCCGACCGCCCAAAGCGCTTCCTCGTTCCCGACCGGGCCCGATCGCCCGGACGCCGATCGCCCCGGTCGTCCCGATCGTCCCGAACGTCCCGACTCCTTCTCGCTGCCCGACCTGCCGCGTGCGGCCGTGCCGGTCGGCTGGCGCGAACGCCTGGCAGACCTCCTGGCCGCCCGGGACATCACGCCCGGCCGCCTGGCCGCTGTGGTCGTGGCCCTGGCCCTGGTCGCCGTGGTGGCCTGGCGTCTGCTCGCGCCCCCAGCGCCGCCGCCCGAGGTGCGGCTCCCGTTCGCCGAGCAGTCCGCCACGGGCCCGGCCGCGGGCGAGCCGGCTCCGACCTCTCCGGGCGGCTCGACCGGCCGGTCGGCCGCGCCCGTGTCCTCGGACGCGTCTGCCTCCGGGTCGTCGTCCGGTGTGGGCACCGGCGCCGAGGTCGTCGTGGTCCACGTCGTGGGCGCGGTCGGCGCGCCGGGGGTGCAGCGGCTGCCGTCCGGCTCGCGGGCGGTCGACGCCGTGGCGGCCGCCGGCGGCACGGTCCCGGAGGCCGACCTCGCCGGGCTCAACCTGGCGGCCGTGCTCGTCGACGGCCAGCAGCTGTACGTCCCGCGGGTCGGCGAGGTCCCGCCGGCCGCGGTCCCCCCGGCCGCCGGCTCGACAGGACCGTCCGGCCCGGCGGCGCCGGTCGACCTGAACTCGGCCACGCTCGACGAGCTCGACGAGCTCCCCGGCATCGGCCCGACGACGGCGCAGGCGATCCTCGACCACCGCGAGCAGAATGGGCCGTTCTCCACGGTGGACGAGCTGCTCGACGTCCGGGGCATCGGTGACGCCAAGCTCGAGCAGCTGCGCGACCTGGTGGCGGTCTGAGCGATGTCCGATCGCTGGGCCGTCGTCGTCGCCGTCGTGACCTGCGCCGCCGCCTGGGCGGCCATTGACGGGCCGGTCGGTGCCGTACCCCTGTCCGCCGGGCTGGCGGTGCTGGCCCTGGCCGTCCTGTTCGGTCGGGCGACCCTCCGCCCCGAGCTGCTGTGCCTGGCTGCCGCCCTGCTGGCGGCGGCGCTCGCCCACCGGTCGCTGACCGGCCTGGAGGCACCGCTGGCCACCGGCCCCGTGGCCCGGGAGGTCGTGCTCGTCGGCGACCCCGCCCCGGCCGGCCCCGGCGCGGTCGCGGCCGACGTCCGGATCGGCGGGCGCCGGCTGCGGGCCACCGCCCGGGGC
>JBKPHT010000207.1:0-11620 GCA_046730015.1 Actinomycetota bacterium
ACGGGCGCCACCCCCGGCCGGCGCCTGCCGCTGGCCGGGTAGCGGCCCCCGGGCTACTCGCCGCGCTGGTCGGGCAGGATCACCTGCTCGTAGATGAAGTCGGCGAGCTTGGTCATGATGTCGGCCTGGTACCGCGGATCGTGCGGCAGGGAGTGGTCGGCGCCCTCGTACGGGAACATCACGCAGAAGTTGCCGGCCGCGATCGACCGGTTGCAGGTGTCCTGGCCGCTGACGAAGGGCACGACGTCGTCAGCGGTGCCGTGGAACTGCGCGGTGGGCGGGGCGCCCGAGGCGGGAGCCGCGAAGCTCAGGGCCGAGATGCCGATCGCGGCGGCCACCGGCGAGGTCGCCGGCCCCCGGGTCCCGGGCATGTAGGCGGTGTGGAGGGCGTTGATGCCCCCGGACGAGTGCCCCGCGGTGATGATCTGGTCGGGGTTGATGCCGTACTCGGCCGCGTGGTCCTGAAGGAACTGCACGGCCGCGATCGTGTCGTCGTAGGCGTCGAGCGCGGCGCCGACGAAGTCGAACGGTTCCTGGTTGGGCCGGATGCGGTAGTCGATGGTGACGCCGACGTAGCCCCGCCGGGCCGAGTCCTCGGCATAGACCCGAAGCTGGTCGCGGTCGCCTTGCAGCCAGCCGCCGCCGAACAGCCAGACCACCGTGGGCCGGTTGGTCTCGGTGTCGCCGACCGGTCGGTAGAGGTCGAGGCGGAGCTTGATCGGCCGCCCGTCCCACGTGGTCGTGGTGCGGTAGACGATGCCTCTGGTCCGTTCGACCTCGGTGAAGACCGGTTTGGCGTAGCGCGTGCCGTCCGGCCAATCGCAGCTCGCGAGCGCGCCCGCAACCAGCGCCAGGCTCAAGACGGCCGGCAGTAACCGGCGCAGTGTCGTCCGCATGGCCCGTCCACCTTCTGCCCATGAGGATGCCCGGGACGACTCTACCCGTCCCGATCGACCGCGGGTCAAGACTTCCGGGGGACGGCGGACGGCGCCGCACGCTCCGGGGTGGCATCCTTCCCCGGTGTCCCGGCCCGCCCTGACGCACGACGTGATCGTCGAGACCGCCCGCTCGCTGATCCAGGTGGAGGGCGCCGACCAGGTCAGCCTCCGCCGTGTCGCCCGCGAGCTGGGGGTGACGGCGCCGGCCCTGTACGCCTACGTCCGCGACTACGAGTCGCTGCTGGCCGCCGTCGCGGCCGGCCAGTTCCGCCGGATGCAGCAGCGGTTCGCCGCCGTCGTCGCCAACGACCCCATCGACCGTCTGCGGGTCCTCGGCCGCACCTACGTCGCCTACGCCCGGGAGGAGCCGCACCTGCACCGGCTCGCCTTCCGCTATCCGCCGGCCGCGCTGGCCGGCCGGGATGGCCGCGGGTTCGGCCCTGCCACCGAGGCCTTCGCGTCCGCCCTGGCGCCGATCGAGGAGGCGATCGGCGCCGGTCTCCTCGTCCTGGACGACCCGATCCTCGTCGCCCTCACCCTGTGGTCGGCGGCCCACGGCGTGGCCGAGGTGCTGCTGATGGGCATCGGGGTGACCGATGAGATGGCCGACGCACTGGTCGCCTCGGTGGTCGACGCGACCCTCGACGGCCTCCGCCGCGACCCGGGGACTCCGGTCGTCGGGTAGGAGGCGCCGTCCTGGCACTCGGGGGTTGCGACTGCTAACCGGGGCTGCGTAGGGTTAGCAGTCGTAACGGGAGACTGCTAACCAGTCGCCCACCATTCCCACCAGCGCCAACGGAGGCGACACACATGGCCTTGCAGCCCCTCGACGATCGCATCGTCGTGAAGCCCGGCGAGAGCGAGGAGACCACGGCGAGCGGCCTGGTCATTCCCGACACCGCCAAGGAGAAGCCCCAGCAGGGCGAGGTCTTGGCCGTGGGGCCGGGCAAGCGCTCCGAGTACTCCGGCGAGATCATCCCGGTCGGCGTCAGCGTCGGCGACACCGTCCTGTACAGCAAGTACGGCGGCACCGAGGTCACGGTCGACGGCGAGGACGTGCTCGTCCTGTCGGCTCGTGACGTGCTCGCGATCGTGAAGTGAGGCGCTGATGCCCAAGATCCTCAAGTTCGACGACGAGGCCCGGCGCTCGCTCGAGGCCGGCGTCAACAAGCTCGCCGACGCGGTGAAGGTCACGCTCGGCCCCAAGGGCCGCAACGTGGTGCTCGACAAGAAGTGGGGCGCCCCGACCATCACCAACGACGGCGTGTCGATCGCCCGCGAGATCGAGCTCGACGACCCCTTCGAGAACATGGGGGCCCAGCTCGTGAAGGAGGTCGCCACCAAGACCAACGACATCGCGGGCGACGGCACCACAACCGCCACCGTGCTGGCCCAGGCGCTGGTCCATGAGGGCCTCCGCAACGTGGCCGCCGGCGCCAGCCCCACCGGGCTGAAAAGGGGCATCGAGAAGGCCGTCGCCGCTGCGGTCGAGGCCATCAAGACCCAGTCCAAGGAGATCGACGACAAGTCGGAGATCGCCCAGGTGGCCGCCATCTCGGCCGCCGACCCCGCCATCGGCGAGGTGCTGGCCGACGCCATCGACAAGGTCGGCAAGGACGGCGTGGTCACGGTCGAGGAGTCGAACACCTTCGGCATGGAGCTCGACTTCACCGAGGGCATGCAGTTCGACAAGGGCTACCTGTCGCCCTACTTCGTCACCGACCAGGACCGCCAGGAGGCCGTCCTCGACGAGCCCTACATCCTCCTCAACCAGGGCAAGATCAGCTCGGTCCAGGAGCTGCTGCCGGTGCTCGAGAAGGTCATGCAGTCGGGCAAGCCGCTGCTGATGGTCGCCGAGGACGTCGAGGGCGAGGCCCTCGCCACGCTGGTGGTCAACAAGATCCGCGGCACGTTCAACAGCGTCGCGGTCAAGGCGCCCGGGTTCGGCGACCGCCGCAAGGCGATGCTGCAGGACATGGCCGTCCTCACCGGCGGTCAGGTCGTGGCCGAGGAGGTCGGCCTCAAGCTCGACAACATCACCCTCGACCTGCTCGGCCGGGCCAAGAAGGTCATCGTCACCAAGGACACGACGACGATCGTCGACGGTGCCGGGTCCGAGGAGGACATCAAGGCCCGCATCGCGCAGATCAAGCGGGAGATCGAGGACACCGACTCCGACTGGGACCGCGAGAAGCTGCAGGAGCGGCTGGCCAAGCTGTCCGGCGGCGTCGCCGTGGTCAAGGTCGGCGCGGCTACCGAGGTCGAGCTCAAGGAGAAGAAGCACCGCATCGAGGACGCCCTCTCGGCCACCCGTGCGGCCATCGAGGAGGGCATCGTCGCCGGCGGCGGCACCGCCCTGCTGCGCAGCCGGGGTGCGGTGGCCAAGGTCGTCGACTCGCTGACCGGCGACGAGGCCACCGGCGCCCGCACGGTGTACAAGGCGCTCGAGGCGCCGACCCGGCTCATCGCCGACAACGCCGGCCTCGAGGGCGCGGTGACGGTCCGCCAGGTCGAGGCCGAGGAGGGCCCGATCGGGATCAATGCGGAAACCGGCGACTTCGAGGACCTGGTCAAGGCCGGTGTCATCGACCCGGCCAAGGTCACCCGGGCGGCGCTGCAGAACGCGGCGTCGATCGCCGGCCTGGTGCTCACCACCGAGTCGCTCGTGGCCGACAAGCCCGAGCCGCCCTCCCCTGCCCCCGCTGGCGGCGGCGACCCCATGGGCGGCATGGGCGGCATGGGGATGATGTAGATCCAGCTCACCGCAGCGGTCCGCCGGGCCCATCACCTCCGGGTGGTGGGCCCGAGGCCGTTTTTGGCACTAGCCGCCGCTGACCGCCTCCAACTCCTCACCGACGAGCGGCGTCGGGTCGTCGGCCCCGGCCAGCCACCCGTCGGGCAGCGCCACCCGGATCGGGCCGGACGACTTGCCCCGGGGCCCGGCGTCGGCGCCCGGCAGCAGGGCGAGGTCGGCGTCGAGTCGGGCCAGCTCCGCCTCCAGCGCCGCGACCGTGGCGGTGGCGGTGAGGCGGCGGCGAACCTCGCCGCCGACCGGGTAGCCGTGGAGGTACCAGCCGACGTGCTTGCGGACGTCGCGGACGGCGATCGGCTCGGTCACCCACTCGGCCAGCAGGCGGGCGTGGCGGGCGAGGACGGCGGTCACGTCGCCGAGCCGGGGCGGGGGCGGCACCGGCCGCCCGGCGAAGGCCAGAGCGAGGTCCCGGAACAGCCACGGGCGGCCCAGGCAGCCCCGGCCCACCACGACGCCGTCGCACCCGGTGGCGGCCATCATGGCCAGGGCGTCGGCGGCTTCCCAGATGTCGCCGTTGCCCAGCACCGGCACCCCCGGCACCGCGGCCTTCAGCTCGCCGATCGCGTCCCACCGGGCCCGGCCCGAGTAGTGCTGCTCCGCCGTGCGGGCGTGGAGTGCGAGCGCGGCGGCGCCCTCCCCGGCCGCGATCCGGCCGGCGTCGAGGTAGGTGGTCACCCGGTCGTCCACCCCGATCCGCATCTTCACCGTCACCGGCACCGGGCCGGCGGCCCGCACCGCGGCCCGGACGATCTCGCGGAACAGCGCCCGGTGGACCGGCAGCGCGGCGCCGCCGCCCTTGCGGGTCACCTTGGCCACCGGGCAACCGAAGTTGAGGTCGACGTGGTCGGCCGCCTCCTCGTCCACCAGGAAGCGGACGGCGTCGCCCATCGCCGCCGGGTCGGTGCCGTAAAGCTGGATCGACCGCGCCGGCTCGTCGGCCGCGAAGCGGGCCAGGCGGAGGGTCTTGTCGTTCCGCTCGGCGACGCCGCGGGCGGTGATCATCTCGCTGACGAACAGCCCGCCGGGCTCGTAGCCGCGGCACAGCCGGCGGAACGGCGCGTTGGTGATGCCGGCCATCGGGGCCAGTACGACGGGTGGCGACACGGCGAGGGCGCCGATGGTCAGCCGCCGCGGCGAGCGAGATGTCACCACAGGTCGGTCACCCCGACGCCCAGGTCGGCCAGCAGCCGGCGGAGCAGCGGCAGCGACAGGCCCAGCACCGTCCCGTGGTCGCCGTCGATGCCGTCGACGAACGGCGCGGCGTAGCCGTCGAGCGTGAACCCGCCGGCCACGGCCAGCGGCTCGCCGGTGGCGACGTAGGCGGCGATCTCGGCGTCGGTGGGGTCGCCGAACCGGACGACCGTCTCGGCCACGCCGACCGCTCGCCGGCCCGTGCCGGCCTCGACTATCGCGTGGCCCGTGACCAGGGTCCCCGACCGGCCCCGGTACGACCGCCACCACGCCGTCGCCTCCTCCGCCGACGCCGGCTTGCCCCGGACCTCGCCGCCGAAGTCCAGCACCGAGTCGCACCCGACCACCAGCGCTGCGTCGTCGCGGGTGGCGATCCGCCCGGCGACGGCGCTCGCCTTCCGCTCGGCCAACGTCCGGGCCAGATCGGGGGCGGACAGGCCGGACACGCCGTCCTCCGCCTCGCCGCTGACGACCACGTCCGGCGCCAGCCCGGCGGCGCGCAGCAGCGCCACCCGGGCGGGCGAGGACGAGGCGAGGACGAGGCGGGGGGGCATGTCGACCAGGCTGCCACGTCGTCCCGCGGCCGCCACCCTCCCGGTGGCCTGCGGATCAGCCGGGCGGCGGAACGATGGTTCGGGTCGGCCGGTTAGCGTGGGGCGGAATGGATGTGCCGCCCCCCGATCCGCAGAAGCTGCTCGCCCACTGGATGGAGTGGGAGCGGGGTGAGACGCCGCCCGGCCGGGTGATGAGCTACCTCAAGACCGGCGGGCTGCGCGAGGTGCTCGAGTCGCTCGCCGCCCAGCAGGCCGACGCCGCGGCCGGTCCGCCCGCGGATGCCTGACGAGACCGCGGCGGGCGCCGAGTGGCCCGGAACCGCGGTGTCCTCCACCGAGGCGCTGGCGCGCGGTCTCCCGGGCTGGCCCGCCCCGGGCGAGGAGCCGCCCGGCCCCACCACACCGGTCCCCGAGGGCCGGGGCGGCCGCCAGCAGATCCCGAGGCCCCTCAACGCCCGGCCCGGCGGCCCCGCCCCGTGGGCCGACCTGCCGCCGGAGCGGCGCTGCCCGACGGTGGCCGACCTCCGGGCGGCGCTCGCCGGCCTCGGCCCGCCCCGGCCGTCGCGGCGCGAGCTCATCGACGGCCCGCGCCGCCCCGGCCGGCCGTCGGCCGTGCTGGCGCCGATATACGACGACGCCGGCGAGGCCGTGATCGTGCTCACCCGCCGGACCTGGGGCCTGCGCACCCACCGGGGCGAGGTCAGCTTCCCCGGCGGCCGGGTCGAGCCGGGCGAGCGCCCGGTGGACGGCGCCCGGCGGGAGATGTGGGAGGAGATCGGCCTCGACCCCGCCACGGTGGAGGTCATCGGCGAGCTCGACCATCTGGCCACCGTGGCGAGCGGGTCGGTCATCCTGCCGTTCGTCGGCGTCCTGCCCGGCCGCCCCGAGACCCGCCCGAACCCCCACGAGGTCGAGGCCGTGCTGCACGTCCCGCTGCGGGAGCTGCTCGACCCGGCGGTCTTCCGGGAGGAGCGCTGGACCTTCCCCGACGGCCACGAGCAGCCGATCACGTTTTTCGAGCTGGTCGGCGACACGGTGTGGGGCGCCACCGCGGCCCTCCTCCGCCAGCTCCTCGGCATCGCCACCGGCACCCTCGGCCGCGGCGACCTCGACCACCCGTAGGTCCGGCTCGCCTCGGTCGCCCGAGGCGATCGCGGCCGACCTGCGGTTCGCGAGGCGATAGAGGCTCTGGCGTCACCAACTGCCGTAGTTGGGGGCTTCCTTGGTGATCGTGATGTCGTGGGGGTGGGACTCGCGCAGGCCCGCGTTGGTGATGCGGACGAACCGGGCGTGGGCCTGCAGATCCTGCACGGTGGCGGCCCCGCAGTAGCCCATCGCCGCCCGCAGGCCGCCGGTCAGCTGGTGGAGCACGTTCGACACCGGGCCCTTGTAGGCGACCCGGCCCTCGATGCCTTCGGGCACCAGCTCGTCGGTGTCGACGACGTCGCCCTGGAAGTAGCGATCCTTGGAGTATGAGCGGGCCTTCATGGCCCCCATCGAGCCCATGCCCCGGTACTCCTTGAACCGCTCGCCCTGGTGGAGCACGACCTCGCCCGGCGACTCGTCCACGCCGGCGAGCAGGCTGCCGATCATCACGGCGTCGGCGCCGGCGGCGATGGCCTTGGCCAGGTCGCCCGAGTACTGGATCCCGCCGTCGCTCACCACGGTCACGCCGTGGCGGGCGGCGGCCTGGGCGCCGTCGTGGACGGCGGTGAGCTGGGGCACGCCGACTCCGGCCACCACCCGGGTGGTGCAGATCGACCCCGGCCCGACGCCGACCTTCACCGCGTCGGCGCCGACCCCGACCAGCGCGTCGACGCCCTCGGCCGTGGCCACGTTGCCGGCGATGACCTCGATGTCGAACGCCCCCTTGACCTGCTTCACGACGTCGAGCACGGCCCGGCTGTGCCCGTGGGCGGTGTCGACCACCAGCACGTCGACCCCGGCGGCGACCAGCCGTTCGACCCGGTCGAGCGCGTCGGGCCCGACGCCGACGGCGGCGCCGACCCGCAGCCGCCCCTGCTCGTCCTGGGTGGAGTGGGGGTGCTGGACCTGCTTCTTGATGTCCTTGACCGTGATGAGGCCCTTGAGGAACCCGTCGTCGTCGACGATCGGCAGCTTCTCGATGCGGTGCTTCCAGAGGATGTCCTTGGCCTGCTCCAGCGTCGTGCCGAGCGGGGCCGTGAAGAGCGGGGGCCGGCGCATCACGTTGGCGATGGGCTGGTCGACGTCGTCGATGAACCGCAGGTCGCGGTTGGTAAGCAGGCCGACCAGACGGCCGTCGCCGTCGGTGATCGGCACGCCGGAGATGTGGTACCGCTCCATGACGCCCAGGGCGTCGGTCACCAGGGCCTCGGCCGGCAGCGTCACCGGGTCGACGATCATGCCCGACTGGTTCCGCTTGACCTTGTCGACCTCGCCCACCTGGTCGTCGATCGACAGGTTGCGGTGGACGATCCCGATGCCCCCGGCCCGGGCGATCGCGATGGCCAGCCGCGACTCGGTGACCGTGTCCATTGCCGCCGACACGATCGGGATCGCCAGCTCGATGCGGGGCGTCAGCCGGCTCGCGGTCGACACCTCGGCCGGCAGCACCGACGACTCGGCGGGCACCAACAGCACGTCGTCGAACGTCAGGCCCTGCTTGGCGAACTTCGGCGGATGACCGTCAGGCGCTCCCATGACGGGAGTCTAGTGACCGGTCTGTACGTTCCGGGGATGCCCTCCTACCACATGACCCCCGACGAGTTCCGCCGGTGGGGGCACGAGATCGTCGACTGGGTGGCCGGCTACTGGGAGACGATCGAGGACCACCCGGTGGTCCCCGACGTGCGGCCGGGCGAGGTCCGGTCGTGGCTGCCGCCCACACCGCCCGAGGCACCCGAGCCGTTCGCGGCCGTGCTCGCCGACCTCGACCGGGTGGTGGTGCCGGGGACGACCCACTGGCAGCACCCCGGGTTCCACGCCTACTTCCCGGCCAACACCTCGGGCCCCGCGGTGCTGGCCGACATCGTGTCGGGCGGGCTCGGCACCCAGGGGATGCTGTGGCAGACCGGCCCGGCCTGCACGGAGGTGGAGACCCACGTCCTCGACTGGGTCGTCGGGCTGCTGGGCCTGCCCGACCGGTTCCTGTCCGCGGGCGCGGGCGGTGGGGTGATCCAGGACTCGGCCTCGTCGTCCACCCTCTGCGCCCTGCTGGCCGCCCGGGAGCGGTCGCTGACCGCCGGCGCCCGGCTCGATGATCTGGTGGTCTACTCGTCGACCCAGGCCCATTCGTCGCTGGAGAAGGGCGCCCGGGTGGCCGGGTTCGGGCCCGACCGGGTGCGGCTGGTGGAGGTGGACGAGGCGTTCGCCCTCCGGCCCGACGCGCTGGCTGAGGCGGTCGCCGCCGACGGGGCCGCGGGCCTGGTCCCGTGCCTGGTGATGGCCACCGTGGGCACGACCGGGTCCCAGGCCATCGACCCGGTCGCCGCGGTGGCCGACGTCGCCGCGGGCGCGGGCGCGTGGCTGCACGTCGACGCCGCGATGGCCGGCTCGGCCGCGGTGTGCCCGGAGCTCCGGGGGCTGGTCGGGGACGGTCTCGACCGGGCCGACAGCTACGTGTTCGACCCCCACAAGTGGCTGTTCACGACCTTCGACTGCTCGTGCCTCTACGTGGCCGACCGGTCGGCCCTGGTGGGGGCCCTGTCGATCGTGCCCGAGTACCTGCGCAACCTGGCGTCGGCCTCGGGCGAGGTCATCGACTACCGGGACTGGATGGTGCCGCTGGGGCGCCGGTTCCGGGCGCTGAAGCTGTGGTTCGTGCTCCGCTGGTACGGGGCCGAGGGCCTCCGCCACCACGTCCGCGAGCACGTCCGGCTGGCCCGGGTGCTGGCCGACCGGGTCGCCGCCGACCCCCGGCTGGAGCTGGCCGCGCCGTGCCCGCTCAACCTCGTGTGCCTCCGCCACGTCGACGGCGACACCGCCACCGAGGCGCTCCACCGGGCCCTCGACGCCACCGGCCGGGTCTACCTCACGCACACCCGGCTCGACGGCCGCTACGTCCTCCGGGCGAGCATCGGCGGCTGGGCGACGGAGGAGCGCCACGTCGACGCGCTCTGGTCGCTGCTCGACGCGCACGCCTGACCTGGGCCCGCGGGTTCCTCGGGGCCGGAGGGCACGTCGGTAGACTTCGGGCTTTCCCCCGTGGCATCAGAGGGTGGTGGCCGTCATGGCCGAAGTCGAGATCGGGATCGGCAAGACGGCGCGGCGGGCCTACCGGCTCGACGACGTCGCCATCGTGCCGAGCCGCCGCACCCGCGACCCCGAGGACGTCGACATCTCCTGCGAGATCGACGCCTACCGGTTCGAGGTCCCGGTCCTGGGTGCCCCCACCGACAGCGTCACCTCGCCCGCCACCGCCATCGAGCTGGGGCGGCTCGGCTCCGCCGGCGTCCTCCACCTCGAGGGCCTGTGGACCCGCTACGAGTTCCCCGAGAAGATCTTCGAGGAGATCGCCGAGCTGCCGGCGGCCAAGGCCACCCGCCGCCTGCAGGAGATCTACGCCGAGCCGGTGAGGCCCGAGCTCATCGGGCAGCGGATCGCCCAGATCAAGGAGGCCGGCGTCACCTGCGCCGTGGCCGTGACCCCCCACCGCACCCTGGAGCTGGCCGACCAGGTCCTGCGGGCCGAACCCGACCTGCTGGTCGTCCAGGCCGCCATCGTGTCGGCCGAGCACCTCGCGCGCAGCGAGGAGCCACTCAACCTCAAGGAGTTCATCCGCCACTACGAGCTGCCGGTGCTGGTCGGCGGGTGCACGTCCTACCAGTCGGCCCTCCACCTCATGCGGACGGGCGCCGCCGGCGTGCTGATCGGGGCCGGATCCGGCGCAGCTACGGTCACCCGCGAGGTGCTCGGCCTCGGCGTGCCGCTGGCCACCGCGCTGGCCGACGCCCGGGCCGCCCGGATGCGGCACCTGGACGAGACCGGCGTCTACTGCCACGTCATCGCCGACGGCGGCGTCGAGACCGGCGGCGACATCGCCCGGGCCGTCGCGTGCGGGGCCGACGCGGTGATGATCGGCAAGCCGCTGGCCGCCGCCCGCGAGGCCCCGGGCCGGGGCTGGCACTGGAGCATGCCGGCGGTCCACGCCACGCTGCCGCGGGGCGAGCGGGTGAAGGTCGAGGTGCAGGGCACGCTGGAGGAGATCCTCCACGGGCCGGCCCACGACGCGTCCGGCAGCGTCAACCTCACCGGCGCGCTCCGCCGGGCGCTGGCCCTGTGCGGCTTCGAGACACTGAAGGACCTGCAGCAGAAGGCCGAGTTGGTGGTGGACCCCCGGTGAGCGAGCGAAGCGAGCGAACCATCGGCACAGCGCGTTACCCGGCCCGAAGGGCCGAGCGAACCGGCACGACGCCGGTGGCGCCGGCCGAGGAGCGGATGGCCGCCGAGTTCCCCACCTGCCTGGTGGTCGACTTCGGTGCCCAGTACGCCCAGCTCATCGCCCGGCGGGTGCGCGAGGCCCACGTCTACTCCGAGATCGTCCCCCACACGATCACCGCCGCCGAGGTGCGCGACCGGGCCCCGGCCGCCCTGATCCTGTCCGGCGGGCCCAAGTCGGTCCACGTCGACGGCGCCCCGCTGCTCGACCCGGACATCTACGACCTGGGCGTGCCCATCCTCGGCCTGTGCTACGGCGCCCAGCTCATCGCCCACCAGCTCGGCGGCGAGGTCGCGCGGGGCGGGCAGGGCGAGTACGGCCGCACCGCGCTCACCGTCACCGGCGGCCCCGAGGGTGGCCTGCTGGCCGACCAGCCCACCGACCAGACCGTGTGGATGAGCCACTTCGACGGCATCACCCGGGTGCCCGACGGCTTCGTGGCCACGGCCACGTCCGCAGGCGCCCCGGTCGCCGCGCTGGAGTCGCCCGGGCGGCGCATCTGGGGCGTCCAGTACCACCCGGAGGTGTCGCACACGCCGTGCGGCCCCCAGGTGCTCGGCCGGTTCCTCCATCACCTGGCCGCCATCCCGCCGACCTGGACCATGACGTCGATCATCGAGCAGCAGGTCGCCGCCATCCGGGCCCAGGTCGGCGGCGCCCGGGTGATCTGCGCGCTGTCGGGCGGCGTGGACTCGGCCGTCGCGGC
>JBKPHT010000208.1:0-1629 GCA_046730015.1 Actinomycetota bacterium
GGGATCGGCTCGCCGGCGAAGTCCCAGATCACCGTCCGCAGCTTGGCCTCGCAGTGGAAGGTCAGCCCGTTGTCGACGGCCCAGACCGTCCCGTCGTCGCCGGCCAGGCAGTGGCCGCCCTTGCGGTCGGCGCTGTTGGCCAGCAGGTCGAAGCAGCAGATGGTCCGGAGGGCATCGTGGCGGGCCTCGTCCTCCAGCAGTGTGAAGTAGTGGGCCTCGGTGTCGAACGGCACGAACCGCTGTAGCGACCCGGCGCCGAACGGCAGTCCGTCACCCTCCCGGAGCACGGTCTCGGGCACGATCCGCCAGCCCAGCCAGGACGACAGCTCGTAGGCGGCGACCTCGCGGCGGTCGAGCCCGGGCGGGAAGTCCCACAGCGGCCGCTCGCCCCGCCGGGGCTTGTACACGGCCCGCAGGCAGCGGCCGTCGGCCTCGATCTCGACGAGCAGGGTGGTGTTCGAGCTCCACGGCATCCGGCCGAGCACGGTGACGGTGCCCGTGGCCAGGGCCCCGAGCGTGGTGGCGGCGTCGGGCGGTGCCCCGCCGGCCCTCAGTTCATCCGCGGGCAGACGTGCCCCTCGGCGTCCATGGGCAGCCCGCACATCGGGCAGTCGGGCCGCCCCCGCGACACGAGGTCGAGCGCGAACCGCCCGAACGCGGCCGCCTGGGCCAGCGTGAAGCAGAACCGGGCGGTGGCGGGACGGTCCTCGTCCTCGCCCGCGAGCTCCTCCAACACGACCACGATGCGCCCCTCGGGCTCGTCGTACTTCACGCCGATCGAGCCGACGTCCCAGGCGAACGGCAGGGGCGTCACCGACCCGTGGCCCTCGCTCGGCTCGACGTCGGGCGACAGGTCGTCGAGCAGGGCGAGCAGGTACTCGCCGAGGGCCGCGACCTGCTGCTTCTCGCAGCGGAGGTAGACGAGGCCGGCCTCGTCCCCGCCGGCCAGGAAGAACACGCGCTGCCCGGGCGGCCCCTCGGCACCCGGCCAGAAGACCTCGGCCCGCGGGAAGTCGTACGACTCGCCCATGCTCACGAAGGCACCAGGGCGCCCGGCGCGGCGGTCTCGTTGACGGACAGGACCAGCGGCCCCTGGTCGCCCAGCGCCAGCGCGGTCACCGAGCAGGGCGACACCACCACCCGCTGGAACATGTCGAGGTGGGCTCCCATGGCGTGGTTCACGGCGGCGCGGATCGGGTCGGCGTGGGACACGGCCACCACCGTCTGCCCGGGATGGGCGGCGTGCAACCGGTCGAGGGTCGCCACGATCCGGGCCTGCATGGCGACGAACGACTCGCCGCCGGGGAACGCGAACCCGCTGGGGTAGCGCTGGATCGTGCCCCACTCCTTCCGTTTGCGGGCGGCTTTGAGCTCCAAGCCCGTCCAGTCGCCCATGTCGAGCTCGAGCAGGCCCTCGTCGACCAGCACGTCGAGGCCGAAGGCGGCGGCGATGGGGGCGGCCGTCTCCCGGGTCCGCTCCAGGGGTGAGGAGTAGACGGCGGCCACGGTCGGCGGCTTGGCCCGGCGCCGGCGGGACGGCCCGGCGCCGTTGCCGGCGGCGCCGTCGGTGGCGGGCGCCGGGGGCGGCGGGGTCATCCGGGCGACGATGCGGGCGGCGACCTCGTCGGC
>JBKPHT010000209.1:0-8076 GCA_046730015.1 Actinomycetota bacterium
CCCGGGCGCTGGTGGGCGCTGGCCCGGGCGGCGGCCGATGGCGCACCCGGCTGGTTCGACGGCGGCCTGGTCGTCGCCCACAAGCGCCGGTCGCCGTTCCGCTACCGCGGGCCGTACCGGCGGCTGCAGATGACCCTCGACTGCGCCGGCAAGCTGGTGGCCGCCGCCCTCGACCTCCGCCGCGCCGGGGCGGAGCCGCCCGGCGTGGTCGCGGGCGCCGCCTTCCCGACGGGCGACGAGTGGGTCGGCTTCGGCGAGGGCATCGGGGTGTGGGCTCGCCGCGATGCCCGGCTGGGGTTCGCGCTGCCGGTGGTGGGCGGGCCGGGCGCCGACTACGCGCCCTCGCCCCGCCACCCGGGGCGGTTCGACGTGCCCACCGACCAGCCGCTGGCCTGCTTCGTCCCGGTCGCCTGGCGGGGCGACGCCCGCTTCGCGCCCGGTGGCCGTGCCCTCGCGGTGGCCCACGGGCCGGGGACGCTCGACCTCGCCCACGACGGATTCCACGCCACCGCCGCCCCACTCGGGGAGGAGCCCGAGCGGCTGGCCGCCCGCCGCCGGGCCCGCTACCGGGTCGTCGGGCGCTCGCTGGTCGTGGACGAGGAGCTGGACTTCGACGACCGGCCGCCGGGCGCCCTGGCCGTGCTGGTCCCCGAGGTCCCCGGCCAGCCGCTGCACGTCACCGCGGAGGGGCCCGCCGTCGCCCGGGTGACCACCGTCGACGTCGACGGGCTGGCCGAGTGGCGGTCGGTCAACGGCGAGCTGCGCGCCGTGCACCAGGTGGAGCTCGACCCCGGCCTCGAGGTGCGGTTCCGCTGGACGGTCACCGCCAAGCTCCGGGTCGTGTCGACGGCCCACCACCACTGGTACCACCAGTGCCTCTACGCCCCGCTGGCCGACCGGGTCGACGTCCGTCCCGTGCCCTATCACCTGCTGGACGACCCCGCCCGGCTGGCGGCGGCGCTGGCCGACGCCGACGTCTTCCACCTCCATTGGCCCGAGTGGCTCACCGGCCCGTCGGCCCGCCGGGCCGGCCGGGTCGCTGCCGCCGTGCGCGCCACCGGTGTGCCGGTGGTGTGGACCCAACACAACCTCGCCCCTCACGTCGCGCCCGACGACACCGAGCTCTACCAGCCCTGGGCCGACATCGCCACCGGGGTCATCCACCACAGCGAGTGGGGACGGCGGGCGGTCGCCGACCGCTACGCGTTCGCCCCCGGCGCCCGCCACCGCGTCATCCCCCACGGCCACTGGGGGCCGCTGATGACCGCGCTGGCCACCACCGACCGGGCCGAAGCCGAGCGCCAGCTGGGGATGGCGCCGTGCGCGCTGCGGATCGGGCTGGTCGGCGCGCCCCGGCCCGGCAAGGACACCCGGCTGCTGCTCGAGGGGTTCCACGCCGCGACCCGCCCCGACGCGCAGCTGCTCGTCCTCAGCCACGACGGCGAGCCCGTGCCCGACGATCCGCGCATCACGGTGCTGCCCTACGACGAGGTGCCCCGCGAGGTCTACGACCGCCGGCTGGCGACGATCGACGTGCTCGCCCTGCCCCTGGAGGGCGGCACCTACCTCACCACCGGCCAGGTCGCCGACGCGGTGGGGGCCGGCATCCCGGCGCTGGTGTCGCCGTGGCCCTACCTGTCCGAGGTGCTGGGGGGGCTCGCCATCCCCTACGGCCGCACCGCCGCCGACCTGGCCGCGGCCATCGACGCCCTCGACGATGCGACGCTGGCCCGGGCCCGGGCCGCGGTCGGCGAGCGGCAGGACGCGCTCGACTGGGGCCCGGCGGCCGAGGCGACATGGGCGCTGCTCGACGAGGTCGCCGCCGAGGCGGAGCAGCGGCGCCCGCGGTGAGGCACCTAGTGTCGTCGGCGCCCGGGTCGGGCAGGAGGGAGGCGACGCCGTGCGACGTGCCGCCGCGGCGCTGGTGATGCTTGTGGGCGTGACCGCGGTGTCGTGCCAGGTGCCGGGGCCGCCCGGCGCCGGACACGGAGGCCGCGGCAGGCTCGGGGAGGGCAACGGCTACGTCGCCGCCCGCGACTGGCGGGCCCGGCAGGACGAGTACCTCCGGTTCGCCACCGAGGAGCTCACCCCGGGCTCGCCCACCAACGTGCTGGCCCACCTCACCCGGGCCGCGCGCGACGGCCGGTTCAGGTTCGACGCGTCCGCGATCGGCCCGGACACGTTCGCGGCCGTGTTCGCCAAGATCGACGCCTTCCGCGACACGAGCGACTTCGACCTGCTGCAGCTCATGGCCATCTGGCACGGGCACCGGCGCGACATCACCCGCGACCTCCGGGCCGCGATCGAGCAACGGTTCCTCGGCTTCCGCTACTGGTACACCGACCCGCTGCCGGCCGGGATCGTCGACGACAAGTGGTTCTGGAGCGAGAACCACCGGATCATCTTCCACACCCTCGAGTACCTGGCCGGGCTGGCCCTCCCCGACCGCACGTTCGCCGTCACCGGCGAGACCGGCGCCACCCACGCCGACCGGGGCCGCCAGCGGATCGACGCGTGGCTCGACGAGAAGGCCGCCTGGGGCTTCTCGGAATGGCACAGCGACGTCTACTACCAGGAGGACATCCAAGCCCTGACCCTGCTCACCGAGCACGGCGAGCGCGACGTCGCCCTGCGGGCGGCGGTGATGCTCGACCTGTTCCTCTACGACCTCGCCGTCCACCAGGTCAGCGGCAACAACGGCGTCACCCACGGCCGGTCGTACATGAAGGACAAGAGCCGGGCCACCGACCAGGACGTCTTCGGCACCACCAAACTGCTGTTCGGCACCAGCGACGTGCCCTACCCGTCGCGGGGCGACACCGGGGCGACGTTCCTCGCCGCCGCCACCAGCTACCGGCTGCCCGAGGTCATCCGGCGGGTCGCCACCAGCCCGGCGACGTTCATCGACCGCACCCACATGGGGGCACCGATCGACCTCGACGAGCCGTTCACCCCCCATCCCGTCTCGAGGGTGCCGGGGTTCGCCTACGACGACCCCGCCGCCGTCCCGTTCTGGTGGGACCGGGGCGCGCTCACCGCCTGGCAGACGGTGCCGATCACGCTGGCCACGATCGACGAGCACGACCTGTTCGAGACCTCGCTGTTCCGGCCGTTCAAGCCGCTGGTCGACATCGCCGGCGGCGACCCGGCCGTCGCCCAGCAGCTCGCCCACGGCCTCCGCTGCATGATCAACGTCGGGCTGCTCACCGAGGTCGACACGATGACCTTGCGCAGCCCTCACGCCATGCTGTCGACTGCCCAGGACTACCGGCCGGGCTGCTTCGGCCAGCAGTACCACGCCTGGCAGGCGACGCTCGACGAGGACGCCGTGGTGTTCACGACCCTTCCCGGCACCGAGCCACGCCCCGGCGACCGCTGGGTCGACGCCGACCTCTACTGGTCGGGCACCGGGGCGATGCCCCGCAGCGCCCAGCAGGGGGCGGCGGCGGTCCACCTCTACGCGCCCCGCTACCCGGCCAACGGCCCGGGGCCGCTGGAGGCGTTCACGTATCTGCCGTTCACGCACGCCTACTTCCCGACCGAGCGGTTCGACGAGGTCCGCCAGGTGGGCGGCTGGACCGTGGGCCGCAAGGGCGACGGCTACGTGGCGCTCTGGTCGTGGCGGCCGACGGAGTGGCGCGCCCACGACCCGGCCGCGACCTTCACCAACGGCCTCACCCAGCCGTTCGACCTGGTGGCCCCCGGCGGGGCCGACAACGCCTGGATCGTCGAGGTCGGCGACGCCACGAGCTGGGGCAGCTTCGACGCCTTCGCAGCGACCGTCACCGGCGCCGCCGTCGAGGTCACCCCGCTGGGCCCCGGTCCCGACGGCCTGCCCCAGGGATTCGACGTCGCGTACCGGTCGCCGACCGAGGGCGAGCTCCGCTTCTCGACGACGGGACCGCTGACCGTCGACGGCGCCGAGGTGCCGCTTCACGGGGAGGCCCGGTTCGACAACCCGTTCGGCACCACCGCGTTCGGCGCCCGCCAGGTCGAGCTGCGCGACGGCCCGGCGAGCCTGTCGCTCGACACCGAACGCTGGACCCGGCGGGCCGAGGTGCGCCGGTAGTCTGCCGCCCGTGATCCGGGTGGCGTTCCTGCGGGCGGTCAATCTCGGCCGGCGGCGGGTGGTGAACGCCCGGCTGGTCGAGCTGTTCGAGGGCCTCGGCTACCGGGACGTGTGGACCCACATCAACAGCGGCAACGTCGTGTTCGACGCGCCCGGGCGCCGGTCCGACCTGGAAGCGGCGATCGAGGACGCGGTCGAGGCGGACGTCGGGTTCGAGGTCACCACTTTCGTCCGCACCGCCACGGAGCTCGATCGGCTCGTGGCCGCCGAGCCGTTCCCCGTCGGCCGCGGCGACACCTGGTTCGTCACGTTCCTGAAGGCGCCCCCGACCCGCGACCGGGCCCGGGCCCTGGAGGCGCTCTCCAACGAGTTCGACACGCTCGTCGTCGAGGGGCGCGACGTGCACTGGCGGATGCACGGCCGGTCGACCGAGTCCCGGCTGACCGGGCGGGACTGGGCGGCGATCGTCGGCGACAACCGGAGCACCAGCCGCAACATGAACATGCTCCGCAAGCTCCAGGCCCGGATCGGGGCGGGGCCCGGCAGGTGACGACGGCGGCACCGGGGCCGCAGCGGCCGGCGCCGTCGTAGGCGTCCGGGGCTGCGGTGCGCGAGGCTGGCGCCATGAGCCTCCGGGCGATGGACGTGTGGACCCGGGCCGTGGGCGAGGGCATGCACGAGCCGACGGAGAAACGGCTCCGGGTCGAGCACGGCGGCAGCGTGATCGCCGAGACCGCGCAGGGCAGGCTCGTGTGGGAGCCCCGCCGGATCGTCCCGTCCTACGCCGTGCCGGTCGCCGACCTGGCGGGCGGGCTGGTGCCCGAGCCCGCCACCGGCGCGGACGAGCGGGCGCTGCGCCCGGTGCTGACCCCGGGCACCCCGTTCTCGGTGCACACCTCCCCGGGCGAGAGCCTGACCGTCCGGCTCGCCGACGGTTCGGAGCTCCCGGGGGCGGCGTTCCGCCCCGACGACCCGGCGCTGGCCGGCTACGTCGTCCTCGACTTCTTCTCGTTCGACCGCTGGTACGAGGAGGACGAGCCGATCGTGGGCCATCCCCGCGACCCGTTCTCGCGGATCGACCTGCGGCGCAGCTCGCGGTCCGTGGAGGTGGCCGTGGGCGGCGAGACGCTGGCCTCCTCCGACCGCCCACTGCTGCTGTTCGAGACCGGGCTGCCGCTGCGGTTCTACCTTCCGCCCGACGACGTCCGCCTCGATCTGCTCCGCCCGACGACGACCCGGTCGACCTGTGCCTACAAGGGCCATGCGTCGTACCTGTCCTGCGACGGGCCGGCGGGGGCGGTCGAGGACATCGCCTGGTCCTACCCCGAGCCCCTCCCCGACGTGGCCCCCATCGCAGGGATGGTCGCCTTCTTCGACGAGCGGGCCGACGTCGTCGTCGACGGCGTCCTGCGGGGGCGGCCCCGGACCGAGTGGTCGGAGGGCCCGGTCACCGGACCCGAACAGGTCTGACGACCGGCTCAGCCCACCCGCTCGATCACCGGTCGGCCCGGCCCCGCCGCCAGCGCTCGACCTCACGCTCGACGTCGAGCGGCGCCACCGAGGACGGCGGGCCGGCGGTGGCGGTGGCGTTGACCTCGCGGATGCGCCGGTTGATGGCGGCGACCAGGGCGCGCACCTCGTCCTCGGTGGCCGCGGCCGCCACGTTGTCGAGCGTCTCGTCCAGCTCCCGGCGCACCGCCAGGGTCGGCGGCAGCCACGACACCTGCTCCCGGCGGAGCTTGTCGCGCACCCACCACAGCTCGTCCCGGGGGCTGTCGAGGCCGGCGATGGGGCGGCCGGTGCCGGGGAGGTCGTCGAACTCGCCGTCCTCCATGCCCTGGCGGATCTGCCGGTCGATCCAGGTCTCCCAGGTCACGCCGGGAGGCTTGCGGGTGGTCATCGTGGACCGGCGGCGGCCGGGGTCGCTAACGGTAGGTGAGCCGGCAGGCCTGCTCCCACTGGGCTCCGTCGACGGCGGGCTCCGCCGCGTCCACCCGGCCGAGCAGGCGCTCGCAGTCGCCGATGGCGCCCGCCAGCAGGTCGTGGAGCAGGGCGTCGGGGTCGTCGACGCAGGCCCGGGCGATGCAGACCACCGCGTAGCGGACGGTGTCCTGGGCCGCGTGGCGGCGGAAACCGCGGGCGTCGCCGCCCATCTCCTCCGTGAACCGCCGGGCCCACTCGGCCGCCAGCGGAACCTGGGCGAGGGCCCGCCGGCTGGCGTCGCTCAGCCGGCCCGGGGGCCGACCCTCGATCTCGGCCAGCGCCCGCTCGGCGGCGATCACCGACACGGCCAACACCCGCTGCCGCTCCGCCGCCGCCACGGGCAGGGCGGTGCGGGCCGCCCGCAGGGCCAGCTCCACATCGACCCGGGGGTCGTCGCCGGCCAGCCCGATCACCGACGGGACCAGGGGCCCCAGGGCGTCGCGGCCCGTGTCGGACGTGTGGTCGTTCACCAGCCGGGCAAGGGTGGCGAGCTGGGGGTGCGTGCAGGCCGGGTGGTCGCTCCACCGCTCGCCCGCCAGGTACGACGCCAGCTCCATGAAGCAGGCACCCTTGCGCGGGTGGCGGTGCTTCCCGCGGGAGAGCTGTGGCACCAGCTCGGGTACTCCGGCGTGTCGGGCGGACATGCGGCACCCCCAGGGGGTCGACGTGATACACCTCCAGTCTGCGTCGTCCGGCGGCCGACGTCACCCCCTTTGTGCCGCGGGCTCCGATCGCAGCGTAGGGGGGCCGGCACGCGCCGGGGGACGTCGGGCGACCACGTTTGGGGACGACGGTCACGGTAAGTCGGTGATCGTGACGGACCGCAGCGAGCACGGAACAGTCGACATGGCCTGGGTCGGGGCGAGGGTACGGTCCCTCGACCCGGTACCGGGCGTGGGCACGTGGAAGATCGTCGACCACGAAGGGTGCCCCGGCGACGGCCGGCTCAATGCCATGACCCGTGACGACCCGGCGCCCCTCTGCCCCGTGTGCGGAGCCCACGTGACGTGGGAGCTGGCTCACCTGGCGCCCAGCGTGTCCTCGGACCATCTGGAGGGCCGGGAGCCTGCCGTGACCCGGGATCGGGTAATGCCGGCACCATGACGGATCCTGATCAGCCCGGCGAGGACTTCGACGAGGAGCTGTTGGAGGGGGGCGGCGACTACCCGCCCGACCGGCCCCTCGGGCTCGACGACGACGACGAGGTCGATTCGGTGGCCGAGCGCGAGGCCCGCACCGAGCCGGACGTGTGGGAGGAGCGGCGCCCGTCCGACGAGGACGAGGACGACGAGGAGCCGGAGGTCGAGCTCGTCGGGGACGACGCTGGCCTGCCCGACGAGGAGGACGAGCTGGTCGGGGAGGGCGTCCCGACCGGCAGCGAGATCGGCCCGCTGGCCCCAGACGACGAGTTCAGCGGCGACGAGACCACGCGCGACGTGGCCACCGAGCACGTCGCTCCACCCGCCGAGGAAGTCGCCATCCACCTCGACGACGAGCCCTGACCGAACTGGCGGCGCGTCGCGCGTCAAGCCGTGTCCGGAGGGCGAGGCGATAGGGGTCGATCCCTCGTACCCGAGGTCATAGTGGTCGGCCCCCGACCGCTATCGCCTCGGGTTCGACCGAACGACCCCTATCGCCTCGAGGCACGACCACGGCCGCCGAGGAGCCCCGGCTCCGGCTCAGCGGTCGCCGGCCGCGTCGCGGGCGAGGGCGAGGTCGGCGACGAGGCCGGACCGGAGGGCCGCGCGGTCGTCCCCCTCGCGTGCCCGGAGGACCGCCGAGGGGTGGATCGTGACCACCACGGGCGGGTCGTGGTCGTCGAGCACCTGGCCCCGGACCGACGAGATCGTGGTCGGCCGGCCGAGCACGGTCCGGGCGGCGGTGGTCCCGAGGCACACGACGACCCGGGGCCGGACCAGCTGGAGCTCCTGTTCCAGCCAGGTCGCGCAGGCCTGGATCTCGACGGCGTTGGGCTTCTCGTGGATGCGGCGCTTGCCCCGGGCCTTCCACTTGAAGTGCTTGAC
>JBKPHT010000210.1:0-8400 GCA_046730015.1 Actinomycetota bacterium
GAGGTCGATGGCCTCGCGGTGCCGTTGCTGCTCGGCGACCGGCCGCTGTGGCGCCAGCTCGACGCCAACGCCGCAGATGGCGTCGACATCCAAGAGCTCGAGGCCAACCTGGTGGCCCTGGGGTTCGCCACCTCCGACACCCTGACCGTGGACCAGGACTGGACCTCGGCCACCACCACCGCCGTCCAGGACTGGCAGGAGTCGCTGGGGTGCGACCAGACCGGCGTCGTGGTTCCCGGCGACGTCGTCGTCCTGCCCGCCCCGGTGCGGGTGTCGGCCCACCCCGGCGCGGTGGGCAACCCGGCGGGCGGCCCGGTGCTGGAGGTCACGGGGACGACCCGCGTGGTCGGCATCGACCTCGATGCCACCAAGCAGAGCCTGGTCGGCGTCGACCAGGCGGTCGACGTCGTCCTGCCCGACGACACCACCACGACCGGCAAGATCGCCTCGGTCGGCTCGGTGGCCCAGGCAGGCGGGGACGCCGACGGCGACGGGTCCCCCGATGCGTCCACCATCGAGGTGCTGGTGGCCCTCGACGACCCCGCCGCCGGCGGGTCGCTCGACCAGGCTCCGGTCACCGTACGGGTCGTGACCAGCGTGGCCCAGGGCGTGCTGGCCGTGCCGGTCAACGCGCTGCTGGCCCTCGCCGACGGCAGCACGGTCGTCGAGCGGGTCGACGGCGACGGCACGACCGATCGGGTGCCGGTGGAGACCGGCGCCTTCGCCGACGGTTGGGTCGAGGTGACCGGCGATCTGGCCGAGGGCGACGACGTGGTGGTGCCGGAATGACCGCCACCCCCCAGGTCGCCCTGCCGACGGCCGCACCCGCGCCGGCGGCGCGGCTGGCTCCCGTCCTGGAGCTGCGCAAAGCGACCAAGATCTACCCCGGCACCCCGCCGGTGCGGGCGCTCGACCGGGTCACCCTCGACGTGGTCGAGGGCGAGATGCTCTCCATCGTCGGGCCGTCGGGGTCGGGCAAATCGACCCTGCTGCACCTGATCGGGGCCCTCGACCGGCCCTCCCGGGGCACCGTCCGGGTGGCCGGCGCCGACCTGCGGGCCCTGCGCGACCCGGACCTGTCGGCCCTGCGAGCCAGCCGCATCGGCTTCGTGTTCCAACAGTTCCACCTACTCGAAGGGCTCAGCGCGCTGGACAACGTCGCCGCCGGCCTCCTCTACCGCGGCATCGCCCCGACCGCGCGGCGCCGCCGGGCCGCTGACGCGCTCACGCGGGTGGGGCTCGGCCACCGGCTGGGACACCGGCCCTCGGAGCTGTCCGGCGGCGAGAAGCAGCGGGTGGCGATCGCCCGCGCCGTGGTCGGCGAGCCGGCGATCGTGCTGGCCGACGAACCCACCGGCAACCTCGACTCGGCCACCGGCACGGAAGTCCTCGACCTGTTCCGCTCACTCCACCGCGCCGGGCACACGATCGTGCTCATCACCCACGACCCGCAGGTGGCCGCGGCCGCCCCCCGCACCGTCAGGCTGCGCGATTGCCGCATCGAGTCCGACAAGCCGACCAAACGTGCGTCGACGGCGCCGGAGCCGGATCGTTCCTGTGCACATCCGGGCAAGGGACGGCCATGAGAGCGGCCACCATCGATGTGGCCCGGTCGCGTCTGCGCTGGGGCGACGTCGTGGGCCTGGGTCTGTTGGGGCTGCGGGTCAAGCGGATGCGGGCACTCCTCACGGGGCTCGGCATCGCGATCGGCATCTCGGCCATGGTGGCGGTGGTGGGGATCTCGGCATCGAGCAAGGCCGACCTGCTGGCCGAGCTCGACGCGTTGGGCACCAACTTCCTGCAGGTCCAGCCGGGCCAGTCCGTCTTCGGCGACGCTGCGGAGCTGCCGACCACGGCCCCGGACATGATCCGCCGCATCGCCTCGGTCGAGTCCGCCAGCGCGACCCGTACCGTCGACAACGCCACCGTGCGGCGCAACAGCCTGATCCCGGCCTCCGAGAGCGGCGGCCTCGCGGTCGTCGCCACCGAGCCCACTCTGCTCGACACCCTCGCGGGCACCGTCGCTCAGGGCACATTCCTCAACGAGGCCACCGGGGCCTACCCCAGCGTGGTGTTGGGATCCGTGGCGGCCGAGCGCCTGGGCATCGGGTCGCTCGACGGCGGCCCGCTGGTGTACCTGGGTGGCCGGTGGTTCCGGGTGATCGGGGTCCTCGACGACATGCCGCTGGCGCCGGACATCGACCGGTCGGCGCTGATCGGCTACGACGTCGCCCAGCGCCTGTTCGGCATCGACCAAGCGCCCTCCACCGTGCGGGTGCGCACAGATCCCGACCAGACCGACGCCGTCTGGGAGGTGTTGGCGGCCACCGCCAACCCCCAGGCCCCCAACGAGGTCGACGTGAGCCGGCCCAGCGATGCGCTCGAGGCCCGGGCCAAGGCCGACGAGACCCTCACCGCCCTGCTGCTGGGTCTCGGCGCGGTGGCGCTGCTGGTCGGCGGCGTCGGCATCGCCAACGTGATGGTCATCTCCGTGCTCGAACGCCGCGCCGAGATCGGCGTCCGACGGGCTCTCGGCGCCACCCGACGCCACATCCGCCTCCAGTTCCTCATCGAGTCCATGCTGCTGGCCGGGCTGGGTGGCGCGGTCGGGGTCGGGCTCGGTTCCACCATCACGTGGCTCTACGCCGACACCCGGGACTGGCGCTTCGCGGTACCGCTCACCGGGCTGCTCGGCGGCGTGGCCGCCGCACTCGCGGTCGGCGCAGTCGCCGGCCTCTACCCCGCAGTCCGAGCCAGCCGCCTCGCCCCCGCCGAAGCCGTCCGCGGCGAGTAGGTCTAAGCTCACCCGGTCCCGCTCACGTGACGGGGAGGGTCAGGCCGTGTTTGATGGTCTTCATCGCGATCTGTGACCGTGCCTTGAGGACGCCGGGCATGGCGGCGAGGCGGGTGGTGTACAGACGCTCGTACTCGTCGCTGTCCCGCACGGCGACGCGCAACAGGTAGTCGGGTTCACCGAACAGCCGTTGTGCTTCGACCACGTCGGGGATGTCCAGGAGGGCACGCTCGAAGGCTTCGATCACCTCGCGGGTGCCCTGGACGAGGTCGATCCAGACGAGCACCTGGAAGGACCGCTGGACCGCTTCGGGGTCGACGATCGCGCGGTACCCGCGAATGGCCCCACGGCGTTCGAGCTCCCGGACCCGCCGCAGCGTCGGCGTGGGGCTGAGCTTGATCGCTCGCGCGAGATCGAGGTTCGACATGCGGCCGTGCTCCTGGAGATGGCGCAGGATGTCGCGATCGATCGCATCCATAGCGAAACATGCTAGGAACTCGCCGTAGAGATGCGGAGATTGGCAGCTCCTGCGGTGCCAGATTGCGCATACTGCCCCCGATGGACCCGATCGCCGTGCTCCCCGTGCTGGCGGCCGGCTTCGCCGTACCCCAGTTCGTCCCTCAGATCCTGAAGCTGCGCGCAACCGAGGACGCCGCAGGAGTGTCGACCTCGTGGGCAGTGCTGACCGGCATCAACAACGCCGCCTGGTTCGGCTACTTCGCTGCTTCGCGTTACTGGTTCGCGTTGATCCCGTCCTCGTCGGCCGCGCTGCTGGGCGGCCTGCTCGGCCTGATGCTCAGCCGGCGTCACCCGATGGGGCGCCGCAGCGTCGTGATGATCGGGGCATGGACCGTGGTGGTCGCCGCAGCCGCGAGCGTCGACCGTCGCCTGCTCGGCGCCGTCTTGACCGCTGCGTTCCTCATCCAGGTCGTCCCGGCGGTGGTCACGGCCTACCGCACTCGCCTGCCGACCGGGATCGCTCGAGGCACCTGGCTCTTGATCCTCGGGGAGGTTTCCTGTTGGGCGGTGTTCGGCACCGCGAACCGCGACGGACCGCTGATCGTCCTCGGCGCGACCGGCATGATCAGCGCCCTGCTGATGCTGCACCGGGCCCAAGCCACCCCGCCCCGACCAGTGGCTGGCACCGACCCCGTGGCCCGCGACGCGTGTCGCGTAGACAACGCACGGACAGGCGCCTCGCGGTGAGGACTCCGAGGCCCATCCGGTCGTCGAAAGGTCTCCTGTCATGTCCACCCGTCGCCTTGATGGCCGCGTGGCGGTCGTCTCCGGCGCCAATCACGGCATCGGTGCGGCGACCGCAGCCGAGCTCGCACGGCTCGGTGCGGACATCGCCGTCTCCTACCTCGCCTACACCCCGACCGACCACGACCCCGGTCGCCCCACCCAGTACCGCGCGCAGCGCCAGCAGGGCCCGGGCGCAACCTTGGCCGCCGTCGAGGCGGCCGGTCGACGGGTCCACGCCATCGAAGCCGACCTGACCCAGGCCAGCGCGCCCGCCCAGATCTTCGCGGAGGCCGAGGCGACCCTCGGCCCGGCGTCGATCCTCGTCAACAACGCGAGCGGCTGGCGCAAGGACACCTTCTCCCCCGGTCGTCACGATCAGTTGCGCCGACACCACGAGGTGCTCACCGGCGATACCGCGCTGCCGCAGCTGCTGGTCGACGCCCGAGGGGGCGCGCTGATGATCGCCCAACTGGCCGCTTCGGTACGACGCCACCGGCTCGGCTGGGGCCGGATCGTGAGCCTCACCTCGGGCGGGCCGATGGGGTTCCCCGGTGAGGTGTCCTACGGCGCAGCCAAAGCGGCGCTGGAGAACTACACGATGAGCGCATCGATCGAGTTGGCAAGGGACGGCATCACCGCGAACGTGGTGCACCCGCCAGTCACTGACACGGGCTGGATCACCGACGAGGTCCGGGCCTTCGTCAACGCCAGCACCGACCACGTCCACATCGCCGAGCCTGCCGAGGTGGCGGAGGTGATCGGTTGGCTCTGCACCGACGCTGCCCGCCTGGTCACGGGCAACGTCGTTCGCCTCCGGTAACGCCTGCCCTCTACCGAGTCGCCAGCCGGAGGTTGGCGTCGCCGAAGACCCACGGCGAGGTCTGGGCGATGAAATCGGTCGGGAAGCCGACCTCGAAGCCGGTGACGGCGTCGAGCTGGGCGACCGCGTCGGGAGGGAGCGTGCAGTTGACCGCGGCGAGATTGTCGGTGAGCTGGTCGAGGTGGCGCGCTCCGACGATGGGCCGGACGGCGGGCGACTTCGCCATCGTCCACGCGATGGCCACCTGGGCCGGCGTGGCGCCGAGCTCGTCGGCCAACTCCTGGACCGCACGCACGACCTCGTGGTCGTGTTCGGTGAGAGATTCCAGGCCGACGCGGGTGCCTGCGGGGGCGCCGCCCGGCCTGGTGAACTTCCCTGACAGCACGCCCCCGGCGAGCGGCGACCAGGCCGTGACCGTGAGCCCGAGCGTCTCGGCCATCGGTAGCAGCTCCCGCTCGATGTCTCGTTTGAGCAGGCTGTAGGGAACCTGGAGCGCCGAGAACTGCGTCCAGCCGCGCCACTCGGCGAGGGTGTTGGCACGCGCCACCACCCACGCAGGTGCGTCGGAGATCCCGATGTGGAGCACCTTGCCGGCCCGGACGACGTCGTCGAGGGCTCGCAGTGTCTCCTCGATCGGCGTGTGGGCATCCCACATGTGCACCCAGTAGAGGTCGACGTAGTCGGTCCGGAGCCGCCGCAAGCTGGTCTCCAGTGACTTGACCAGGTTCTTGCGGTGGTTCCCGGCGGCGTTGGGGTCCGACGGGTCGCGGGTGACGGTGTACTTCGTGGATACGACGAAGCGGTCCCGGCGTCCCTCGAGCAGCTCACCGACGATCGTTTCGCTGGCTCCGCCGCGGTAGTTGATCGCTGTGTCGACGACGTTGCCGCCCGCCGTCTCATAGGCGTCGAGCATCCGCCGGCACTCGTCGGGTGGCGCGCCCACGCCGCCCTGTTCCCCGAACGTCATCGCGCCGAGGAACAGCTGCGACACCCGCAGACCGGTCCGACCAAGCAGCGCGTAGGCCATGCCCCCGGCGCTCGGTCCACCCGCGGGCGCGGCCGTCTGTCCGATCAGCCCTGTGGTGTCCGGCTGCGGCTCGAAGGTCACGATGACGCTCCCCCGAACACCTCGGCGGCAGCGCGGCTCATCTCGTCGAGTGACACATCGCGCACGTGCTGGGAGAGGCCCCACCGGTGACCGAACGGATCGACGATCTGGCCCTCGCGCTCGCCCCACAACGAGTCGGCCAAGGGGCGCGCCACCTGGGCGCCGGCATCGATCGCCCGCGCCCAAAGCGCGTCGACGTCGGTGGTCTGCACGTAGAACACCGTCGAGGTGCAGCCGGTCGTGTTCGGTGAGAGCGCCCCGTGCTCGGGGAACTCGTCGGCCACCATGAGGACCGACGACCCGAACCAGAGCTCGACATGGATCAGACGGCCGTCCGGCAGGGTGACCCGGCTCCGCTCCTCGGCACCCAGGACGTCGCTGTACCACTCGGCCGCCCGGGCAGCCCCGGCCACGATGACGTGGGTCGTGATCGTCGCCGGCGGAGGCGCCGTCCCAGACCCGGTCGTCGCATCGGTCGAGGCCACAGCGGAACCGTAAGACCGGGGCGCTGGATGTTCTTGTACGTTCTTGCACCTCGTGCCAGCCTCTCGACGTGGACGACGTCGAGGATGTGAGGGCTTGGCGCAGCCCCGCCCACGACAGGGCTCTGTGGATCCACGGCGTGACGACCCGCTACCAGGTGAAACCGGTCGGCGAATTCGTGATCGGGGTCTGCCTCGGCCGGGGCTACCACCTGAACCGGGCGCGGATGAAGCACACGATCCACCCCGGGCAGCTCGTCGTGCTCGATCCCTCCACCGAGCACTCCGGGTCGCCGGCCGGTGGGGGGCCGTGGGAGGGGCGACTGCTCGTGATCGAGCTGCCCGACCTCCAGGCCGCCGCAGCCGAGGAGGGCACGTCGTTGCACGACCTCGATTTCCCCGACCCCGAGGTCGGCGATCGACGGCTCGCGGCGTGCTTCCTCGCCTTGCACCACCTCGTGGAGAGCTCGGCCTCGGCGCTCGAGCAGCAGAGCCGGCTCTACGCCTTCCTCCAGGACCTCGCCGATCTCTCGCCTGCCGGCGACGCCCGGGCGCGCCCCATGGCCCGCGACACGCCGGCGATCCGTCGGGCCTGCGATCACCTGCGCGCCGACGTGGCGAGGAACGTGACCCTCGACGAGCTCGCCGCGGTCGCGGGGACATCCAGGTACCAGCTGGTCCGCCAGTTCAGGATGGCCTTCGGCGTGCCCCCGCACGCCTTCCAGATCAGCCAGCGGATCGTCCTCGCCCGTCGGCTCATCGAGCAAGGGATGCCCTTGGCCGACGTCGCGAGCGCGGCGGGGTTCGTGGACCAGAGCCACCTGCACCGCCACTTCCGCCCGACGCTCGGCATGACACCCGCGCACTACGCACGGGCCATCGGCCACGACCGCGTCGACCTGTCCGGCGCCCACGAGCGAGAGCCATCCAGCGCCTCCCGGCACGGTCACGCCACTGGCGACCGTCCCATGCGCGCCCGGTAGAACCAGATGCGGGCGGTGATCGCCCCTGCCCCCGAGGCGATCCGCAGCGAGCTGCGGGACCTCAACGTCTACCGGCTCCTCGATAGGGCCAGCGCCTACCGGCCCGGCAGCCGCCGGGATCTCGTCTCGCTCACCAAGGTGACCCTGCGCATGCTCGCCCGCCGAGCGCCGCCCTCTGGCGGATCGTCATCACCCGCATGGTCAACGACCCCCGCACTCGGGACTACATCTAACGCCGCATGAAGCAAGGGCTCACCAAGTGGCCGCGCACCTGGACTAGCGCATCGTCGGGCGAGGTCGCCAGGTCGATCTCCGCGAGCCCACGGCGCGAAACTCGGCTCATGGCGCCAAACGAGATCGACCGCTACCTGGCGGGGTTGGACGAGCCACAGCGAAGCGCGCTCAAGGCGCTGCGGAAATCGATCATCGAGGTGGTACCGGGAGCGGAGCAGTGCATCTCCTATGGCATGCCAGCGTTCAAGGTGCAGGGCAAGACGGTCGCCGGATTCGCTGCATTCAAGAACCACCTGAGCTACCTGCCCCACAGCGGATCGGTGCTCGCGACGCTCCCCGACGACGTCGCGCCCTACGAGACCTCGAAGGGCTCGCTGAAGTTCGCCATCAACGACCCACTCCCCAATCGCCTCGTCAAGAAGCTCATTCACACTCGGATGGAAGAGCTCGGTTTGGCGTAGATCCCCCGACGCGACGATTCATTCGCTCCATTGGAGGATGGAGAAGGAGGCACCTTCGGGGTCGTCGAGGACAGCGACACGTCCCACGTTGAACAGGTCGAAGGGCTCCACGGAGACCGTTGCCCCCAACTCGGCCGCCCGGGCGGCGGTGAGGTCGGTATCCGCGACGGCGAAATAGATCATCCAATGCGGCGGGATTTCCTCCGGCCACAGCTCGTCCATCTGCACCATGCCGGCGACAGTCCGCTCGACACCAGGGAGGAAGAAGACGGT
>JBKPHT010000211.1:0-4541 GCA_046730015.1 Actinomycetota bacterium
GTTGTCCTCGAGGTCGGGGCAGGCCGGATAGCCCCACGAGTAGCGGCCGCCCCGGTACTGCTGGCGGAACAGCCCGGCCAGCGACGGGCCGTCCTCGTGGGCGAAGCCCCACTCCTCCCGCATCCGCCGGTGCCAGTACTCGGCCAGCGCCTCGGCCATCTCGACCCCGAGCCCGTGGAGCAGCAGGTACTCCTGGTAGCGGTCGTCGGCGAACAGCTTGGCCGTCCGCTCCGACACCGCCGGCCCCATCGTGACGATCGAGAACCCGGCGTGGTCGACCTCGTCGCCGCCGGCCGGGCGGAAGAAGTCGGCGATGCAGTAGTACGGCGCCTTGGTCTGGCGGGGGAAGGCGAACCGGGCCCGCTCGGCGGTCCGCTCCTCGTCGGCCCAGATCACCAGGTCGTTGCCGTCGCCGTTGGCCGGGAAGTAGCCGTACACCACCTGGGGCACCAGCAGCCCGTCGGCCTTCGCCTTGGCCAGCTCGTCGCGCAGGGTCGGGCGGATGCGGGCCTTGAACTCGTCGTCGCTCTGGCCGCCCTCGGGGCGGAACTGCCACTGGTTGCGGAACAGCGCGGTTTCGTTCAGGTAGCCGGCGATCTCGTCGATCGGCAGCCCCTTCACCACCCGGGAGCCGACGAACGGCGGCGTGAACACCTCGTTGTCGGTGACCACGTCTGGCGACCGGGCGGGCAGGTCGGGGGGCGGGCCCTGGCCCTTCTCGGCCAGCCCGAGCGACGCCCGCGACGGCACCCGCGACTTGGACGGCACCCGGCCCCAGTCGGGGTCGTCCTCCTCGGCGCCCCGCTTGATGGCGCCCAGCTTGTCCATCACGTGGAGGCCCTCGAACGCGTCCTTGCCGTAGAACAGCCGGCCGCCGTAGACGTCGCGCAGGTCGCGCTCGACGTAGCTGCGGGTGAGCGCGGCGCCGCCCAGCAGCACCGGGATGTCGGCCAGCTCGCGGGCGTTCAGCTCCTCGAGGTTGTCCCGCATGACGAGGGTCGACTTCACCAGCAGGCCCGACATCCCGATGGCGTCGGCCCTCACCTCGAGGACCTTCTCGATCATCTCGGCGATGCCGATCTTGATGCCGAGGTTGTGCACCTCGTAGCCGTTGTTGGTGAGGATGATGTCGACCAGGTTCTTGCCGATGTCGTGGACGTCGCCCTTGACCGTGGCCAGCACGATGCGGCCCTTGCCGCTGTCGCCCTCCACCTTCTCCATGTGGGGCTCGAGGTGGGCGACCGAGGCCTTCATGGTCTCGGCGGACTGCAGCACGAACGGCAGCTGCATCTGGCCCGACCCGAACAGCTCGCCGACCACCTTCATGCCGGCCAGCAGGACCTCGTTGATGATGTCCAGCGGCGCCACGCCCTCGGCCATGGCCTGGTCGAGGTCGGCGGTGAGGCCCTCGCGATCGCCGTCGATGATCCGGTGCTTCAGCCGCTCGTCGACCGGCCAGCCCGAGCGGTCCTCCTTCTCCTGCTTGGCCACCGTCACGTCGGCGAAGACGTCGAGCAGGGCGGCCAGCGGGTCGTAGCCGGCGGCCTCGTCGCGGCGGTCGTAGATGAGGTCGAGGCAGACCTTGACCTGGTCCTCGGGGATCTTGTTCAGCGGCATGATGCGGGCCGCGTGGACGATCGCCGAGTCGAGCCCCGCCTCGACGCACTCGTGCAGGAACACCGAGTTGAGGACGTGGCGGGCGGCCGGTGAGAGGCCGAAGCTCACGTTCGACAGGCCCAGCACGGTGTTGACGCCCGGCAGCTCGGCCTTGATCCGGCGGATGGCCTCGATGGTGTTCATGCCGTCGCGGCGGAGGTCCTCGTCGCCGGTCGACAGCGGGAAGGTGAGCGCGTCGAAGATCAGGTCGCCGGGCGGGATGCCGTAGCGGGTGGTGGCCAGGTCGTGGATGCGGTGGGCCACGCGCATCTTCCACTCGACGTCGCGGGCCTGGCCCTCCTCGTCGATGAGCAGCACGATCACCGCCGCGCCGTACTCCCGGGCCAGGCTGCACACCCGGTCGAACCGGCTGCCGGGAGCCTCGCCGTCCTCGAGGTTGGCCGAGTTGAGGATGGCCTTGCCGCCCAGCCGCTGGAGGCCGGCCTCGATGACCTGGGGCTCGGTCGAGTCGAGCACGAGGGGCACGGTGACCTGGGTGGCGAACCGGCTGACCACCTCGTCCATGTCGAGCGTGCCATCGCGGCCGACGTAGTCGACGCAGACGTCGAGGACATGGGCGCCCTCGCGCTCCTGGTCGCGGGCCATCTTCACGCAGGCGTCCCAGTCGCCGTCGAGCATGACCTCGCGGAACTTCCTCGACCCGTTGGCGTTGGTCCGCTCGCCGATGATGAGGAAGCTGGCATCCTGGTGGAACGGCACGGCGTTGAACATCGACGCCGCGCCGGGCTCCGGCCGGGGGTCGCGGCGGGCGGGCGTCAGGTCCTTGGCCACAGCCGCCAGCTGGCGGAGGTGCTCGGGGGTCGAGCCGCAGCAGCCGCCCACCACCTGCACGCCCAGCTCGGTGACGAACCGGGTCTGGTGCTCGACCAGCTCCTCGGGCGTCAGGTCGTAGTGCATCTTCCCGTCGACCACGCTGGGCAGGCCCATGTTGGGCAGGCACGAGATCGGCACCGTGGCGTTGGCCGACAGGTGCCGCAGGTGCTCGTGCATCTCGGCGGGGCCGGTGGCGCAGTTGAGGCCGAACACGTCGGGCCGCAGCGCGCCGAGGGCGGCCAGCGCGGCGCCGATCTCGGTGCCGAGCAGCATCGTGCCGGTCTGCTCCATCGTGACCTGGAGCTGGATCGGCACCTCCCGCCCGACGGCGGCCATCGCCCGCCGCGCGCCGATGGCCGCGGCCTTGGCGGCCAGGAGGTCGAAGTGGGTCTCGGTGATGAGCAGGTCGACGCCGCCCTCGAGCAGCCCGCGGGCCATGACCTCGTAGGCGTCGCGCAGCTCGACGAAGGGGATCTGGCCCAGCGACGGCGACTTCGTGCCCGGCCCCATCGAGCCCGCCACGAAGCCGCCGTATCCGTCGGCCACCTCGCGGGCGACCCGGGCGGCGGCCAGGCAGATCTCGTGGGCCCGGTGGGGGATGGCGTACTCGCCCAGCGGCACGGCGAAGGCGCCGAACGTGTTGGTCTCGACGACGTCGGAGCCGACCCGGAAGAACGACTCGTGCAGGTCGGCGATGACGTCGGGCCGGGTGACCGACAGGATGTCGGTGCAGCCCTCGAGCTCGGGGCCGCCGTAGTCGTCGGCGGTGAGCCCCAGCTCCTGGAGGTTGGTTCCAGTGGCGCCGTCGTACACCACGACGCGTTCGTTCACGAGGTCGAGGAAGCGGCTCATAGGTGAAGTCACAGGCTACCGATCCCCGGTCGCCGGGACCGACTGCGTTACCGGCTGGTCGGCGCAGCCGGCCCCGGCCGGGCGTCAGAGCGCGAAGCAGTTGAGCCGGACCGGCTCCCCCCGGAGCGCGTCGCGGACGCCGTCGTAGACGGCGCCGTCCAGGGCGAGGCCGAGGTGGCCGACCACCCGGAGCCAGCACTGGCTCTGGACGGTGACGTTGGTGTTGTTGCCGTCGTTGGCCAGGTAGCCGTTGGTGTAGGGCACGACGAGCTCGTCGAAGACCGTCACGATGTTGGTGTATCGGACGGCGCCGATCGTGTCGTCGCCGGCGTTGAGCGCGGCGAGGAACGACGACCCGGCCGCCATCTGCTGGCAGGCGGTGACGCCGAGGCAGTTGCCCAGGCCCAGGAACGCGGCGATGTTGGCGACCGCGGTCCCGTAGTGGGGGGCGCCGAGGCTGATCATGCTGTCGACCTCGCCGGCGCCGCCCAGGTTCTTGATGTAGTACCGGCCGACGAGGCCGCCCTGCGAGTGGCCAACGAGGTCGACCCGCGCCGCCCCGGTCGAGGCCCGGACCCCGTCGGCGAACCGGTCGAGGGCCGCGGACGTGTCGGCGATGTCGCCGAGACCGAAGCCGGGCAGGCCGAAGATGTAGGCCCGGTAGCCGTCCGCCCGGAGCCGGGCGGCCAGGCCGCTGTAGAACACGTCGGCCAGCGGCTGGTTGGCCGAGGTGCCGGCGACGATGACGACCGGGTCGGCGGTGGTCTGAACGTTGGGCGCCGCCGGGCTCGCGCCGGCGGCGGTGGCGGTCACGGTGGCGCACGACAGCAGGACGGCCGTGGCGAGCACGGCCGCGGTGAGTCGGTATCCCATGCTGATCCTTCCCCTCCCTGACGCCCGTGTGGCGGGCGTTAGGTGACAAATGTCACCCGCGAGGGCAGATTTGTCGACCCCTGCGTCAATTCGCGGCCGGCAGGGTGACCGCAGGTGCTCAGTTCGCAGCTGCCTCCCGCTGCTCCCGCAGTGCCAGCAGCCGCTTGGTCTGCGGCGAGGCCTCAGACGCGAGCAGCGCGGTCACGAGGTCGGTGAGGTGGCTGGTGAACAGCCGGTCGTCCTCCCGGGGGTCGGCCGCGGCCCGCCGGGCCAGCTCGACGAACGCGAACCGGATGGCCGGGTAGCGGGTGTGGAGGACGGCCAGC
>JBKPHT010000212.1:0-3767 GCA_046730015.1 Actinomycetota bacterium
GGCGCCCCGCCGCGGGCCGCGGCGATCGGGGCGAACCGGTCGTGGTCGCAGGAGTAGAGGCCGCGGATGATCCGCTCGTCGGTGAAGCCGAGCCGGCGGGCGAAGTCCGCCGACCGCTCTCCCGGCAGGAAGGCGGCGTCGTAGGCGGGGCCGATCAGCAGCCGCGAGCTCGCCACCCCGAGCACCTGCTTGGGCGTGGCCCACCACTGGTTGTCCATGCACAGGACCCGGAGGGTCTCGCCCCGTCGACGCCGCGCCGTCCGCCGGTAGGCGTCGATGTGCCACGACGACACGAGCAGCGCGTGGGGCTCGACCCGGGCCACCGCGGCCTCGACGGCCGCCGCGTCGGGGGCGTCGGCCCACGAGGTGGCCCGCAGGCCCCGGGTGATGGCGTCGGAATCGAACGGCGCGTCGCCCGCGCCCGCCCGGTGCACCACCAGCACCTCGACGCCCCGGGCCGCGAGCTCGGAGAACGCGGCGTGGGCGTAGCCCGACAGGGCCTGCCACAGGATCGCCACCCGGGGCCGCTCGGCCTGGTGGGTCTGGTCGGTCGTCGCTGCTGGCTGCATCCTCGTCCTCAGGCGGCCGGCGCCGCGGGCGCCGCCCTCACGGGCTCGGCGTCGTCGTGGGTCACCTGGCCGTGGCGGAGTGCCGGGTGGAACGCCGCCCACCAGATCGCCACCGAGGCCACGTTCCCGAGCCCGAAGCCGGCAGCGTAGCCCTGCCCAGCGCCCACCATGGCACCGCCGAGCGGCAGGACGAGCTGGGGGGGCGGGACGGTCTGGAGCCGGCCGATCACCACCCCCACCGCCACCCCGAACCCGGAGGCCAGTCCCCAGGCCACGACGTACCACTGGGCGTCGACCCCGGCCGGCGCCAGCGGCAGCACCGCGCACACGCCGGCCAGCCAGGCGACGTCGACCGCCACGGCGGCGGCCGGGCGGTCGACGATGAGCGCGTACCGCCAGGCGTCCTGCACCAGCATCAGCGGCAGCACCGGCGCGAGCCCCAGCAGCGCGGCGCCGGCCGGGCCCGGGTCCGAGCCACCTGCAGGTCGGGGATGGCGGCGTCGCGGGTGGCGCGGTCGCGGTGCGAGTAGCGCGACAGCAGGGGTTCGCCCAGCACGGCCCGCCCGGCGCCGGCCACCAGGAGGTAGGCGACGGTGGCGACCCCGAACGCGCCGAACCCGTCGGGCGGCAGCGACCGGGCGACGATGACGGCGACGACGACGTTGCTGAGGGTGGAGATGCCCTGGTCGGTCAGGACCAGGACCCGCCGGCGGTTGGCTGCGCTCGCCACCCGCCGCCCGTTCAGGCGCCCGCCAGGCTTGCGGCGACCTGGTCGTGCACCCAGGCGTAGGTGGCGGCGAGCCCGTCCTCGAGGCTGACCGACGGGGCCCAGCCCAGCCGCTCGCGGATGAGCGTGTTGTCGCTGTTGCGGCCGCGCACCCCCTGGGGGGCGTCGGGCCGGTAGCGGCGGTCGAGGGTGATGCCGGCGATGCTCTCCACGATGTCGACGAGCTGGTTGATGGTGACGAGCTGCTCGCTGCCGATGTTCAGGGGCTCGCGCACGTCGCTGGCGGTGAGTAGGAGGGTGCCCTCGAGGCAGTCGTCGATGTAGGTGAAGCTGCGGGTCTGCTGCCCGTCGCCCCAGATCTCGATGGTGTGGTCGCCGGTGAGCGCGGCGGTGGCGACCTTGCGGCAGATGGCCGCGGGCGCCTTCTCCCGGCCGCCGGTCCAGGTCCCCTTGGGCCCGTAGACGTTGTGGTACCGGGCCACCCGGGTCTCGATGGCGAAGTCCTCGGCGAAGTGCCGGCACATCCGCTCGCTGAACAGCTTCTCCCAGCCGTACCCGTCCTCGGGCATCGCCGGGTAGGCGTCGGCCTCCCGCAGCGGCTCGACCTCGGGCGACGACTGCTTGCCGGCGGCGTACACGCAGGCCGACGACGCGTAGAACAGCCGCTCGACCCCGGCGTCGCGGGCGGCGACCAGCACGTGGGTCGAGATGAGCACCGAGAGCATGCACAGGGCCTTGTTGTTCTCGATGAACCCCATGCCACCCATGTCGGCCGCGAGGTTGAAGACGGTGTCGACATCGCGCACCGCGTCGCGGCAGGCGTCGAGCAGCTCGAGGTTGGCGTCGAGGTTCTCGACGTCGTCGAACACCTGGTACCACTCCTCCTTGGGCTTGCAGTCGACGGCGCGGATGCGCCCGACGCCCTCGTCCCGCAGCCGTCGCACCAGGTGGCCGCCGATGAACCCACCGGCTCCGGTGACCAGCACGTGATCCATGAGGGTCAGGTCTCCTTGCGGGCGGCGGACGAGCCCCGCGTGCGCGCGATGGCCCGCTCGATGACGTCCTCGAATCGGCCCGCGATCACCGCGGTGTCGAAGGTCGTCTCAGCGTACGCGCGGGCGCGGCGCCCTGCCTCCAGCCGGAGGCCGGCGTCGACCCGGAGCTGCTTGGCCAGCATGAGGAAGGACTCCTCGTCGGTAGAGTTGGCCACCAGGCCGGCCCTGGCTCGCTCGATGGTGCGCGCGGCCAGGTTCTCCGGCGGGATGGCGGCCAGGATCGGCCGCCCGGCGCACAGGTAGGACAGCACCTTCGACGGAACCGAGAACGTGCCGGCCGTCGGCTCGAGCAGCGCCACCAGCACGTCGGCCGCCCCGAGGATGTTCGGGTAGTCGACCATCGACTGGAACGGCAGGAGGTGGAGGTTGGACAGGGGCCGCGCACGCAGCATCTGGCGCAGCCGGGCCTCGCCCATGCCCTCGCTGACGACGACCACGTCGGCGTCGCCGGCGCGCTCCTGGGCCAGCCGGTAGAGCAGCTCGGGCCGGTGCTTGAGCCCCAGCGTGCCCGTGTAGAGGTAGACGAACCGGTCGCCCAGGCCGTGGCGGATGCGCCACTCGTTGTCGCGGGGCCGTGTCGGGAGGTCGCCGAGCGGCGCCCAGTTCTCGATGACCGTGCAGCCGGCGCCCTCGACGCCCCAGGCGGCGAGCACCGGCCAGAAGTCGTCGGTGATCGACACGACCGCGTCGGCCTGGCACAGCAGGCGCCGCTCCAGCACCTCGAAGCCCGAGCCGACCCGGCGGCCCAGCCGCCCGGCCCGCCTCTCGGCCTCGGCCATCATCGCCACGCTGTGCAGGTCCTGGAGCCAGAACACCCAGGGCACGCCTTCGCGCCGGCACCACGCGGCAGCGACCGACTTGGCCACCAGCGGCACGTTGCAGGCCAGGATCACGTCGGGCCCGAAGTTGGCGGCGACCCGGGTGAAGCGGCGCCCGTAGGCGGCCTCCTGGCTCACCCGGCGGACGGGCGAGTAGCGGGCGAACGACTCGCCCGCGGGGATGGCCACCACCGACAGCCGCGGCACGTCGTCCTGCTCGAAGCGGCCCTTGCCGCTGGTGTACGAGCCGCAATAGACGTGCTGCACGGTGTGCCCGCGCCGGGCCAGGGCCCGGCTCAGGTCGATCTGGAAGGGATGGCCGGCGAAGTCGTGGACGAGGACGCGGAGCGGCAGCCCGACCGGGTCGTCGACGGCGGTCGGCGTTCGCGTCGCTTGATCGGATGGGCCGCGGGTCCCGCCGCCATCCGCCTCGCGAAGCCACATCGACGTGTCCTCCCCCACGTTGCACCCGCTCAGTCGAGAAATGCCTGCTCAACGCCGGGATCCCCAACTAACACGGAAGCCCCCAGCTACCGAGTCGCTCTGACGACCACTCAGGTGACCGAAGAGTAAGGTCCGAAACCGGTGCCGTCCACTC
>JBKPHT010000213.1:0-9320 GCA_046730015.1 Actinomycetota bacterium
ACCCTGCGCCCGCTGGGGTGTCTCTTCGGTCATCGGGCCGTCGGGCAGGCCGTACACGTAGAGGTTGTCCGCAAACACGAGCTTCGCGCCCGCTTCCGCCGTGCCATCGAGGACGGCTCGAGTCAGCGGCGGGAACAACTCGACCCACTTCGTATAGCCGGGCTGGGCGCAGTGGTAGACGACGGCCGCACCGGCGCACGCCCGCCGAGCCCCGTCCGGTGTGGCGACATCGGCCGCGACCTGCTCGACACCCTCCGGCCGGTCCGTCGCACCCGACCGAGTCACGGCCCGCACCGGCAGTCCACGGACACCCAGCTCCCGGACAACCGCCGAGCCCGCCCCACCCGCCGCCCCCAGCACGACATGAACCGCAGACGCCGAAGACACCGTGGGCGAGCTTACGCATCCACGACCGGCGGCGGGCCGACAACGCGTCCCGAAGCCGGATCCACCGGACCTGCCCAGCAAGCCCAGGCATCGCGGATCACAGCGCGCTCACATCGCCCGAGCAGCAGTGCAACATCGTGGTCACCCCCTCGGCCGGCTGAACCGCTGGTCACTGGGAGCCGAGCAGGTCGGCCACCTCGGCGTCCGGATCGATGAACGGCTCGCCGTCGACGTCGATCACGACCCTGTCGAGCCGGCCGGTGAAGCGGAACGGGCCTCGGTAGTCGCGGTCGGCGGGCGAGAAGTCCCGGGCCCAGCCGACGGTGAGCCCGGCGCCGGTGATCGAGAACCGGCTCCAGGTCACCCGCTCGATGTCACCGCGGGCGACCGGGTCGCCGTCGATCAGCAGCGCACCGCGGTGGGGTGCACCGTCACGCGCCGGCGTGAACTCGAACCTCAGCGTGTGGTGCCCCCGCCCCAGCCGGTCGCCGACCGGGCCCTCGATGCGGTACTCGCGCCATCCCGCCAGGTTGTAGACGTAGCACAGCCGGCCGTCGCCGAGATGGAACGACCAGCCGCCCAGCACCGAGCCCTGGACGGCGAGCACGCCCTCGAGGAGTCCTGGCCCGTCGACCTCGACGTACGCCGTGATGGCGTGCCGGCGGTTCTTGACGTTGACGGCCACGCTCTCGGGCACCGGCGCCCGGTCGGGCCGGTAGACGTAGCGCCGGCGACCCTCGACCGGCGACGGCCGGTCGAAGACGAGGTCGGAGAACGGCCGGTTGTCGAGCGGCAGGACCTGGTAGCGGCCCGCCTCGGCCCACCAGCGATCGACCAGCGCCCGCAGGCGGTCGGGTTGTGCAGCGGCCAGGTCGTGGCATTCCGAGGGATCGCTCCCCAGGTCGTACAGCTCCCACTTGGCGGCATCCAGGCCCGGCTCGTCGGCCTGGATCGGGTGGTACACGACGGCCTTCCAGCCCTCGTGGTAGATGGCCCGGCAGCCGAACATCTCGTAGTACTGCGTCGTGTGACGCTGGGGGGCCTCCGGGTCGTCGAAGCTGTAGGCGAAGCTGACACCCTCCAGCGGCCGCTGCTCGATCCCGCCGAGGGTCGACGGCGGCTCGACCCCGACCACCTCGAGGATGGTCGGCACCAGGTCGATGGCGTGCACGTACTGCCGGCGCACCTCGCCGCCCGCCCCGATGCCCCCGGGCCAGGAGACCACGAGCGGATCGGCGACGCCGCCCTCGTGCGTCTCGCGCTTCCAGCGCCGGAACGGGGTGTTGCCGGCGACGGTCCACCCCCAGGGGTAGTTGTTGTGGATGCGGGGACCGCCGATCTCGTCGAGGCGGGCGTCGGCCTCCTCGACCGTGGTCGACAGGACGTTCCAGGTCCGGACATCGTTGAGCGACCCCCGCGGGCCGCCCTCCGACGACGCTCCGTTGTCGGACAGCACCAGCACCAGCGTCCGGTCGAGCTCGCCCTGCGCGTCGAGCCAGCGGATCAGCCGGCCGACCTGGGCGTCGGTGTGGGACAGGTAGCCGGCGAAGGCCTCCATGTAGCGGGCGTAGACCCGCCGGGCGGCCGCGGGCAGCGAGGCCCAGGCGGGGACCCAGTCCGGCCGGGGCGACAGCTCGGTGTGCGCGGGCAGGAGGCCGCCGTCGATCTGGCGCCGGACGGTGTCGTCGCGCCATCGGTCCCAACCGGCGTCGAAGTGGCCCCGGTAGCGGGCGATCCAGTCGGCCGGCGCCTGGTGCGGCGAGTGGCAGGCCCCCGGGGCGAAGTACAACAGCCACGGCTTGTCGACATCGACGTGGCGCAGGTCCTCGAGGAACTCGATCGCCCGGGATACGAGATCCTCCGTCAGGTGGTAGCCGTCCTCGTACGCGCCCGGCGGCTCGACGACGTGGTTGTCGTGCACCAGGGCGGGCACGTACTGGTGCGTCTCGCCGCCGAAGAAGCCGTAGAACCGCTCGAAGCCCCGCCCCAGCGGCCAGCGGTCCCGGCGGGCGCCCAGGTGCTCCTCCTCGTCCGGGGTGAGGTGCCACTTCCCCACGGCGTAGGCCGCGTAGCCGAGTGGGGTCAGCATGGCCGGGAGCAGGCCGCACGAGCGGGGGATGCGGGCGTCGTAGCCGGGGAACCCCGACGCCAGCTCGACGATGCGGCCCATGCCGCAGGAGTGGTGGTTGCGGCCCGTCAGCACGCACGCCCGGGTCGGGCTGCACAGCCCGGTCGTATGGAAGTTGGCATAGCGCAACCCCGACGCGGCGAGGCCGTCGAAGGTGGGCGTGGCGATGTCGGAGCCGAAGCACCCCAGTTGGGCGAACCCGACGTCGTCGAGCAGCACGATCAGCACGTTGGGTGCGCCCGTCGGCGCCGACGGCTCGGGCGGCCAGTACGCCTCCGACTCCCAGTGGTAGCGACCGATCCTGCCCCTGAACTCGCCACGTTCCACCGACTCGCTCCCTCCCCCTGCCTGCGCCGTTGTACCCCACCGGGGCGAGCGTCGGCGGAACGAGCGGTCGATCAGGACGCTCGTGTAATGCACGGCGGGGCCTGGAGGGGACGCGCTGAAGCCGCCGCTCCGACCAGGATCGGCCGGGGACGAAAGTCCCCTGGCGGTGAGTGCACACCGGAGCGGCGAGAGGCGGGGGGACACTGGCCGCCCGTGCGGGCCTACCCTCGGGCGCATGCTGGACCGAGCACGGCAGACGTCCCGTGATGTCGTCATCCAGATGGAGGAGGCGAGGCGGCGCCGGACCGGGAAGCTCATCCTCGAGCTCGACCTCACCGAGCCGCTCGTGGAGGGCGTCCCCCACGATCCCGTGAGCGCGGTGCTCGCCCGGCGCAGGACCCCGTTGCGGCTGGTCGTGGATGGGCTGCGCCGCGCCGGCCGCGACCCCCGGGTCCAGGCCCTCGTGGCCAAGGTCGGCGGACCGCGATCGCCGCTGGCGCTGAGCCGGGCCCAGGAGCTGCGTGAGGCCGTGGAGCAGTTCCGCGCCCACGGCAAGCTCGCCGTGGCCTGGGCGGAGACCTTCGGTGAGCTCGGCCGGGGCAGCGTCCCCTACTACCTCGCGACCGGATTCGATCAGGTGTGGCTCCAACCGTCGGGCGACGTCTGCCTGACCGGCGTCGCCGCCCAGGTGCCCTTCCTCCGGGATGCGCTCGACCGCGCGGGCATCACGCCCCAGCTCGCCCAGCGCCACGAGTACAAGAATGCCGCCAACATCTTCACCGAGCGGGGCTTCACACCCGCGCACCGCGACGCCACCGAGCGCATCGTGGCGTCGATGATGGAGCAGCTTGTGGCCGGGATCGCAAGCGGCCGGTCGATCGACCTGAGCGAGGTCCGCGCTGTGGTCGACCGCGCACCGCTGTTCGCCCGGGAAGCGCTCGATGCCGGCCTCGTCGACCACCTGGGGTATCGCGACGAGGTGTACGCCGCGGTCCGCGAGCGGGCCGGTCCGGACGCCGTCCTGCAGTACGTCGGCAGCTACGGCCGGTCGAAGACGGCCGAGGTGTCGTCGCGCCACGTCCCGCGATCTCCCGAGCTGGCATTGGTCCACGTGACCGGGCCCATCCACCTGGGGAGGAGCGGACGCCGACCGCTCGGCGGGGCGACGGCCGGAGCGAACACCGTGTGCGCCGCGCTCCGATCGGCGACCGAGGCGCGGGACGTCGGGGCGATCGTGCTCCGGGTGGACAGCCCAGGCGGGTCGTATGTCGCATCCGATGCCATCTGGCGGCAGGTGGCGCTCACACGGCAGGCGGGCAAGCCCGTCGTGGTCTCCATGGGCGACGTGGCCGCGTCGGGTGGGTACTTCGTGTCGATGGGGGCCGACGTGATCGTCGCCGAACCCGCGACGATCACGGGTTCGATCGGGGTCGTGGCTGGCAAGGCCGTGGTCGACGGGCTGGTCGACCACCTGGGCATCGGCCACGAGGGCGTGGCCGGCGCCCGCCACGGGCTGATGTTCTCGCCTCTCCAGGCGTTCAGCGAGGACGAGTGGGCACAGCTGAACGCCTGGCTCGACCGGATCTACGACGACTTCACGACCAAGGTGGCAGAAGGCCGCCGCCTGCCCCGGGAGCGCGTCGACGAGATCGCCCGCGGCCGGGTCTGGACGGGCAGCGACGCGAAGGAACGGGGGCTCGTCGACGAGCTAGGCGGCCTTGGCGCCGCGCTGGACGTGGCGCGGGCACGGGCCGGCCTGCCACCGACGTCCCAGCCCCGGCTGCAGGTCCATCCCCGGGTGCCGCTCGTCGCCTGGCTGCGCGCCGCGCAGTCCAGCGAGGATCCGGCCGCCGCCGCGGCCGAGGTGCGATCGGGCGCATGGGGCAGCTTCGCCGACCTGGCGGCACGGCTCGGCCTGCCGACACCCGGACCCCTCACGCTCCCCGGGGACTGGGCCATGACCTGACATCGTCAGGCTCCTCCCGCTGGTCGCGGCAGGTCGGCGCCACCGTCTCGACGTAGTCGGCCAGGGTCGGCACTGACGTCATCCGCCAGGGTGAGCCGGCCGACCAGGTCGTTGATCGCGAGCCCGAGCGCTTCGGCCTCCGCCAGCACAACCCGGGTCCCGCCCCCCTTCTCAGCACGGTCCCTTGACATGATCAATATGAACGTTCATATTGGCAGTCGTGTCGAGGCCATCCAAGAAGGAGCAACTCATCGAGGGCGGCCTGAGGGCGGTGCGCCGACGCGGGCTGGTGGGCTCCAGCGTGCGCGACCTAACGACGGCGGCCGATGTGCCGCTCGGGTCGTTCAGCAACCACTTCGCGTCGAAGGAGGAGTTCGGGATCGCGGTGATTGACCGCTATTTCGACGGCGTGCGGGGCATCGTCGCGGAGACGCTGCTGGACGGCGCCCAGCCGCCGTTGGCGCGGCTGCGGGCGTACTTCGACGCCATCACCGAGCGGCTGGAGGCGCGCGGATGGCGCGACGGGTGCCTGATCGGCAACACGAGTCTGGATTCGACCGAGAGCAGCGAAGCGATCCGGGGGCGTCTGTCCGAAGTGTTCGCCGAGTGGCACGAGCCGTTCGCCCGGTGCCTGGCCGAGGCGGAGGAGGCCGGCCACGTGGTGCTGGTCATGCCGCCGAGCGAGTTTGCGGACTTCCTGATGGCGTCGTGGCAGGGAGCGATGCTGCGAATGAAGGTCGAACGCTCGCCGGCGCCGTTGGAGCGGTTCAAGACGGCGGTCTTCGAGGGACTCCTCGCATCGCGGGTCCGCCCCGAATCCTGAGCTTCACCTCAGCTTCACCTGAGCTTCTCGCGTTCCCGATTCCAAAGGATGCAGTCATGCTCCGAACACCCAAAGACATGGTCGACAGCACGGCCGACCCGCACCCACGCGACCGCGTCGCGGTCCTCGGCACCGAGATGTGCTACGTCGACACGGGGGCCGGCGACACCGTCGTGTTCCTGCACGGCAATCCGACCTCGTCGTATCTCTGGCGCAATGTCATTCCCCATGTCTCGGACCGATTCCGATGCCTAGCCCCCGACTTGGTGGGGATGGGAGCGTCCGGTCCGGCACCCGATCGCGCGTACCGCTTCGCGGACCACACAAGGTACGTGGACGCGTGGTTCGCCGCGGTTCTGCCCGATCGCCCGGTCATCCTGGTGTTGCACGACTGGGGATCCGCACTCGGCTTCCACTGGGCGCGACGCAACCCCGAGCGCGTGCGGGGCATCGCCTACATGGAGGCGATCGTGCAGCCGCGTCTGTGGGCCGACTTCCCACCCGGCCGCGACCGGTTGTTCCGTGCGATGCGCGCGCCGAGCGGAGAGTCACTGATCCTGGACGAGAACTACTTCGTCGAGACTGTGCTGCCCAAGAGCGTGTTGCGGACGCTCGACGAGCGGGAGATGGCGGCGTACCGCGCCCCCTTCCGGACGCGCGAATCACGCATCCCCACGCTGGTCTTCCCCCGCGAACTGCCCATCGATGGAATGCCGGAGGACGTCGTCGCCACTGTCGACGAGTACGGGCGCTGGCTCGCGACGAGCGATGTCCCCAAGTTGCTGATCTCAGCCGAGCCGGGCGCGATCCTGGTCGGGCGTGCCCTGCAGTTCGCGAGGAGCTGGCCGAACCAGCGGGAGGTCGCGGTGGCCGGGATCCATTACGTCCAGGAGGACTCGCCGAAGGAAATCGGAGTCGCGCTGCGGGACTTCGTGCTCGGACTGCCGACCGCGACGGGCGGGACGGGGGCGTAAGACCGGGGGCGCAGTCACGGACCCGCAGCATCACGACACTGTAATAGACGACGCGTTCTAGTGTCGGTATCAGGCTACGATGAGCGCGTCCTGCCCAAGTGGGTCGGATGGGTTCGTGGATGCCTGGTCTGGCATCGGGAAGGTGGACTCCAGCGTGGGCCGACCGGCGAAGTTCAACACGGAGCAGATCCTTGACGCGACTGCGCAGCTGGTCGCCGAGGGCGGGCCCGCGCTTGCGACGGTAACGGGCATCGCCGAGCGGCTCGGCGCGCCGACGGGATCCATCTACCACCGATTCAACTCGCGTGACTTGCTGCTGGCGCGCCTCTGGATCCGCACCGTACGCCGGTCCCAGGAGGGGTTCGTTGCTGCCCTCGCCCAGGACGACGTCGAGACGGCAGCCATCGAGGCCGCGCTTTACGTGCCCCGCTGGTCCCGATCGAACGTCGACGACGCGTGCGTGCTGCTCCTGTACCGCCGCGAGCAGCTTGCCGAGCAGTGGCCCGACGAACTCGGCGACGCGCTCGCGACCTTGAACGACGCAATCAAGGCCGGTGTCCGGGGCTTCGTCCGGCGTCGCTTCGGCTCGGTGACGAAAGCAAATCTCGACGTGGCGTCGTTCGCCCTCCTCGACGTTCCATATGCAGCGGTCCGCCGGTATCTCATGAGAGGTGTCCCGCCCCCGCCCTCGGTCGATGACCTGGTGGCTCGGACAGTCCGATGCATCCTGGGGTAGAGCACGGTCATCAGCTGCTGACGACCGAGTCGGCTGCCCGAGGTTTTTAGCGATTACGTTCTAATATTCTCCCAGGGTCGCTCCCGACAGTGGTCCATTGCCAGGGGTGACCACCGAATCCGACAAATTCAACCTTTGCGCCATGGCCTGCTACCGGCGCCCCCCGGTTGACTCAGCCGTCGCGCGGGGGAGGTGGGAGCCGTCCCAGAGCCCCCGTGTCCTGTCGGTTCTCGACCGTCTCGTGTCGGTCGGTGGCCGGGCCGGGCACGGTGGTGAGCAGGAACTGACCCATTTCGCGGGCGACCGCCTCCGGCTCGTCGAGCATCGAGAGCACGTACGCGCCGGGAACTTCGGCGTAGCGCCCGCAGGGGAGGAGCTCGGCCAGCTGGTGACCGTGCTCGGGCGGCATGACCTTGTTGTCGGGCGACCACAGGACGAGGGCATGGCCGGGGAAGCCACGCAGCGCCTCGGTATCACGGGTCAGGTTCGATCCGTCGAAGGTGCTGCGGCAGTAGGTGAGCAGGTCGTGTCGCACGCCGGGCTGGCGGAGCAGCGGCTCAGTCCAGCCGCGGACGAGCTCGTCGGGAAGGGGTCGACGTACCATCTGACCGAACAGGAACGGCAGCCGGCGCAGCCAGCCAATCCGCAGCTGCCGCGCCGCGAGCCGCAGGCCGCCGGGAATCGCGACGGCGAGCGCCAAGATCTTGCCTGGCAAGCCGGGTGGAAAGTTGTCGAATGCCTCGCACGGCAGGATGACCTGCCGAGCCACCCGCTGGTCGCGGCCGTGCGCGGTGAGGAAGAGCGCACCGCCCCAGTCGGAGTGCACGAGCGTCACGTCCTCGAGGTCGAGCGCGTCGAGCAGGTCCGCGACGAGGGCGACCTGGCCGGGCAGGGTCAGGTCGGCGTCGGGATGCATCGGGCGGCGGTGCGCGCCCAACGGCAGGACGGGACGCAGGTAGCGGAACCCGCGCGGCAGGAGCGGGAGGACCCGGTCCCAAACTGTGTGGTCCATGAGCACTCCGTGGAGCAGGACGACGGGAGGGCCGGACCCGGTCTCGTAGTAGTCGAGCTCACCGGCCGAGACGGTGACGGTCTCCATAGCACCTCCATGGCAGCAGCAGACCCGTTAGAACGATCTCTCTAGATCACCCGTTCTAGCATGGACGAACAGGTACTGACGAGGGGATCGCGCTGGCGATGGCGGCGCTACGCCGCGACTGGATCAACCAGCTCGTCGTGACCTCGGGTGCGCCGACACGCTCGATCGATCACCACTTCAAGGGTGGAAAGCCCACCGGCGCCGCGGCGCTGCGACACTGCGCCAGACCGGCGCAGTCTACGTCCAGCAGCTGTCGCTGCTCTCGATCCGGACGGGAGCGAGTGAGCGCGCTGTGTCAGGGTTTCGACGCCGCGCTGAACGACTCGATCGCCAGCATCGTTCAAGAATCGATCACCTCAACGCGCCGCGGCCGGCGGCGAGCCACCGAATGCCACGACTTCGTGTTCGCCGCGGAGATCGGATCGCTGGGCACCCCGCGATGGACTGGGGCTTCCGCGCGACCGTGGTCACATTCTCGCGGCAGTCGGTGGTCTCGTCCCCTGGCAAGCGGCACGGATGAGGCCGCCGGTGGCGATCTCGAATGGCTGCATTTCTTGAGGCAGCTTGTGACATCACAATCCGCCGCGCAGCGTCCAGTCGCAGCCGTCGACACGGGCGGCTTCCGAACCGGGACGGCTTGACGCGGCCTCGCTGTTCTACAGGCCCACGGCGATCGGGTGACTATCTCGACCTCTCGGAGGCCTCAAGGGCCTTTCTCCTGCTTCACCAAGAGATCGACCGACGTGTCGGCGAGGCGTCAGCCTTCGGGGTAGTAGACGAACAACTCGCCACCGGTGTCGGTCCATGGCGAGTGGCTCGTCCCGGCGTCGAGGTGCAGGAACGTCCCCGGCCCGTGGACCGAGCCCTCACCGGTGAGACC
>JBKPHT010000214.1:0-9247 GCA_046730015.1 Actinomycetota bacterium
CCGAGCCGCGCGCGCGGCTCTTCGCTGCGTGACCACCGCGCTCGATCCCCCGAGCCATGACGCCGAGCAGGCACCCTCCGGGGCGGCCGCGTCTCCGGGTGGGCCCCGCCACCGCCGTCCGGGGACCGCTCGCCGGTTGTGGCGACGGGCCCGGGCCTCGGTGCCCGACGCCGAGTGGCGGGTCGTCGCCCTGATGGCCGTGGCCGCGTCGTTGAGCGCGTTCTCGTTCTGGCAGGCGACACGGTTCGCGGACGAGGACGCCGGCCTCCGGGAGCGGGCCCGGATCGCATCGACCGAGGCGGCCAGGGACGAGCGCGAGCTGCAGGCTCTCGTCGACTTCGACCTCGATCTGACCACGACCTGGTGCGCCGCGTCGGCCGAGCGCGACGCGGCTCTGGTCGACCTGATCGGGGCCGGGCCTGACCAGGCGATGCCGGCGACCGACGCCCTCGTCACGCAGCGCCTCCGGTCCGCCGGCGTCTGGAACCTCCTCCAGGCCGACGGGCCGGGGACCCCCTGCGCCGGTGGCGACCAGCCGGGCGCCGACCCGTACTCGGTCGATGCGGCGAGGGAGTGGCGGGTCGCGGCAGACCCGACGTTCGGGTCGGCGGGTGGGCCGGTCGCGTCGGACGCGCGCGCCCGGGCCGCTCACGCCGAGCGCCTGCTCATGTACGCGGCCGTGGCCTTCGCCATCGCGCTGCTGCTCCAGACCGCTGCCAAGCTGGCGTCATCCGGCGACGGGGCCGACGACGGCGCCCGCCGCCGCGGTCGTGCGGCGAGGATCTGGGGCGGCCTCGCATGGTGCGCGTTGGGCGTGGGGGCCGTTCTGGTGGTGGGCGAGGCGCCCCTCGGGGCGACAGCGGCGTGGCTCGTCGCCACCCTGGCCGCAATGGCCCTGGCGTTCCTGGCCGTCACCCTCGTGGGCCGACGCCGCGGCAGCGGCCGCGCCGGGGCGCACCGCATCCGGTGGTGGGCCGAGCTGGTCGGCGGCATCACGCTGGTCGGGCTGGCGGTCGCCGCCCTGGAGCTCTCGGTCGTCGCCGGCCGCCAGCGGGCGGCTCGCGCCGAGGCCGACCGGCTCTCCGTCGTCGCGGAGCGGATGGTGGAGGCCGGCGAGCAGTCCGCGCTGCACGACCTCGCGGCCGCCGCCGAGCTCGCCGAGCTCGACGCCCGGGAGGCGGCCGCCAACCAGGTAGCGGAGGCGTCGGACCAGGCCGATCGCGTCGAGGGCGCCCGCGCGTCGGCGGAAGCCCACGCCGCCGCGGTCGAGCGCCTGCCGTCCACCGGCGACGGGCCCGCGGGGTCCGCGGCCGTCATGTGCCCCGTCGCGGCGCGCCCGGAGGGTGTGTCGTACGACGGGTTGCTCGCTGCCTCCCGGACGGACCCCTCAGCGTTCGCCGCGCACGTCGCCGCGCGTCGCGAGGACGGCGCGGCCTGCACCGTCCAGGCTGCGCTCTCCCGGTCGGAGGCCGATGCATGGGCCGACCGGGCGGCCACGGTCACGGTCGCCCTGGTCGCCATGGGCCTGGGCGGGTTCCTGCTCGCCCTGGCGTCCGATTCGGAACGTTCGCCGGCGCCGGCCCGCTGGCTGCTGAGCCTCGGCGCCGTCGGAGTCACGGCGGGTGGCCTCCTCGCCCTGTCGGTCGTCACCGGCGCCGGGTTCGGCGGCGGGCCAGGGCGACACGACCGCCTCGCGTTCGCCCGGCACGTGGCCGCCGGCGAGACGGCGCTGGACCGGGGAGACTGCGACTCGGCGCTGAGGGCCCTGGACGAGGCGCTGTCCATCCACGACGGCCACGCGCCCGCCTACGAGGCGCGGGCGAGCGCCCGGCTCTGCACCGCCGACGACGACTGGCTCATCTCGCCACCGGTTCCGGCGCCTCGGGTCGCCGGCGCCCTCGCCGACAGGATCCGCGCCGCCGAGCTCGGGACCCCGCGGGCGTCCGATCTCGGCGAGATCACCTGGTTGCGCGCGTTCCTGACCCTCGGCGACGCCCATCCCGCCGAGGCCGAGCTGGGTCGGGCGGCCGACGCCGCGGCCGAGGCGGTCGACGCAGCGACGGCGAGCGGGTCGCCGGGCATCCACGTGGCGCGCTTCAACCGGGCGCTCCTGCTGCTGGCCGTCGGGGACGGCGACGCCGGACCTGCCTACGAGGAGGCACTCCGCTGCCTCGACCCCGCAGCGTCCTGTCCGGGCGGGGGCATCGGTGCCGGCGAGCTCCGTGCTCTCTACCGGCTCATGGCCCTCGACGACCTCGAGCTGCTCGGCGACCGCGTGCCATCGGCGGAGGTCGACCGGTACCGGCAGCTGATCGTGACCGGGGCGGGCCTGGATCGCGGTCCAGCGGCCGCCGTCGACCCGGCGTGGACCCTGACCGTGTTCCCGCAGGAGCTCGGGGTCTGGTCGGCCGACGGGTCGGATCCACCCGTCTCGATCGTGTGGTACCACCGGGCAGGCGGGGCCGGCCCATGGGACGTCGTGATCGACCCCAGCATCGGCACGGTCGATGCGGGCCTGCACGGCAACCTCCTCCTGCCGACGAGCCGGCCCCTCCCCGCCGGCTCCTACCGGGCCGACGTCTGCGTCGACGGGCAGATCGCCCGCGCGGAGGCCGGGTTCGAGGGGACCGGGTCGGACGAGCGTGTCCTCGCGTCCGACCTGGGGGTCAGCGCCGTGGTCCCGGCCGATTGGGACCTCGACGTCCGGACCGCCGGGGTGGAGACCGCGGTCGGCCCGTCGGACGCACCCGACGCGCTCGTGTTCCGGCGGGTCGAGGGCACGCGGCCGGACCCGGACATGGACCTCGAGGACTGGCTGGACGCGACGCTCGACGAGTGGGTCTCCGACCAGCTCGGCGCCGACGCGACCGACGGGGCCCAGCCGGTCTCCGAGGGCGAGGGCTCGTACGTCGTGGGACTCCCGGACGAGCGTGAGCGGTGGTACCCGGAGGCCGGCGCGTGGGCGGGGATCGGCTTGTCGTCGTACGCCAGCGATCCCTACTGCGGCGGAGCGCTGTTCATGACGCTCATCCGCGACGACGGCACCGACGTCCCCGCCAGGGTGAGGGGCTCGATGGTGCTCGACTGGGCCGCGATCGACCGGATCGAGGACCTGGCCGGGCCCGTTGCGATGGCCGGGTGGTCGATGGAGCTGCCCGCCGGGTGGGTGGGCGTCGAGGACGCGCAGTCCGGGACCGGCGGCCTGCTCGCCGCGCAGGAGTGCCTGTCCGGCGCCAGCCTGGTGGTCGACGCGGAGGAGGTTGCCGCCGACGAGGTCGCGGGCCCCGACGCGCTCGACGCCGTGGTCGACACGCGGGTTTGGGACCTGATGGCAGGGGTCGAGGGCCTGGCCAGGGAGCGGACGGAGGCCACGGTCCTCGCGGGCGGCGAGCCCGCGGTGGACGTCACGCTGGTCACCGCGATCGACGGCTTCGAGATCGAGCACCGCCAGCTCTACGCGCTCGACGGCACGACGCTCTACACGGTGACCGCCACGGTCCCCGGTGACAGCGACTACGACGAGGTGGTCGACGGGGCGTTCGACTCGTTCGCACTCACATAGCGACGCCGCCGCCCCGGGTCACCACGCCTCGGCCAGCAGGTCGGCGAACGCCGCCTCGGCGTCGCAGGCCAGGCCGTGGCGGGCGAACCAGGTGCTCACGGTCGTCACGTCGCGGTGCAGCAGGTCGAGCCCGTTGGGGTTGACGACCAGGTCGACCGCCTGGGGGAAGTCGATCATCCAGACCCGGCCCCGCCACCACAGCAGGTTGTAAGGCGACAGGTCGGCGTGGACAAGGCCCTCCCGGGTCAGCGCGGCCAGGTCGGCCAGGAGCTGGGCGTGGGCCGACGCCAGCTCGCCGGCCGACAGCCGGGCAGACACGAGCCGGGGCGCGGCCGTGCCGTCGTCGCCCACGAACTGCATGAGGGTGCCGTCGCCGGTGAACTCCACCGGGTACGGCACGCAGGCGCCCGCGGCGTGGGCCCGGACGAGGGCGTCGTACTCCTCGCGGGGCCACCGCTCGGCCAGGACCCGGCGCCCGTGGGCCGAGCGGCGGTCGACGGCCCGGCGGTCGCGGCTGTAGCGGTAGCGGCGCCCGGCCAGGTACGCGGCGTCGCCGGTGAACGTCCGGGCCCGGGTAAAGCCCGCGGCCTCGAGGTCGCCCTTGGCCACCTGCAGGGGGCGGTAGCGCTTGTGGGCGAGGACGGCGCGGCGGCTCCCGTCGAGCGTCCGCCGCTCGACGACGAACACCTCGGCCTCCTTGCCGGTCTTGAGCAGGCCGAGCACCTCGTCGTCGGTGCCGCCTGCGGTGAGCCACGCCGGGGTGGCGCGTTCGGGCTCATGCTCGGGCACGGATCCCTCCAGGGTGCGATGCGGTCGGGGTGAAGGCCCCGGGCGGCTCGCAGGGCGCCTGCCCGCTCAACCGTGGGGGAGCGCGGGCGCGGAGCCGCGGGGGCGGGCGATGGTGGCTGTCACGTTCGCCGACCTCCTCGTGGCTCGGGGCCCGGCCGGTCACCGGGCGGCGCGGCCGGCAGCATCCCACCGCGCCGAGCCGTCCGGCCAACGAGATTCCCGCGGTCCCCACCGGTTTGGCGTCCGTCACCGCGCGATGGCGCGGTGAGGGACGCCAAACCGGGTGGTGCCATGGCGTGGCGTCGGTGACCGCGCGATCGCGCGGTGAGGGACGCCAACCGCACGCGACACTGGTGCCCGTGGCGCCCCACCGGTACCGGTCGCCGGACGAGGACAGCGGGCGCTGGGCCGGCTTCCCGTTCCGGGCCGGCGACATCGTGGTCAGCACCCGGTCGAAGCACGGCACCACGTGGGTGCAGATGATCTGTGCGCTGCTCGTGCTCGGCGACCCGGCGCTGCCGGCGCCGCTGGCGGAGCTGTCGCCGTGGCTCGACTGGCTGGGCGAGCCGCGGGACGCGGTCGTGGCCCGGCTCGAGGCCCAGCGCCACCGGCGGGTCGTGAAGACCCACACCCCGCTCGACGGCGTCCCGCTGGACGAGCGCGCTACCTACGTCGTGGTGGCCCGCCACCCGCTGGACGCCGCCGTGTCGCTGTACCACCAGGGCGACAACCTCGACCGCGACCGGATCCGGCGGCTGACCGGCGCCGGCCCGCCGCCGCCCCGCCCGCCCGCCGCCGAGTGGCTGCGGCGCTGGATCGCCGCCGACCCCGACCCCCGGGAGCAGCTCGACTCGCTGCCCGGGGTCCTGTGGCACCTGTCCGACGCGTGGTCCCGGCGCGACGCGCCCAACGTCGTGCTCGTCCACTACGACGACCTGCTCGCCGACCTCGGCGGGGAGATGGCCCGGCTGGCCGGGCGGCTCGGCGTCGACATCCCGACCCGGCGGTGGCCCGCGCTGGTCGCGGCGGCCGGCTTCGACACCATGCGGGCCCGGGCCGCCGAGACGGCGCCCGACGCCGGCGGGGTGCTGATCGACCGGGCCCGGTTCTTCCGGCGGGGGACCTCGGGCGCCGGCGCCGAGCTGTTGGCGGCCGCCGACCTGGACCGCTACCGCGACCGGGTGGCGGCCCTGGCCCCGCCCGACCTGGACGGCTGGCTGCACCGGTCGTCACCGTGACCGCCGTCCCCGGGCGCTATCCAGCGTCACGGTCGGGGGTCGCCGGCGGGACGTGGTGGATCACGCGGACCGGGCGGCGCTCTCCATGTCCTGGACGGAGAACGGGCCGACGGTTCGGTTGTCGGCCACGTAGCGGTAGAGGGCGACGCCGAACACGCCCCGCGTGGCGCCCGAGAACACCGCGGCGGCGACCCCGGCGACCACCCCGATGGCCAGCAGGACGCCGCCCGCGGCGACCGCCGCGGCGCCGCCGGCGCTCATCACGACCACGCCCAGCACGGCCAGCGCGACCGCGACCAGCATGACCAGGCCGGCGGCCCCGCCGATGACCAGGTTGCCGGTCACCTGCTGGCCCCACCGCTGGCGGAACAGCGACGCCGACCGCTTCATGGCGGCGATCGGGCCGACGCCCTCGAAGGCCAGCACCGGCACGACGAGGAACGTCACGAGCGACCAGATGGCGCCGCCGATCGACGCGGTGAGGCCGCCGGCCACGCCGGCCCGGTCCCGGACGAAGGCCAGGACGGCGGACACGACGACCGACACGATCGCCCACGCCGCGATGACGCGGACGCGGCTGCGGGCGACGGCCCGGGCGGCCCGGATGTCCGGGTCGCGGCCGGCCAGCGCCTCGTCGGCCGCGGCGGCGAGGGCGACGTTGTAATAGACGACCGCGAACGATGCGAGGTAGGCGCCGGCCGCGATGAGCACGATGCCGCCGACGGTCTCGGCGGTCGAGGCGTCCTCGGGCGCAATCAGCGCCACGCCGGGCACGGCGAACGCCGCCAGAGCCAGCAAGGCGAGCGCGCCGCCGGTGAGCGGCAGCCGGGCCATGCCCGGATGGGATCGGACCACGCTCCAGGCGGTCTTGGTGAGCTCCCAACCCCTGCGGATCCGGGCGAACATGTCACGCATGGTAACGATCGACGTCTGAGCCGGGCCCCGGGTCGGCCTCGCCGTCAGGGGACCTATTCCGGGTCAGGGGGCCGTGACCCCCGCGGGTTCCACCGTGACCGGGATGCCGTTCACGGCGGCGTTGCCGGAGATCACGTCGACGAAGTCGCCGGGGGACAGGACGTTGCTGTTGATCCCCGCGTGCTCCCGGGCCACCGACAGGCGGGCGCCCGGCCGGTCGTGGCCCCAGCCGTGGGGGAGCGACACGACGCCGGGGGTCACCGCGTCGGTGACCTCGACCGGCACCTCGACCCGCCCGGCCGACGACGCCACCGCGGCCACCTCGCCGTCGGCGACGCCGCACCGGCGGGCGTCGTCGGGGTGGATGTGCAGCGTGCACCGGTTGCGGCCCGTCACCAGCACGGGGACGTTGTGCATCCAAGAGTTGTTCGATCGGAGGTGCCGGCGGTTGACGAGCACCAGGTCGTCGGCCGGCCGGTCGAGCCGGGCGGCGAGCCGCGGCACGTCGGCGGTGATGTACGGCGGGGCCAGCACGACCCTGCCGCCCGGGATCGTGACCACCTCGTCGAGCCGGGGCACCATCGGGCCCAGGTGGATGCCGTGGGGCTCGGCCTTCACCCGGTCGAGGGTGAGCCCGCCGGGCACCTCGCCGTAGCGGTCGCCGAACGGTCCGGTGCGCAGGGTCAGGTCGAGCAGCCGCTCGGGGCCACCCGCGTCGTAGCCGGCCCGCAGCGCCGGGCCGTCGAGCCCCTGGGTCGACGCCATCACGTCGAAGAACCCGTCGTCGATGGCGGCGACGTCGACCTCGTCGGCCGGCATCCCCAGGCAGGCGCCCGCCAGCCGGATGAGGATCTCCCACTCGTGGGGCCGCCCGTCCGCGGGCGGGAACACCGGCGGCGAGTAGCGGGCCGCGCTGCCCACGGCGAACAGCCACAGCAGGTCGTCGTGGTGGGCCTGCTCCAGCGGCGACAGGCCGGGCAGGATCACGTGGGCGTGGCGGGTGGTCTCGTTGAGGTAGTTGTCGACGCTGATCATGCAGTCGAGCCCGGCGAGGGCGGCGTCGAGCCGGTCGCCGCCGGGCGTCGACAGGACCGGGTTGCCGGCCACGGTGAACAGGGCCCGGATCTGCCCGTCGCCGGGGGTGGCGATCTCCTCGGCCAGGCACGACACCGGGACGTGCCCGAGCACCTCGGGCGCCCCGCGCACCCTGGTCCGCCAGCGGGCGAAGTTGGGGGCGCCGCCCTCCAGGCCCGGCATGGGCAGGTCGGTGACCGGCCAGGCCGCGGGGCGGGGGAACATGGCGCCGCCGGGGGCGTCGAGGTGGCCGGTGAGGATGTTGACGACGTCGACCAGCCAGCTGGCCAGCGTGCCGAACTCCTGGTTGCACAGCCCGATGCGGCCGTAGACCACGGCCCGCGGGGTCGCCGCCAGCTCGCGGGCCAGGGCCCGGACGCGCTCGGCGGGGATGCCGGTCACCGGGGCGACCCGCTCGGGGTCCCAGCCGTCCACCAGCGCGCCGATCTCCTCGACGCCGTCGACCCGACGGGCGAGGGTGCCGAGGTCGACCAGGCCGTCGGCGAACAGGACGTGGCACACGGCGAGCAGCAGCGCGGCGTCGGTGCCGGGGACGATCGGGAGCCACTCGTCGGCCCGCTCGGCGGTGCCGGTGCGGCGGGGGTCGATCACGACCACCCGGCCGCCGCGCTCCCGGATGCCGGCGATCTCGCCCATGACGTCGGGGCAGGCGAGCAGCGACCCCTGCGAGGCGTGGGGGTTGGCGCCCATGACGACGAGCAGGTCGGTGCGGCCGATGTCGGGCACCGGGATCTTCCACATGCCGCCGTACATGAGGTGGGAGCTGACGTTCTTGGGCCACTGGTCGACGGTGCCGGCCGAGTAGATCATCGGGATGCCCGACATCCCGATGAGGATCCCGACGTAGCGGCCGAGGCTGAAGTTGTGGGCCAGCGGGTTGCCGACGTAGGCGGTGACGGCGGCGATGCCGTGCTCGGCTATGACCGGGTCGAGGAGCTCGCTGCAGCGGCGGAAGGCCTCGCTCCAGCCGACCTCGCGCCAGGCGTCGCCGTCGCGGACGAGCGGGGTGCGGAGGCGGTCGGGGTCGTGGTGGAGGTGGCCGAGGGTGGTGCCCTTGGGGCAAAGGTGGCCGCGGCTCCAGGCGTCGTCGCGGTCGGCTCGTATCAGCTCGACCCGGTCGCCGGCGACGTGGACCTCGAGGCCGCACATCGCCTCGCACAGCGGGCAGGTCCGGAGGTGGACCCGGCGCTGGCCGCCGCCGGTCCCGGTGGCCACCATCGTCATCGCGCTCCCCCCTCGCCCGGCCCGGGCCCGGGCCTGTTGCTTACCTTAGACAACCAACTCGGGCGGGCGGGCGTGGCATCATCGGTGGCGGTCGACCAGGGGGTGGGCATGAGCGAAGCGAGCGGTGACGACCCGGGCGGCCCCGACGGCCCCGGCGGCCCCGACCGCCCGCCGCGGGCGGCGGTGGGCGGGCAGGAGATGCGCTTCGAGATCGTCGCCACGATCCTCCTCTCGGTGGCCGCCCTGGCCACCGCCTGGGCCGGCTACCAGGCGTCGCTGTGGGACGGCATCCAGGCCAGCCACTACGGCCGGGCGTCGGCCTACCGGGTCCAGGCCGCCGAGGCCGACACCGACGCCGACCAGGAGCGCCTCGGCGACCTCAGCGTCGTCGAGGGCTACGTCGACGCCAGCGCGGCCGGCGACC
>JBKPHT010000215.1:0-5233 GCA_046730015.1 Actinomycetota bacterium
CCCCCGCCGGTGGCCGGTCGCCGCCGGCGTCGTCCGGGCCCGGGGGCGCGCCCGCCGCGCCAGGCGGGCGACGGAGCGAGGCCGCGGCCCCGAACGCCAGGCCCAGCGTCGCGGCCACCACGTAGCCGGCCACCCACAGGCGCCACAGCTGGTCGGCGGGGAACCGGCCGACCATGAACAGCCGGAGGTTGGTCCGCACGACGCCCCAGTCGCCGGTGACGAACACCCACCGGGCCAGCCGGTAGGTGACCCAGGCGACCACGACCCCGATCACCACCGTCAGCGCCGCGTTCAGCGGCGTCGAGGCCAGGTTGGCCCGCACCCACTGGCGGGGCGTCAGGTCGTGGGACGGCGGCTCCGGGACCGGCGCGACCGGCTCGGCCAGCGCGTCGAGCGGCGGCCCGGTCACCGCTCCACCAGCCGCAGGCGCCGCCCGGCGAGGTTGGCCACCAGCGAGATCGCCAGGGACACGACCAGGTACATGCCCATCACCACCAGGATCGTCTGGATCGCCGGCTTGCCCCCGCTGGCGATCACCGTGTTGGCGATGTACATCGTCTCGGCGTAGGCCACCGCCACGCCCAGCGACGTGTTCTTCGTGAGGTTGAGGAACTGGTTGATGATCGGGGGCACCGCGATGCGGAAGGCCTGGGGCAGCACGACGTGGCGCAGCCGCTGGCTGGTCGACAGCCCGATGGCGGTGGCCGCCTCGGTCTGCCCGAGGGGCACGGCCAGGATCGAACCGCGGACGATCTCGGCCACGTGGGTGGCCGTGTAGAGCGTGAGGCCGACCAGCACCGACACGAACGGCAGGCCCATCACGGTGCCGCCCTCGATGCTCCGGCCCACCACCTCGGGCCTCGACAGCACGATCGGGCCGTCGAGCGCGAACCACCCGCCCACCGCCACCACCGCCACGAGGGCAAGGCTCCAGGTCCAGCGTCGGGCGGACCGGCCGGTTCGCTCCTCGACCCGCTCCCGCCACCGGGCCACCGCCACCGCGGCGACGACGGCCAGACCCAGGAGCAGCAGGTAGAGGCCGCCGTAGCCGTCGCCCCGGGGCACCAGCACCCCGACCTCCCGCACCGACACGAGCAGCACGCCGCCGAAGCTCCGGGCGTCCTCGATGGGCGGCAGGGTGGCCAGCGCCGCCGAGTTCACGAAGATGATCACCAGCAGCGGCGGCACGTTCCGCACCGCCTCGACGTAGGCGCCCGCCGCCCGGCGGATCAGCCAGTTGCGGGACAGCCGGGCCACGCCGACCGCGGTGCCGAGGATCAGGGTGAGGACGATCCCCACCAGCGCCACCGTGAGCGTGTTGCGCAGGCCGACCAGCAGCGCCTCCCACACGGTCCCGCTCGGCGAGAAGTCGCTGTACGCGATGGCGAAGCCGGCCTGCTGATCGAGGAAGTCGAACGACGTCTCGATGTTCAGGGCCCGCTGGTTGGCCGTCAGGTTGTCGTACAGGTAGGCGAACAGCGCGACGACCGCGACCACGACGGCCACCTGGGCGGCGGCGCGCAGGATCCGCACGTCGCGCCAGGGCGGGGGCCGCCCGGTGGTCGGGGTCGCGGTCGTCGACGCCATCCGTCAGCGGCGCCGCAGCTCAGCGGTAGGGCGGCGCGTACAGCAGGCCGCCGTCCTCCCACTGTGCGTTGCGCCCCCGCTCGAGGGCGAGCGGCGTGCCCGGGCCGACCGTCCGGTCATAGATCTCGCCGTAGTTGCCGACCTCGGCGATCACCACGGCCGCGAAGTCGGGCTCGAGGCCCAGCCCCGGGTCGAAGGCTGCGGGATCGGCCTCCGGGTCGTCGGGGTCGGGGATCGGCTCGCCCAGGAACCGCAGCACGTCCAGGCTCGGGTCGCTCTTCATCTGCTCGACGTTGGTCGACGTGATGCCGAACTCCTCGGCCTGGATGGTGGCGATGACGGCCCAGTCGACCGCCGCGGCCCACTGGTCGTCGCCGTCGCGCACGGCCGGGCCGAGCGGCTCCTTCGAGAACGCCTCGTCGAAGATGACCAGCGACCCCGGGCCGCCCTGATCGGCCGGGTAGGCCGAACGGACGCCGGCGAGCTGGGACAGGTCGCTGGTCCAGCCGTCGCATTGCCCGGCCGCGAACGCGGCCTGGATCTGGTTGGCGTCGGTGAAGGTCAACGGCGTGTACTGCAGCCCGGCCTCGGCGAACCGGGTGGCCAGGTTGAGCTCGGTCGTGGTGCCCTGCAGCACGCAGATGGTGGTGCCGCTCATGTCCTCGACCCGGGTGAAGCCGGAGTCGGCCTTCACCATCATCCCCTGGCCGTCGTAGAAGGTGGTCGTGAGGAAGGTGGCGCCGTCGCCGCCGTCGCGGCTGGCGGTGCGGGTCGTGTTGCGGATGAGGACGTCGACCTCGCCGGCCGCCAGGGCGGTGAACCGCTGCTCGGCGGTCAGGGCCGTGTACTCGACGGCCTCGGGGTCGCCCAGCACCGCAGCCGCCACGACCTTGCAGAACTCGATGTCGAAGCCGCTGTAGTTGCCGTCGGCGTCGATCAGGCCGAAGCCCGGCACGGTCTCGTTGACGCCGCAGCGGAGCGTGCCGCGGTCCTGGACCTCGGCCAGCAGGCCGCCGTCGCCGCCACCGCCGTCGTCGCCGTCGCCTTCCTGGCCGGCCGCCCGGTCGTCACCGGCCGAGTCGTCGTCGTCGCTGCACGCGCCGGCAGCGAACAGGCTGCAGACGACGAGGAGGGCAGCCAGCCTCCGTGTACGTGCTCCTCGGAGCATTCGGGTTCTCCCTTGTCGGCAGCCTCGACAAGGCGGTGACCTCGCCCGCCCCGCGCCCCATGTCGCCGTCTGCCGTGGCTGATTCGTCAGCGCAGACGACCCTAACGAACCCGGGCGCGCCAGACCGGCGACCCTGTGTTGCGATTCGGCGACGGTGCGGGCTCGACGCTGATCGATCCGCCCACCCGGGCGGCCGGATCAGGCCGGCATCGTGCCGTCCAGCACCTGCGTGACCAGGGCGGCGACCGGGCTCCGCTCGGCGCGGGTGAGGGACACGTGGGCGAACAGCGGGTGACCCTTCAGCGTCTCGATCACCGACGCGATGCCGTCGTGCCGGCCGACCCGCAGGTTGTCGCGCTGCCCCACGTCGTGGGTGAGCACCACGCGGCTGCCCTGGCCGAGGCGGCTGAGCGCGGTCAGCAGGACCGACCGCTCGAGGTTCTGGGCCTCGTCGATGACCACGAAGCTGTCGGTCAGGCTGCGGCCCCGGATGTGGGTCAGCGGCAGCACCTCCAGCAGCCCCCGGCCCAGCACCTCGTCGATGACCTCCTGCCCGGCGATGGCCTCGAGGGCGTCGGTCACCGCCGCGCCCCACGGCGACATCTTCTCGGCCTCCGACCCGGGCAGGTAGCCCAGGTCCTGGCCGCCGACCGGGAAGATCGGGCGGAACACGATGACCCGGTGGTGCGTGCGCTCCTCCAGCACGGCGTCGAGGCCCGCGGCCAGCGCCAGCACGCTCTTGCCGGTGCCGGCCGGCCCGCCGAGGCTGACGATGCCGACGTCCTTGTCGGCCAGCAGGTCGATCGCGATGCGCTGCTCGGCCGACCGGCCCCGGACGTCGAACAGCACCCGGTCGCTGCGGGCCAGATGGACCTGCTTGTCGTCCCGGACCCGCCCCAGCGCCGACTGGCTGCCGGCGTGGAGCACGACCCCGGTGTTGCACGGCAGCGACCGGGCCTCGGCCAGGTCGACGACGTGGTCGTCGAACAGGGCGTCGATCACCGTCCGGTCGACGTCGAGCTCGGTGAGGCCCGACCAGTTGGTGTCGCTGGCCAGCTCGTTGCGGTACTCCTCGGCGTCGAGCCCGACGATCGACGCCTTCAGCCGCAGCGGCAGGTCCTTGGTCACGATGGTGACGTCGCGGCCCTCGCTGGCCAGGTTGCGGCCGACGGCCAGGATCCGGTGGTCGTTCGTGTCCCGGGTGAGCGCCGCCGGGAATGCCGCCATCTCGGTGTGGTTGACCTCGACCCGCAGCGTGCCGCCCTGGTCGTTGGCCGGCATCGGCCGCAGCAGCGACCCGTATGCCAGCCGCAGCCGCTCCAGCATCCGCAGCGTCTCCCGGGCGGCCCAGCCGAGCTCGGGGTGGTGACGCTTCCCCTCCAGCTCGGTCAGGACCACCAGCGGGATCACGACCTCGTGCTCGGCGAACCGCTGGAGCGCCCCCGGGTCGGCCAGCAGGACCGACGTGTCGATGACGTAGGTGCGGTCGAAGTCGGCGGCGTGCCGTTCTTCGGCACGCGCGCGACGGACGTCTTCGGTCAACGGAACCCCCAGGGGTGTCGGGCGACGGCCGGTGCCGAGGGGCTGGCTGCCGGACGCACGGGACGCCGCGGGGACGGGTGGGTCACCGCCGGCCAGTCAAGCGCAGGCCCGCCGCGGGGGCGCGGATGCCCAGACCGGTCAGGGTGACGTGGTGGTGGCTTCCGACGCGCCGGCCGCATCGGTCACGAGCACCACGTGGAGCGCGGTCGGACCGTGGGCACCCAGGGTGAGCAGCTGCTCGATGTCACCGGTCCGACTCGGGCCGGTGACGAGGACCAGGGATGGCGGCAACGCATCAGCCCCGGACCCTAGGCCGCGGAGAACGTCCGCGGGAGCACTGAACAGAGTGTTCACAGCGACGACACACAGGTGAACGGGCGGGAGCAGCGACGCCGTCCGGCTCCGCGCCACCCGGCTGTCGAGCACCAGCGAGCCGGTGGCGGCGATCGCGGCTACCGCCGAGGTGATGCCCAGCCCGGCCGTCGCGGCGAGCTCCGGCGTGGAGTCGGCCACCGTCACCCCCCGGGCCGCCAGGCGGTCGCCGACGGCCCGGGCCAGGGGCTCGGCCGTCACCACCACCGACCGGCCCTCCAGCTCGTCCACCAGCCGGTCGAGCAGGTCGTCGGGCACCCGGCCGGCCACGACGTGGCAGGTGCCCTCCGCGTGCGCAACCGCGGCGGCGAACGTGCCGACCAGGTCATCGGAGTCGAGGTTGGCATAGCCGGGCAGCGGCACCGGCGCCCCCGGCGCCGGCGTCGGCGGGGGGACGTGGACCGGGTTGGTGAAGATGTCGCCCGCCAGCCGCCGCCGGGCCCCGGCCAGGAACGCCGCCCGGTCCCCGGTCTCCCGCCCGGCCGTCACAGACCCGCCCGCCAGCGGTCGCGGAACCGCTCGCCCGCCGGGCGGGGCACCGCCCGGCCGGGCCCGGCCCAGTCC
>JBKPHT010000216.1:0-6297 GCA_046730015.1 Actinomycetota bacterium
GCCGGGACGGCGCGGGGAGGGGCCGCCGCGTCGGCGTCGCCGGACCCGTCGCCGCTGTTGCCGAGAAGCTCGGCCACCGCGGTGAGCGAGCCGGCGATGCCGGCCAGCTCGGTCGGCACCACGATCTTGGTGGCCCGGCCGTCGGCCATCGCCCGCAGCGTCTCCAGGTACTTGATTGTGAGCAGCGGCGGGTCGGGGTTGGAGCCGTGGATGGCGCCGTAGACCGAGGTGATGGCCTCGGCCTCGCCCTCGGCGACCGTCTCCTGCCGGAACTTCTCGGCCTCGGCCACCGCCTGGATGGCCTGCGCCTCGCCCTCGGCCCGCAGGATCTGCTGCTGCTTGTCGCCCTCGGCCCGGAGGACGGCGGCCTTCTGGTCGCCCTCGGCCCGGGTGATGGCGGCCTGCCGCTCGCCCTCGGCCTGGGTGACCACGGCCCGCCGGGTCCGCTCGGCCTTCATCTGCTCGTGCATCGAGTGCATGACGTCCGGCGGCGGGTCGATCCGCTGGATCTCCACCCGGCCGACCCGGACGCCCCACTTGTCGGTGGCGTCGTCGAGGATCTCGCGCAGCTCGAGGTTGATCTTGTCCCGGGAGGTCAGCGCCTCGTCGAGCTGCATGTCGCCGATGACGTTCCGCAGGTTGGTCTGCGCGAGCTTGGTCACGGCCATCATGAAGTTGGCGACGTTGTAGACGAGGCGCTGCGGCTCGGTCGGCTCGTAGTAGATGACCGCGTCGACCGACACCACCACGTTGTCGGAGGTGATGACCTCCTGGGGCGGGACGTCGACGACCTGCTCCCGCATGTCGACGGGCCGCAGCGTCTGGATGAACGGCACGACCATCCGGAGGCCGGGCTCGACGGTCTCCTTGTACTTGCCGAGCTGCTCGATCAGGCCCTTCTGGTAGGGCCGGACGATCTTGACCCCGGCCGCCACGTAGACGAACAGGACGATCGCCACGACGAAGAGGACGATGACAGCCGTCACGGGCGGCGCTCCTTGTGAGAGTGGGTCATGGGGGTGGGTCGGCGGCGCCGCCGGACGGGGGCGGCGGCGGTTCGCGGGTGGGAATCCCGGGCGCCGCAGGTGGGCCGGGGGGCGCGGTGCCGATCGGCGGGGTGCCGAAGGGCGGGGTCTCGAGGCCGGACCCGTCGATCGGCGGTGGGCCGGAGCCGAGGTCGACGGGGGCGACGATGACGCGGGTCCCCTGCACATCGGCGACCCGGACCGTCGCGCCGGCCGGGATGGCCTGTCCGTCGATGGACTGGGCCCGCCACTCCTCCCGGTCGACGCGCACCATGCCGAGGTCGTCGCCGGCCGGCACCTCGCGCAGCACCGTGGCCGTGCGGCCGAGCAGCCGCCGGGAGCCGACGCCATGGTCGAGGGCGTCGCGGTCGAGGCGCCGGGCCACCGGACGCAGGGCGAGGAGCGTGGCGATCGAGACCCCCAGGAACACCGCCCATTCGATCGGGACACTGACGCCGCCGAAGGCCAGCATGCTGGCGACGAAGGCGCCGACCGCGAACGGGGCGAGGAAGAACGACCCCGGGGTGACCATCTCGCCGATGGCGAACACCGCCGCGCTGATCAGCCACAGCCATCGCCAATCTTCCGGAGAGTCCATCGACAGTCTGCGCCTCGAATTCGGGCACGCCAGCGTGCATGAGCGGACGTGCCGCCCAGCACGAATCTAGCTGCCCACCCGACGCAGCGGGCAGCGCCCCGAGGGTGTCGGAACGCGATCGGAACGGGATCGGAACGCGTGCCCGCCGGGCGGCGCGGGCCGCGGCCGCCGGTAGCGTGGCCGCCGATGGCCGATCCCCGACTCTGCTTGATGACGGTCCACGCCCACCCCGACGACGAAGCGTCCAAGGGCGCCGGCACCGTGGCCCGGTACCACGCCGAGGGCGTCCGCACCGTGCTCGTCACCTGTACCGGCGGCGAGGCCGGCGACATCCTCAACCCGGCGATGGACCGGCCCGAGGTCGTGGCCGACCTGCCCGCCGTCAGGATCCGGGAGCTGGCCCGGGCCACCGAGATCATCGGATACGACGAGGTCGTCCTGCTCGGCTACCGCGACTCCGGCATGCCCGACACGCCGCCCAACGCCCACCCGGATGCCTTCGCCAACGCCCCGCTCGACGACGCGACCGGCCGGCTGGTCGAGGCCATCCGGCGGGAGCGGCCGCAGGTGATCATCACCTACCCCGACGACCAGAGCGGCTACCCGCACCCCGACCACCTGCGGGTGCACGACATCTCGCTGCTCGCGTTCGACCGGGCCGGCGACCCGGACGCCTACCCCGACGCGGGCGAGCCGTGGCAGCCGCTGAAGCTCTACTACTCGGTCTGGTCGCGGCGGCGCATGGAGGCGATGCACCGGCGGTTCGGCGAGCTGGGCCTGGAGTCGCCGTTCAGCGACGAGTGGCTGTCCCGCCCGTCCCACGACGACCGGATCACCACGTCGGTCGACATCGACGGGTTCAACGAGGTGCGGATCGACGCCCTCCTCGCCCACGAGACCCAGGTCGACCCGACCTCGCCGTTCTGGTTCGGCCTGCCCCGGGAGGAGCAGCGGACGATCCACCCCTACGACGACTACATCCTGGCCCGCAGCGTCGTCGACGCCCCGACGCCGGAGACCGACCTGTTCGCCGGCGTCCGGGCGCCAGCCGCCGACCGCTCCTGACCGGCGGGGCGTGGCCGTGGCCGACGTCGAGTTCCTGAGCCAGGGCTGGCTCGACGCCCAGCGGGAGGCCGGCGAGGGCCTGCCGGACCGCCCGGGCGCGACCGGGACGCTGCAGCTGACCGTGACCGGCGCGCCCGGAGGCGACGTCATCTACTGGCTCGCGTTCGAGGACGGGCGGCTGGTCGACGGGCGCCTGGGCCCCGCCCCGGCCCCGGAGGTCGAGGCCACCGCACCCCTCGCGCTGGCCGCCGAGCTGGCCGAGGGCGACGGCGACCCGGCGCCCGCGTTCATGCAGGGCCGGATGAAGGTGGCCGGCGACCAGGCCCTGCTGCTGCGCCTGCTGGCGGTCATGGGCTCGCCCGAGTACGGCGCCGCCACCCGGGCCGTCGCCGCCCGCACCCGTCGCTGAGGCGGCAGCCGTCGCGGCCCGGCCCCGTTGCTGGTGCGCCGCCCGGTGGAGCCCGGCTCGTGTCAGCCGCCGGACCGCTGGAGGTCGCGCAGGCGCCGGTAGCCGATGCGGGTGACGCCCAGCCGGTCGAGCAGGGCGGGCAGGCTGTGGTCGTTGACCACCAGGTCGTGGTCGTCGACCCGCCCCGCCCAGTCGGGCGTGTGGGCCCGCAGCTCGGGCGTGTCGACGGCCGGGTGGACGTGGATCTCGGTGACCCCCGGCGGCAGGTCGGCGATAGCCCGCTCGATCTCCCGCCGGCTCCCGGCGCCCCGGAGGTAGCCGAAGTGGTCGGGGAAGACGACGCCCTCCTCGGCGGCGAGCTTGCGGAACGGGAACCCGACGGTCCGTTCGGTCTCCGGGCCGGTGAGCCGGATCGGCAAGGCGAACTCGACGGCCAGGTCGAGGTAGATGTCGAAGAACTCGGGCTTCTGCTGCAGGGTCGCCATGTGGCTGTCGAGGTGGCTGACGTCGAAGCCCCACAGGATGGCCCGCTCGACCTGGGCCCGGAGCTCGCGGCGGGCCTCGTCGAGGTCGGCGTGGTCCCACAGGTCGAGCGGCGTGCGGGGGAAGCCGCCGTCGCCGTCGAGGAGAGAGGGCGCGTGGGTGATCGGCCCCCAGCGGTACAGGTCGTGCTCGGCGTTGAGGGTCAGGTGGACGCCGACGTCCTCGCCCCGGTAGCGCGCCGCCGCCTCCCGGGCCCAGGGGCACGGGACCATCAGCGAGGCGCTGGTGGCGATGCCGGCCCGGAGGGCTTCGTACACGCCGACGTTGGCCGCGTGGCTCGATCCGAGGTCGTCGCAGTTGATCACGAGCACCCGGTCGTCGGCGGTGAAGCCCAGGCGTTCAGCGAGCGAGTCCATCCGGGAGGAGGCTACCCGGGGGGTCCCACGGCGACGTCGGGGCCGCCGCAGGCACCCCACAGCCCGAGGCCGGCGCTGCGGGAGGCCTGCTCGGCCCGGGCGAGCTCGGCGCGGTGGGCCGAGTTGGGCGGGAAGTCGCTGGCCTCCGCGTAGCCGTCGGCCACCTGGGCCGCGTTGACGAACAGCCCGTCCGCCGTCCGGTGCAGGTAGACGAGCAGGCGGTCGTAGCGGTCGCGGGGCTCGACGTCGCGGGTGACGTCCACCGCGGTGCCCGGCGGCAGCAGGTCGCCGAGGCGGGTCGACGCCTCGGGGCCGTAGCACTCGACGGGCCGGCCGGGGGCGACGCTCTCGGGAGTGTCGATGCCGATGAGCCGGGCGGGCTCCTCGGCGCCACCGATGGCGAGGACGACGGTGTCGCCGTCGATCACCCGGGCGACCGTGGCCCGCCCGGGCGCACCGTCCTGCCGCCCGCGGGTCGGAGGGCCCAGGGGTGGCGGGGCGAGGACCAGCGCCGCGGCCGCAACCGCACCGGCGGCGAGCAGGACGGCGGGTCGGGCGGACGTGAGGGGCAGTGCGGCGCGTGGCATCGGTCGCTCCCGGGACGGGGGTGGGGGCGACGGCGTCGCGATCCGCTGGGCCGGGACGGACGGGGCGATGGCCGGCCGGCCGGGCGTGGGCCGGACCGTAGCACCGGGGCGGTGACGGGCCGGTGACAGAACGCCGGCCCGGCGGGTCAGACGCGTTCGATGATGGTGCCGGTGCCCAGGCCGCCGCCGCAGCACATCGTGACGAGGGCGGTGGTCTTGTCGGACCGCTCCAGCTCGTGGAGCGCCTTGGTCATGAGGAAGCCGCCGGTGGCGCCGAGGGGGTGGCCGAGGGCGATGGCGCCGCCGTTGGGGTTGGTGCGGTCGAGATCGGCGCCGACCTCGCGCTGCCAGGCCAGGACCACCGAGGCGAACGCCTCGTTGACCTCGAACAGGTCGATGTCGCCGATGGTCATGCCGGTGCGTTCGAGCAGCCGCTGGGTGGCGTCGATCGGGCCGGTGAGCATCAGGACGGGATCGACGCCGACGAGGCAGGTGTCGACGACCCGGGCCCGCGGGGTGAGGCCCAGTGCGGCGGCCTTGTCGGCGGTCATCATCAGGACCGCCGAGGCGCCGTCGCTGATCTGCGACGAGTTGCCCGCGGTGTGGACGCCGTCGGGCCGGGCGACCGGCTTGAGCCCGGCCAGGGCCTCGATGGTGGTGTCGCGCAGGCCCTCGTCCCGGGCCACGTGGTGGGTCGACCCGGTGGGCTTGCCCTCCGCGTCGACGTCCTGGGCGTCGACCGGGACGACCTGGGTGTCGAACCGCCCCTCCGCCCACGCCCGGGCGGCCCGCTGCTGGGAGGCCAGGCCGAACTCGTCGGTGTCGGCCCGGCTGATGCCCCACTTGTCGGCGATCCGCTCGGCGCCCTCGAACTGGGAGGTGAACTCGTACTGCCCGAAGTACGCCTTGGGGATCGGCACGCCGAGGCCCAGCTTCTTGGACGAGTTGGAGCCGATCGGCACCCGCGACATGACCTCGACGCCACAGGCGATGGCGACGTCGACCACCCCGGAGCCGACCAGGCTGGTCGCGAGGTTGGTGGCCTGCTGGGACGAGCCGCACTGGGTGTCGACGGTCGTGGCGGCCGTGGTGAGCGGTAGTCCGGCGCTGAGCCAGGCCGTGCGGCCGACGTTGAACGACTGCTCGCCCACCTGGCTCACGCAGCCGGTGACGACCTGACCGACCTCGGCCGGGTCGATGCCCGCGCGCCGGACGACCTCGGTCTGCACCGTGGCCAGCAGATCGGCCGGGTGGACGGTGGCGAGCCCCCCGTTGCGGCGGCCGATGGGGGTGCGGACGGTTTCGACGATCACGACATCGGACATGGCGTCACGCTAGGGCGACGGTGCGCGGTTTGTCAGACCCCGACCGGCGCGGGCGTGGACCGGTCAGTGGCGCGACCGGGAGCTCAGCGCTTCGAGCACGAGCAGCAGGAGCACCGCTCCGACGAAGGCGACGAAGATCGACCCCAGGTCGAAGTCGTCGAACGTGTTGACGTCGTCGCCGCTCGCCAGCCGGAACAGGGCCCCGCCGATCAGCGCGCCAAGGATGCCCACCACCAGCGTGCCCAGGCAGCCGCGCTTGCGGGCCCCCGTGACCCAGCGCGCGAGCCCCCCGGCGATGAAGCCCACCACGATCCACCCGACGATGCCCATGCCGCACCGTATCCGCCGTCAGCCGGGACACGCGGGCCCGCGCCCGCCGGCGCCGAGCG
>JBKPHT010000217.1:0-10473 GCA_046730015.1 Actinomycetota bacterium
GCCTGCACCTCGGGGCTGATGTCGCCTTCGCCCTGGGACCGCTGGTCGCAGGGGTCAGGGTACGGGACGCAGTACTGCAGGGGATTGTCGGCTGTGCCCGTGGGGGACATGGTCGGGTAGGGCGGCACGGCGGCGGTGACGGCCACACCCACGACCGGGAACGAACGGCCGTTCAGGGTGACCGTGTCACCGGCGCCGACGCCGAGCGCGTCGGCGAACGCGGCCTCGATCACCACGCCCCCGTCCTCCACCCAGCTGCCGTCCGTGAGCTTGGGTTGGTCGACCGCGGCCGCGGCGGGGTCCCGTCCTTCCACCTGCGCCGTCGCCCGTTGGCCCTGGGCCTCCAGGACCGCTCCGGTGACCGGATACGGTCCACTGTTGGCGACCACGCCGGGAGCGTCGGCCAGGGTTTCCAGGCTGGCGAGGTCGGCAGGCCGGCTCGCCACCGGGTCCGGGGAGACGCTGACGACGACGTCGGGCCCCGCCGTGGCCTCCCGGGTGCGCTGGTAGGGGTCGCTGGCCACGTCGTTCAGCACGAGCCCGAGGGTCAACACGGTGGTGGCCGCGGTGATCGCCAGCAACAGGAGCGCGGCCTCGGCGGGGCGTCGCCGCAGGTCGCGGGCGGCGAGGCGGCCCACGAGCAGGATGCGGCCCACCGGGTCAGGCCTCCAGCCCGGCCAGGGCGCCGAGGTGGCCGGTGGTGCCGCCGGTCAGTCTGGTCTCGTCGACGAAGGCGCCGTCGCGCATCGAGATCATCCGGTCGGCGGTGGCCGCGATCCGCTCGTCGTGGGTGACCACGACCAGGGTCTGTCCGGCCTCGTGCAGGCTCTCGAACAGCCGCAGGACATCCATGGTCGCGGCGCTGTCGAGGTTGCCGGTGGGTTCGTCGGCCAACACGACGAGCGGATCGTTGGACAGCGCCCGGGCGATCGCCACCCGCTGGCGCTGACCACCCGACAGCTCTGAGGGCAGGAACCCCGCCCGATCGACCAACCCGACCCGCTCCAACAGCTCGGCGGCCCGCCGTCGGGCCGCCCGCGGCGAGCGGCCGGCCAGCAGCGCCGCCAGCTCGACGTTCTCCCTGGCGGTCAGCTCGTCCATCAGGTGGAAGGCCTGGAACACGAACCCGACCGCGGTGCGCCGCATCCGGGCCAGGGCCTTCTCCCCCGACTGGTCGATCCGCCGCCCCGCCAGCCACACCTCGCCGCCCGAGGCCCGGTCCAAGCCGCCCAGCAGGTGCAGCAGCGTGGACTTGCCGCAGCCGCTGGGCCCCATCACCGCCACCGTCTCACCGGGGGCGACCTCGAGATCGACCCCGTCGACGGCGCGCACCAGTCCTTGTCCCTGGCCGTAGTGCTTGCGCAACCCGCAGGCCCGCAGCACCGGGGCGTTGTCGATGTGACTCACGGTTGGCTCCTTCGGTGGGTCCAGTTCTGTTCACATGCCTCCAGCCAGCGCAGGTCCGCCTGCAGCCGCAGCACGACGCCCTCCAACAACAGCCCGGCGTCCGAGCCGTCCGGCTCGGCCATCGCCGCGCGCGCGGCGTCGCGCAGCCGGCGCAGCAGCTCGCGGCGCTGGGTGTCCACGATGCTGAGCGGATCGGCCAGCCCGGCCGCCCCCGCCGCCACCAGCTTGAGATGGAACTCCGCCAGGTCGGGCTTGGGCCAGTCCACCTCGGCCAGCCACTCGGCGACCCGTTGCTGGCCGTCCGGGGTCAGCCCGTACACCTTGCGGTCCTGCCGGTCCGGCCCGCCCTCGGCCCGCTCGGAGGTCACCAGGCCCGCCTTCTCCAGCCGGGTCAGCGTGACGTACACCTGCCCCGGGTTCATCGCCTCCCCCAGCGGGCCCAGCGCCTGGCGCAACCGGGCCCGCAGCTCGTAGCCGTACGAGGGCTCCTTGGCCAGCATCGCCAGCACCACTTCCTGCCGCATCGATCCTCCATCTAACGGTTAGCTTCTATGGTCTAACAGTTATCTCCACGGCTGGCAAGCCCCAGCTGACACTGGGCAGCCGGTCAGCCCGCCCGGCACTCCGTGCAGTGCACGTCGGCGAGGGGTTCACCGGCGATCAGCGCGTCGACCCAGTCGACCAAGGTGACGCCGTTGACCTCCAGCCCGTAGAACGCTTCGTCCTCGAAGATCCCGTGGCCGTCGCCGGGAGCGGTGTAGCTGTGCTGGACCACCCCCGCGGCCTCGATCGCCGCCTCGTTGGCGTCGATCACCGCGAGAAGGTCCGACGGGTCCAGACCCAGGTCCGGCGCCGACTTCGCCGCTTCTGCGTCGTAGGCGTAGTCGAAGCGGGCCAGCACGATCTCGGGGTCGTGGAGGCCGGCCTGGATCCAGAACCGTGGGGGGCCCCAGTCGCGGGCGGTGAGCCCGTCGTTGACCTCCCAGTCCGGCCTGTTGTCGTACGCGCCCCACAGCTCACCCAGGATCTCCGCGTTGAGCTCGGGGTCGTCCGGTACATGGCCCGACTGGCCGCCGAACACGGTGACCCGGGCGTCGGGGAGCCGGTCGGCGACGAGGCCGCCGTAGAGGGGGGCAGCGATCGACCCGACGGTCTTGCCGGCGACGACGACCTGAGCGGCGTCGGGATAGTTCTCGGCGAGGTACCCGAGCGCCGCCGTGCCGTTGACGTACCCGTTGTGCTCGACGGTCAGCTCGGGGGAGTACTCACGGGTGACGTTGCCGAGGTGCACGTCACCGGTGCAGGACGGGACGACGATGAAGCTGTGGTCGCGGAACGGGTTGTCGTCCCTGGCCAGGTCGAAGATCCCGCCGTCCCGCGACGGATCGTCGCCCTCGACGTTCCAGTCGTAGGCCGGGTCCTCGGGGAGGAACGCGCAACTGGTGGCGTCGTAGCAGGCGCCGCCGCCATCGAGGAAGAGCACGACCTTGGTCGGGTCGGCCCGACGCTCCCAGAACGCGAACTCGCTGCCGTCGGCACAGTGGCAGTCGCCTCCCGGAACCACCTTCTCCCAACCGGCGGCGGTCTCATCCGGCGCGGCGGCCTCGTCGCTGTTGGGATCACCGGCACCGGCGTCGCCGTCCTCGGTGCCGCCGTCGCTGCTGCATGCGCCCAGCAGACCGGCAAGGCCCAACGCCGCGAGCGTGATCGTGATCGGGCGCTTGATCATGGGCTGGCTCCTATCTAACGGTTATCCTTAAGATAACCGTTATCCCCACACATGGCAAGCGCGCCCAAGGAGGTGGGCGATCCGGGGTGCGCCGTCGCTCAGCCCGAACGCTGCAGGAGTTCCGCGCGTCGGTCACGCCGGGGCCCCGCGAGGCCTGGCCCGCGGGCGACTGGCCGCCCGTTCACGGATGGGACAGGCGGTCCGGAAGCCCTTCGCCCTGAGGCCGGGCGGTGGCGTCGCAGGTCAGCTCGGTCTCCCACAACCGAACGCCGCCGAGGAGGCCGGCGATGTTCGCCACCAGCTCGACGTTCGGGCCGAGATCGACGGTGACCCGCCGCGAGTTGCCGCCCCCGATGTAGAGGCGGTCGAAGCGCAACAGGACATCCAGGGTGCGCACCGCCCGGGCCACCCGGCGGTTCCACCGGACGTTCCCGACATGCCGACGGGCGGTGTCGCCCAACACCTCGTCGTAGGTCATGTCCTTGTGGAACGGGTGCTGGCCCAGCTCGAGGTGGGGGGCGAGCCGCCCGTCGAGGAACAGCCCGGTGCCGAATCCGGTGCCGAGCGTGGCGACCAGCTCGAGGCCCTGGCCCCGCACCACCGCGGCGCCCTGCATCTCGGCGTCGTTCACCACCCGGGTGGGCGCCCCGAGGGCCTCCTCCAGCGCCCGGGCGAGATCCACGCCCGCCCAGACGCGACGCACGTCGGCCGACACCTTGGATCCCGCCCCCGCGACCCGCGACAGGTTCGGCGCGGACAGCACCCACCCGGCGCGGACCATGCCCGGGAACCCCACCGACACCCGCTCGTACGACGGCAGCGGGCCGGCCAGCTCGGCAAGCGCGTTCACCAGGACCTCGGGCGGGCACGGATACGGCGTCGGCACCCGGGCCCGGTCGCTGACCATGGCACCCGTCGCATCGAGCACCGCCGCCTTCAGGCCGGACCCGCCCACGTCGATCGCCAGCGTTCGTGTCCCGTCCCCCGGCACGTGGTGGGTGTCCTTCGTCGACGTCGTCACGCTGCTCCTCCCCGTCGTTCGGCCTCGGCGATCGCCCATGCGGCGTTCACCAGCCCGATGTGGCTGAACGCCTGCGGGAAGTTCCCGAGGAGCTCACCGGTGCCGGTGTCGACCTCCTCCGACAGCAGGCCGACGTCGTTCACGAAGGTGGCAGCGGCCTCGAACGTGGCACGGGCCCGATCGAGCTCGCCGGCCAGGGCCTGGACGTGGGCCAGCCAGAAGGTGCACAGGAGGAACGTGCCCTCCTCGCCCTCGAGGCCGTCGGCGGTGCGGTACCGGTAGACCAACCCCCGATCGTCGCTGAGGCGTGCTGCGATGGCGTCGATCGTCGCCCGCATCCGGGGGTGGTCGGCCGGGATGAACCCGACGATGGCCATCATGAGGTTCGATGCGTCGAGGTCGTCGCTGCCGAACGCCTGGGTGTACGCGCTGACCTCGTCGTTCCAGCCCCGGGCCATGATCGCGTCGGCGATCTGGTCGCGGGTCGCCTTCCATCGCTCGACACGGTCGAGGGCGTCCAGGCGGTCGGCCAGCGCGATCGCGCGGTCGAGCGCGACCCAGCACATCAGCTTGGAGTACAGGAAGTGGCGGGGTTCGCCCCGGATCTCCCAGATGCCCTGGTCCTTCTCCTGCCAGCGGGCGGCGGCGGTGTCGGCCAGGTCGGCGAGGAACCGCCGGGCGGCGGGCCCGAGCCGGTCGAGCTGCTCGGGCAGCCGGTGGGCGGCATCGAGCAGCTCGCCGTACACGTCGAGCTGGCGCTGGTTCCACGCGGCGTTGCCGATGCGCACCGGCGTGCTCCTCCGCCAGCCCGACAGGTGGCCGAGCTCGCGCTCGGTGAGATCGTGCTCGCCCCCGATGCCGAACACGATCTGGAGATCGGCGCGTTGGCGGACCTGCGACGCCGCGGTGCCGGCGATGTAGTCGAAGAACTTGTCGGCCTCGTCGGGACAGCCGGCCACCCACAGCGCCTGGAGTGTGAACGACGTGTCCCGCACCCACGTGTAGCGGTAGTCCCAGTTGCGCGACCCGCCCGGCGCCTCGGGCAGCGATGTGGTGGGTGCGGCCACGATGGCGCCGGTCGGGAAGTACGTCAGCCCGTACAGCACCCGGCCGCTCATGCACACGAGATCGGCCCACGGGCCGTTGTAGCGCTGGTGCATGCTCGACCAGGTCCGCCACGCCTCGGCGGTGTCGTCCAGCCGGTCGCCGACCGCCGCCTGCGTCCACAGGCGGGGTCGATCCTCGGACGTGGTCCGGTGGTGGAGCGCGAACGACAGCGTCTCGCCCGACTGCACCGTGAAGCGGCCCCGGGCGGTGAACTCGTCGGTCTCGAGTGGCACCGGCGACGACAGCGCCAGCACGTCGGCCCCTCCGCGGGCGGTGACTCCGCCGTCGACCAGCTCCAGCAGCGGCGAGACGAGCCCGTACTCGGGCCGCGGCGCGTACGCCAGGTCCAGGTCCACCGACCCGGCGATGCCGACCACCCGACGCAGCACGGCGCTGACCTCGCCGGCGCCCAGCTCGTGACCCCGTTCGTTGCGACCGACGGCCAGCGCGTCGGTGAGGATCACCGAGCCGCCGGCCGTCGTGAACGTGGTCTCCAGCACCAGGGTGTCGGCCACGTACCGGCGCGTCGTCTCGAACGGCGTCCCGTCGGTCGGGCAGATCGACCAGTGCCCGGCGTCGTCGTCGAGGATGCGAGCGAACAGCGAGGGGCGGTCGAAGCGGGGGAAGCACAGCCAGTCGATCGAGCCGCCCCGGCTCACCAGCGCGGCGGATCGGCAGTCCGACAGCAACGCGTAGTCCGCGATCGGAAGTCGGCCCATGGCGACGAGGATCCTATTCACTGTCTCGCGACGGAGCCCTGCCGCGGCGGCCGCGGCGGTGACCGCCGAGTTCGTCGGTTCTCGAGGTCATAGCGGTCGGCCCCCGACCCCTATCGCCTCGGGAACGGACGAACGACCGCTATCGCCTCGACGATCCGCCGGACCCGAGGTCGCGGCACGCCTCGACCACCCGGTCGGCCATCGAGGCCTCGGCGGCCCTCCCCCAGGACCGAGGGTCGTAGGCGGCCTTGTCACCGGTGCCGCCATCGACGCGCATCACACCGTCGTAGCGCGTGAACATGTGGTCGGCGATCGGCCGGGTGAAGGCGTACTGCGCGTCGGTGTCGACGTTCATCTTGACCACGCCGTAGCCGATGGCCTCGCGGATGTCGTCGAGCGACGAACCGGACCCGCCGTGGAAGACCAGGTGGAAGGGGTGGTCCCGTCCGTGGCGGCTGCCGACCGCCTCCTGGATCTCCTTCAACACGCGGGGCCGCAGGACGACGTGGCCGGGCCGGTAGACGCCGTGGACGTTGCCGAACGTCGCCGCGAGGAGGAAGCGGCCCCGCTCACCGAGTCCCAGGGCATCGGCGACCCGCAGTGCGTCTTCGGCCGTCGAGTAGAGGCGCTCGTCGATGGCGCCCGTGATGCCGTCCTCCTCGCCGCCGACGACGCCGATCTCGACCTCCAGGACGCTGCGGGCGCGGCGGCACTCCTCCAGCAGCTCGGCCGCGACCCGAAAGTTCTCCTCCAGCGGAAGGCTCGAGCCGTCCCACATGTGCGACTGGAACAGCGGCGTGCCGCCATTGGCCACGCGCTCTTGCGAGATGGCCAGCAGAGGGCGGAGGAAGCTCTCGACCCGGCCCGGTGGACAATGATCGGTGTGCAGGGCCACCAGGCCCGGGTGGTTGGCGGCCAGCACGTGGGCCACCTCCGCCATCGCCACCGCCCCGGTCACCGCGTCGCCGATGCCGGCACCGGAGAAGTACTCGGCCCCGCCGACAGAGATCTGCACGATCCCGTCGCTGTCGGCCTCGGTGAACCCGCGGAGCGCGGCGTTGAGCGTCTGGGTCGACGTGACGTTGACCGCCGGGTAGGCGAATCCCTCGGCAGCGGCCCGGTCGAGCATCTGTGCGTACTGCTCGGGTGTGGCGATCACGGATCGACCTCCGGCGCGGACGTCGGGTCTGCAGCCTACGGCTCCCCGGTGGTCGGAACCGCAGACCAGGGGCATCTACCAGGGTCTGGCACGGGCGCGACGTGTCCCCCAGGGGCGCGACCATGATCGTGCAACCGATCTGCCTGTACCGGGCCGACAGCGGAGCCCAGCTCAAGGATCTGCTCCGTGCCCTGCGCTCTACGACTGGATGCGGGTCGCCGTGACCCCGCTCGAGCCCCATCCCAACGACCCGGCGGCGACAGGAGCCATCCATGAGCAATCACCTTCCTGACCCTCGCCTGACCCAGGTCTTCCGCCTGGAGGCCACCATCGGTCAACCACTCGACGTCGGCGAGACCGCCCAAGGCCACCGGCGCATCGTGCCCCTGACCGGCGGCACGTTCACCGGTCCCGAGCTCGAGGGGAAGCTGCTGCCTGGCGCCAGCGCCGACTGGCAGATCGTCCTGCCGGACGGCACCGCGCTCGGCGATATCCGCTACGCGCTCGAGACCGACAGCGGCGATCTGCTCTACGTCCAGTCACGAGGTGTGCGCCATGGCAGCGCCGAGGTCCTCGGACGTCTCGGGCGCGGTGAGCCCGTCGACGCCAGCGAGTACACCTTCCGCACCGCGACCCAGATCGAGACCGCCGCCGCCCATCTCGACTGGCTGAACAAGGGCGTCTTCATCAGCGTCGGCGGCCGCCAGGCCGCAGGCGTGATCTACGAGACCTACCTCGTCGCATGAGGGCCGGCGCGCCTGACCCATGACCACCGGGAGAATCTCCTCATGCCCGGGTTGCAGAACGTCGCGATCATCACGCGCCTGTGTGTTCGCCGCTGCCCACGCTCCGTCGCGCACAGCCGTGATACGGTCCGCACCGGCCGCGGGACGAACGCACGGAAATTACGAAAGCCACCCACAAAATTCGAAGCACATCGACATGGGGAAGATGGCATGAGAACGAGACTCCTCGTAGGGCCGTTCGCTGTTGTCGCTTTGGTTGTCGGCATGTCGTCAGGTGCCGGCGCCATCACCTGGGGCAGACCAGATGTCAACAACGAGTATCCGAACGTTGCGTCCGTGCGGGGAATCATCGAGGCGGAGAACGTGGCTCGCATCAGCTGCAGCGGGAGTCTGCTCCACAGGGATGCGGACAAGGTGGTCATCTTGACCGCCGCCCACTGCACCGATGCGTGGGCGGCCGCAATTGCCGCGGGAGACATTGATTCCGTTGGCGTGTCGTTCGATCAGAACAATCAGGTCAATGGGACAACGACGGACGCCACCTTCTACGTCAGGGGTGGAGTTCCGATCAGCTTCCCTGCAAAGGATGCGCCCTTCGAGACGTTCGACTACGGGCTCGTCGTGTTCTCCGCAAGTGCCGAGAACACTCTCGGCCAGACGATCCAGGAGCGCTGGGGGGCGCTCACGCCCGTTCAAGTCGCTCCAGACCCCGGGTACCTGTCGCGGCTGATCAGCAGCGTCAGCAACCCGACTCACGATTTGTCCTTCACCGCTGTCGGCTATGGGACAGGTGAGAAGTTCCCCATCCCCGGGCAGGAGACGGGCCCGGCCGATCCATCTGGAACCAACACATCGAAGTTCCTCATTCGGTATATCGCCGAAGGCCTCATGTACGGCGCGTACAACCCGGTCAATGATGTGCTGCGACTGTCGATGAACATCGCCAAGGGCGAGAACGGCACGTGCAACGGCGATTCAGGAGGTCCGATCTTCTACGAGGACCCAACGCTCGGCCGTGTTCAAGTATCACTGGTTTCCGGCGGTGACGCTCCCTGCAGAGCAACGAACACCGGACCTGGGTTCAGCCGTCAGGAAGCCTTCGATTTCATCAACTGCGGAACTGTCGAGGGTGATGTCAGCGCCGTGGTGGCATGTGTCGATGGCCTCTTCGGATCGTAAGCCCGAGTCGATCGAGACGTGATCGGACACTGAATCGCCAGCCTGCGATCGCGGGTACGGCCGGCTGGCGTCATTCCTGACATCGTCGGGCGCGCGCGGTTGATGTGGCTCTACGCGTTTGAGGGCGCTTCGCGTCTGAAGGTGGGGTGAGCGTCGGGTAGGTAGGACAGCTTTGACACCCCCTGCGGGCCATGTCGTGGGGACACGAGCCTCCGTGGTGGGCAACCCGGCAGTGTTGGGGACGACAGACGACACGCCGGCGCATGCGCCCATGTCGAGGTCGTCGCACCACACAACGGCTCAGGTCGAGACCCGGCTAGCTTTCGTCCTGAAAGTCAACCGACGCGCAGGAGTGAAGACGTGCCTTTCGAGAACATGGAATTCGATGTCCCCGAAGGTCTGACGACGGACGACTTCGTGCTCCGACCGATCGTGGCTGCTGATGCCGAGATGGACTACGCGGCCGTGATGGAGAGCAGGGACTACCTGCGAACGTGGGAGCAGTCGAGCTGGCCCGAAGACGACTTCACCGTGGCTGCCAACCGGGAGGACTTGGAGAAGCTCGAGCGACGGCACGCAAGCCGCGAGGCTTTCACCTACACGGTGATGAACCCGGCAGAAGCGGAATGTCTCGGCTGCGTCTATGTCATGCCAACCGATGCGCGCATGTTCGCCGAGGCGCGCATCACTCCGGTCGGAAACCGTCGGTGGGACGACTACGAAGCGGCGGTCTACTTCTGGGTTCGCAAGTCTCAACTGGCAACGAAGACGGATCGCATGTTGCTTGACACTCTTCGGACGTGGCTTGCGCAGGCCTGGCGTCTCGGAGGCCATCTCATCGTCACCAATGAACAGTTCTCTCAACAGGTCGACATGATCGAACACACCGACCTTCAGCTGCGTTTCGAGGTTGAGGAGCCCGACAAGCCAGGCCGATATCTCGCCTACGAGTAGACGAACCGGCCTCGAACTACGACGTTCGGTGGGACTTGCAGCTTCGAACACCGCGAAACCGGCGAGCCGCGTGCGGGAGTTCCGCACGCAGTTGTGGTCGACCCAGATTGTCGACGTCCGCGGTGGCCAGCTGCTCGACGTCGTGGCGGGCCGTGACCACGTCGAGCCGTGCCGCTGGCTCGCCGAACGGCCCGCCGAGTGGCTGGCCGGGATCGAGTGGGCGACGCTCGACCTGTCCAGCGCGTACCGCGCAACTTCCCCCACTACCGAATCCGTGCACTGCTCTACTCCGGCCGGCCGAACTGGGCACTACTCGACACCATCAGCCCACCCTGAAACGCGGAGAGCCCGTTTGAGCCCCTAGCTTCTGTCTAGGCGTCGAGCCGTTTCCGGTAGCGCACCTCGTTCACGATCACGCCGAAGATCTCGGCATCACGGGCGGGACCCTCGGC